>DASSHC010000317.1:0-2361 GCA_035693105.1 Thermomicrobiaceae bacterium | reverse complement strand
CGAGCACCTGGCCGGGCCGCTCGGGCGGTTCTAGGGCAGGTCGCAGAAGCATTGACCGGAGCCGGGAGATCCTTCGGCCGCGGCCTCAGCATGACAAGACAAACAGCGACGTCACCCCGGTCATCCTGAGCCGCAGCGAAGAATCTCTCCGATGCTGCGGCTGCGGTCAATCTCTCTGCACGCTGCTCTAGCGGGCGGGGGTGCCCTTCGGCAACGTTGGGTGCCGCGTGCGGCACGGATCCCTCCACTTCGGTCGGGATGACCGGGAGAGGTCTGGGCGTACGACTACGACGTGTCTTGGTCGTGAGCGACGCACTCAACCCTGTCATACTGAGCTTGTCGAAGGATCCAAGCCGCACGCGCCGCCATGCCTTGTCGGTAGCCACGGAACTTCCGCCGGTTTAGCTCCGTCTCCATGGAGAGAGAACCGGAGAAGCATGAGGATGGCGGAAGATGCGCTGGGTGCTGGTGCTGCTGCTGCTGGCAACGCTGGTTGTGCTTGGCGCATTTGGGCGAGCCGGTAGCCCAAAACCTCCCCCGAATATCACGCTCCTGAGTTTCGCTGGCGTTCAACAGGGTGGGAGCGGTACCTACTGTTGGCAGTCCGTCTGTGTCGACATGGTCGGTGTCGTCTTCGCGTCGCAGCCGCTCGTGGTCGCGGCCGGCGAGGTGGTGCGGCTCGACTTCTCGAAGCTGGGCAGGCTGGCCCATGCCGAGTATCAACTCTACCGCTACGAGCGGGCGGTCAACCAGCTCGGGGTCCGCGGCGAGCAGTTGATCTTGCCGGTGGAGCAGTCCGCCGTGAAGCAGGGGACGCTCCCGCGTGAGCCCATCGCGTCCATCTGGCTCGACGTGCCGCCGGGGCGCTACGTGCTGACGGTCTTCGCGACGGCAGGCGCCGACAGCCACCACGCGCGCGGCGACACCACGCAGGGTTTCAATCTGGAGGTCGGGCCGGGAGCGGCTACTGCTGGCCCAGTACCTCCTGGAAGACGCGGCGAAAATTGCCGCCCATGATCTTGCCGATCTCGTGCTCGGAGAAGCCGCGCTGGACCAGTCCCTCGGTGAAGTTGATCGAATCCTCCCAGCGCTCAAAGCCAGTGATGCCGTGCATCGCCTCGTCCATCGCCCCGCAGATCTCCGGATAGCGCCGCTTGGTGTTGGCGTTCCACCAGACTCCCGCCGCGCCGGCCGTCTCCATGATGTCGGTGCCGACACCGACGTGGTCGACGCCGATCAGCTCCGCGATGTAGCAGAGGTGGTCGAGCATGCGCGCGATGCTCGGCTGCCCTTCCCGCGTGTCGCCAACGAAATCGGCGAAGGTGGCGACGCCGACGACACCGCCGTTGGCGGCGAGCGCGCGCAGCTGGGTATCGGAGAGATTGCGCGGGTTGTCGCGCAGTGCTCGGGCGTTGGAGTGAGAGAAGACGACCGGGTCGTTGGAGACCGCGATGGCATCCAGGCTCGTCTGCTCACCGACGTGGGTCAGGTCGACGACCATGCCCAGCCGGTTCATCTCGCGCACCACCTGCCGGCCGAGATGCGTCAGTCCACCGTCGCGCGGCTCCAGGCAGCCGGAACCAAGGCGGTTGGCCTCGTTGTAGGTCAGTTGGATGACCCGGACGCCCAGCGCGTGCATGATTGAGACGAAGTGGAACTGCCCGGCGAGTGGCTCGGCGCCTTGAAAGCCCAGCAGGACGCGCAGCCGGCCGGAGTCCGGCGGACCGTCCAGGTCGGCCGCCGAGCGCACCAGCGTGAGTTGTTCGGGCAGGGCATCGCGCAGCCAGAAGAAGGCGGCGATCTTGTTCAGGGCCGCTTCGGTGCTGTCGCTGTGGCCGGCAACGGTCCAGTTGCAGGCGTCGTAGCCGGCCTCCAACAGACGGCGCACCATGGGCGGCCCAGGCGGGCCGGTTACCAGCCCGTCGACCACGAAGGTCTCCCGCTGCAGCCGTCGCGCCGCCTCGCCGATCGGCATCGTCGTCATCTCCTCCGTCACCCCATCATCCGCGGCGGGCCGATCGGCTCGCCACCGTGTCCGGTAGGTTGCTCGCCGTACAGTTCGTGCTGCGGCGAGGGCGTCGGCCCGAAGGCGAGTGGCGCGCCCACAGGCGCCAGCAGCCACGGTGTCTCGGCCCGCAAGGCAATCCTCCTGGGAAAATGGCGCAAGTACTCCGAGTAGCTGAATGGGATGGCCGGGAGCGCTACACCGCTCTCCTGTCCGCGCGCCTTCTCCGGCTGAACCGCTCGCACGGTAGACGACCATGCGCGCGCCTGTCAACCCAGCCACGCCGCGCGGCATACGGCCTGCGACGTCGCGGCGGACGATGGCCCGAAGCGTTGTGAGCCGTGAGAGGAGCGCGC
>DASSHC010000316.1:0-24909 GCA_035693105.1 Thermomicrobiaceae bacterium | reverse complement strand
CCGGACGCGGACGAGGTCGTGCCGCTGCTGGCGCACCCGGAGATGCGGCCGCCGGTGGCGCTGCTGGTCTACGCGCCCGACGAGCCGCGCCGCGCGGCCTTCTACCCCTTCACGAGCTTCTCGCCCGAGTGGCAGGCGCTCTCCTTCGCCCTGGAGCGAGGCATCCCGGCGCGCTTCATCGACCTGCCGCTGGCGCTGCGCTTCGCGCTGGGCGACGCGCCGGCCGTGGCGGCCGACCCCGCCAAGCCGGAGGCTGACGCTTCGCCGCCGCCACAGGAAGACCCGATCGGGCTGCTGGCCGGGGCCGCCGGCTACGACGACCACGAGTTGTGGTGGGAGCACCAGATCGAGCAGCGCCGGGACGCCGCCGGGCTCTTCCAGGCGATCATGGAGGCGATGACGCTGCTGCGCGCCGAAGCGCCCGAACTGGACGAGGGCGAGGCACGGCGCGAGGCGCACATGCGCCAGATGATCCGGGCGGCCCGCCGCGAGGGCTTTCAGCGCATCGCCGTCGTCTGCGGCGCCTGGCACGCGCCCGCGCTGGCCGCGCCCGGCCCGGCCAAGACCGACGCCGCGCTGCTGGCCGGGCTGAAGCGTGCCAAGGTGACCGCCACCTGGATCCCCTGGACCAGCGCGCGTCTCTCCTCGCGGAGCGGCTACGGCGCCGGGGTGCCCGCGCCCGGTTGGTACGCGCACCTCTGGCAGGCCCCCGAGGCCCTTGCCGTCCGCTGGCTGGCGCGGGCGGCGGCCCTGCTGCGCGCCGAGGACCTGCCGGCGCCCTCCAGCGGCGTAATCGAGGCCGTGCGGCTGGCCGAGGCGCTGGCCGCGCTGCGCGACCGTCCGGCGCCGGGGCTGGACGAGCTGCGCGAGGCGATCCAGGCCGTCCTCTGCCAGGGCGACCCGGCGCCGCTGGCGCTGATCCGCCACCGGCTGGAGATCGGCGACGCGCTGGGCGCGGTCCCGGCGTCGACGCCGACCGTGCCGCTGCAGCAGGATCTGGCGGCGCGGCAGCGGCGGCTGCGGCTGCGCCCCTCAGCCGAGATCCGCGCGCTCGACCTCGACCTGCGCCAGCCGACCGACCAGGCGCGTAGCCGGCTGCTGCACGCCCTGAACCTGCTGGAGATCCCCTGGGGCAAGCTGGAGCGCAGCGGCGGTGGCAAGAGCACCTTCCACGAGCTCTGGTCCCTGCGCTGGCAGCCGGAGCTGGAGGTTGCCCTGATCGAGGCCAACGTCTGGGGCAACACGATCGAGAGCGCCGCCAGCGCCCGGGTCCGGCACCGCGCCGACGAGACGGACGAGCTGCCCGCCCTGCTGGCGCTCCTCGACGGGGCCATCCTGGCCGGGTTGGCGGAGTCGATCGCGCATCTGCTGGCGCGGGTGCGAGCGGGCGCGGCGCTGGCCGCCGACGTGCGCCAGTTGATGGACGCCATGCCGGCACTGGCGCGGGTGGCGCGCTACGGCGATGTGCGCGCCACCCCGGCCGAAGAGATCTTCCCGATGATCGACAGCTTCTTCGCGCGCATCGCGATCGGGCTGCCGGGCGCCTGCGCCTCGCTGGACGACGCCGCGGCGGGGGAGTTGGTGGCGAGCATCGGGCGGGTGCAGGAGAGCCTGATCACGCTCGACCGGGCGGCGCCGCGCGAGGAGTGGCGGCTGGTGCTGCGCCGCATCGCGACCAGCGATGGAGTTCATGGGCTGGTGCGCGGCTGGTGCTGCCGGCTGCTGCTGGAGGAGCGGGCGCTCGACGGGGCCGAGCTCCAGCGGCTGGCCCGCCTGGCGCTCTCCCCGGCGCTGCCGGCCGCGACGGCCGCGGCCTGGATCGCGGGCGTCACGCGCGGCAGCGGCCTCCTGCTGCTGCAGCAGGACGGCCTCTGGACGGCGCTCGACGGCTGGCTGCGCGATCTCGCGCCGCAGAGCTTCGTCGAGCTGCTGCCGCTGCTGCGCCGGGCCTTCGCCGCCTTCCAGCCGCCGGAGCGGCGCGCCATGGGCGAGAAGGTCAAGCGCCTGGGCCAGGGCGGCGCGGCGGCGCTGGATGTGATGGATGGCGATGGCCTGGCGGGCATCGACCGGGCGCGGGCGGACCGGGTGCTGCCGGTGCTGGCCCGCCTGCTGGGCGTGGCGTCGGGAGGAGCGGGGCGCGATGCCGGTTGACGAGGCGGAGCGGCTGCGCCGCTGGCGGCTGGTGCTGGGCGGCGAAGCGGGGCCAGCCGGCGCGGGGGCAGGGCTGGATGTGGCGCTGAGCGGCGCCGACGCGGGCATGGACCGGGTACTGGGCGCGCTCTACGGCAGTGAGAGCAGCGAGCGGCAGGCCGGCCTGGACGCCTCGGCGCCGCGGGTCAACCGCTGGCTGGGCGATATCCGCACCTACTTCCCCGCGCCGGTCGTGCGCGTGCTGCAGCAGGATGCGCTGGAGCGGCTCGGCCTGCGCCGGATGCTGCTGGAGCCGGAGCTGCTGGCGGCGGTCGAGCCCGATGTCCACCTGGTGGCGACGCTCCTCTCGCTCAACCGCGTGCTGCCGGAGCGGACCCGGGAGACGGCGCGTGCCGTGGTGCGGCAGGTGGTCGAGGAGCTGGAGCGGCGGCTCTACACGAAGACGGTGCAGGCGGTGCGCGGTAGCCTGCACCGCGCCGCGCGCACCACCCGCCCGCGTCCGCAGGAGATCGACTGGGACCGCACTATCCGCGCCAATCTCAAGCACTACCAGCCGGCCATGCGCACCATCATCCCCGAGAAGCTGATCGGCTACGGCCACAAGCGGCGTTCCCTGCGCGACATCATCCTCTGCATCGACCAGAGCGGCTCGATGGCGACCTCGGTGATCTACTCCAGCATCTTCGGCGCGGCGCTGGCCTCGCTGCGCGCGCTCAACACGCGCCTGGTCGTCTTCGACACCGCCGTGGTCGATCTGACCGACGAGTTGCACGACCCCGTCGAGCTCCTCTTCGGCACCCAGCTCGGCGGCGGCACCGACATCAACCGCGCGCTCGCCTACTGCCAGGGCGTGATCGCGCGGCCGGCGGACACGATCCTGGTGCTGATCACCGACCTCTATGAGGGCGGCAACGGGAACGAGCTGCTCAAGCGGGCGGCGGCGCTGGTCGGCAGCGGGGTGCAGATGGTCTGCCTGCTGGCGCTCAACGACCAGGGCGCGCCGATCTACCACGAGCGCCGCGCCGCCGCGCTGGCCGCGCTCGGCGTGCCGGCCTTCGCCTGCACCCCCGACCTCTTCCCCGAGCTGCTGGCCGCCGCCATCCAGCGCCGCGACCTCACTCTCTGGGCCTCCCGCCAAGGCATCGTCGCCGCCCGGGCGGGGTGAGTGACCCGATTCACCTGTCATCCTGAGGCCGCAGACGAAGGATCTCTTGTCAGCTCCTGGGTTGCTTCCGCTCCATAAGGAGAGACCATTCTCCCACCTGTCATGCTGAGGCCGCAGCCGAAGAATCTCCCCTGTCCGGCACAATCACTGCCGCTTGATGCTGATGAGAGATCCTTCGCTGCGGCTCAGGATGACAAGGAGGGGGCTCACGCTGACAGGGGGTAGGGTATACTTTCGGGTGAACGAACGATGAACGGAGCCGATTCGCCGTGATCCCGCCCGCTCCCGCCGCACCGGATGCCCCCTTCGGCATCTACGTCCACATCCCCTTCTGCACCCGCATCTGCCCCTACTGCGACTTCAACACCTACGCCCACCAGGAGGGGTTGATCCCCGCCTACGTCGACGCGCTGCTCCAGGAGATCACGCTGACCGGGGCGGCGCTCGGGCCGATCGCCGCCGAGACGATCTTCTTCGGCGGCGGCACGCCGTCCTTGCTGGAGCCGGACGACATCGCGCGCGTCGTGGCCGCGCTGCGTGCGCATTTCCGCCTCCCGGACGACGCCGAGGTGTCGCTGGAGGCCAACCCCGAGGGGCTGGAGCCGGCGCGGCTGCGCGGCCTGCGCCGGGCCGGGGTCAACCGGCTGAGCATCGGCGTGCAGACGCTGGCGGCGCGCGGGCTGAAGGTGCTGGGCCGGGCGCACAAGCCGGACGTGCCGGCGCGGGCCCTCGCGGCGGCGCGTGCGGCGGGTTTCGACAACATCAGCCTCGACTTCATCTTCGGCTGGCCGGGGCAGACGCTCGACGACTGGCGGTCCGACCTCGACGCCATGCTCGCCTGGCAGCCGGAGCACCTCTCGCTCTACTCGCTGATCGTCGAGCCGGGCACGCCCTACCAGAAGGCCGTGCGGCGCGGCAAGCTGATCCTGCCCGACGACGACGCCACCGCAGACATGTACGAGCTGGCCATCGACCGGCTGGCGGCCGCCGGCTGGGAGCACTACGAGGTCTCCAACTGGGCGCGCGAGCCAGGGCTGGAGTCGCGCCACAACGCCATCTACTGGCGCAACGGCCAATATCTCGGGCTGGGCGCCGGAGCCCACGCCCACCTCGGCACGCGCCGCTGCAGCAACCTGCGCCCGACCGCCGAGTATATCGCCGCCTGCCGCGCCGGCCGGCTCCCGCTCGACTTCAGCGAGTCGCTCGACGAGGCGACCGCCATCGGCGAGACGCTGATGCTCGGGCTGCGGCTGGTGCGCGACGGCGTCGCGGACGCCGCCTTCCGCGCCCGCCACGGCCGGTCGCTGGAAGCAACCTTCGGCCCGCAGATCAGCGAATTGGGCGCGCTGGGGCTGCTCGACTGGGACGGCGCGCGGCTGCGGCTGACGCGCCGGGGGCTGCTGCTGGCCAACGACGTCGCCGCCCGCTTCCTGCCCGAGCCGGCGCCCATCGCGGGCTGACGTGCCCGCTTTCTCCGCTGCCGTGCCGTAGCACGACGAGGGCAGGCACGGGGGCCTGCCCCTACAGGATGGGCACGGCGTCATGATCGTCGTGGCTCACCCCGACGATATGGGTCTGCCCCTACAGGATGGGCACGGCGTTCCCCCTGTAGGGGCAGACCTCTGTGTCTGCCCTCGTGGCCTGCCACCAATGCTCCGGGGAGCCGCGCCGTCTTCGTGTCACGCGTGCCGGTTGGCGCGGCCCTTGACGCGCTCCGCGCGCACGCCGTAGCCTCGATGGATCGAACACGCCCTGGAGTGGGTTCATCCGGGGCGCGAAGCCGACCCCGTTTGGAGTGCAACCCATGCTCGATCAACCGCTGCCCCAGCGCAACCGTCCGTTTCGCTTCGGCGTGGTGTCCGGCGCGGCCGGCTCGGCGGAGGACTGGCTGGCGCGGGCGCGCCGGGTTGAGGCGCTCGGCTACGACACGCTGGTCGTGCCCGACAACCTGGCGCACCTCTTCGCCCCGTTCCTGGCGCTGACCGCCGCCGCGGTGGCGACGACGCGGTTGCGCCTGGGCACCTACGTGCTCGCCAACGACTTCCGCTCCCCGGTGCTGGTGGCCAAGGACACCGCCACGCTCGACGCCCTCTCCGGCGGGCGCTGCGAGCTGGGTCTGGGCGCCGGCCGCCCCGCCTCCGCCGCCGAAAACGCGATGCTGGGTCTGCCCTTTGATTCAGGCGGCGTGCGCGTGGCGCGGCTGGGGCAGGCGCTCGACATCATCACGGCGCTGCTGGCGGGCGAGCGGGTCAGCGTCGACGGCCCCTACTACCACCTGGAGGACGCCACGGTCGGCCCGCGCCCACCGCAGCAGCCCCACCCGCCGTTGCTGGTCGCCGGCAGCGGCCGGCGCATGCTCGCGCTAGCCGCGCGCAAAGCGGATATCGTCGCCCTCGGCGTCGGCCCGCAGGGGACCGAGGATGCGGTCGCCGACATGATCGACTGGCTGCGCGCGGCGGCGCCCGAACGCTTCGCGCACCTGGAGCTGAACCTCAACCTGATGGCGGTCGGCGGCCAGCTACCGAGCTACCTGGCGCGTATGGGCATGAACGCCGAGCAATTGGCGCGCTCGGGTTCGGTGGCGGCCATCTCCGGCACGCTGGACGAGATGTGCGCCCAGCTCGAGCGGCGCCGCGAGACGCTCGGTATCTCCTACCTCGTGGTCGGAGACGAGCTGATGGAGTCCTTCGCCCCGGTCGCCGCTCGCCTCGCCGGACGCTGAGGGAAAGGCAAGCCCTCAATCCTCCGGCTGGGGAGCGGCTGCCGCGGGCGGCTCCGGCGCGGGCGGCGGGCTACCCGCACCCGCGTCGCCGAGGATGAAGCGCAACGTCTCCTTGCGCACCTCGTCGAGCACGCCGAAGCTGCCCAGCATGCGCGCGGCCATGCCGTCGCGCACCTCGGTCAGGCCGAGCAGCAGGTGCTCGGTGCCGACGGAGTGGCTGCCGAAGCGCTCGGCCTCCTCGGCGGCCAGCGCCAGCGCACGCCGGGCGCGCGGAACCCAGCCGGGGCTGCCGGACGCCCGGCCTGCGCCACGGCCGAAGTGGTAGCCGACGTACTCCCGCAGCGCCGGCAGCGTGACGTCGAACTTGTCGAGCACGCGCGCCGCGACCCCCTCGCCCTCGCGCAGGAGGCCGAGCAGCAGGTGCTCGGTGCCGAGGTAGTTGTGGTTGAAGGGCGCCGCCTCCTCGCGGGCGAAGGCCAGCGCCCGGGCGGCGCGCTCGGTGAAGCGCACCGCGCCCGCCTCCGGCGCCAGCCGTGACTGATACTGGCTCAGCCCGAGCGTGATGATCTCCTGCACCACGCTGGCGACGGTGCGGTCCTCGTCGATGGCGATCTCGACCAGCCGCTCGTGCAGGTGGGTCGGAACTTCCAGCCGCTTGCGATCGGCACTCGATGGCATGAAGCACCTCCTCGGACGAATGCCGCTAGGTTTGCTTCAGATTACCACCGTATTTACGGTGTTGCAAGTGGTTGACGCTACTCCAGCACTACCAGCTCGCGGCGGGCGTGGTTGATCTTCTCGCCGCCGCCTTCGCGCACGACTACCGAGTCCTCGATACGGATGCCGAAGCGGCCGGGGATGTAGATGCCCGGCTCGTCGCTGAAGACCATGCCGGCGCGCAGCGGCAGCGTGTTCCCCTTGACCAGATAGGGCTCCTCGTGGCCGTCGAGCCCCAGCCCGTGCCCCAGCCGGTGGCTGAAGTACTGGCCGTAGCCGGCGTCCTCGATCACGGCGCGCGCCGCCTGATCGACCTCCTGACACTCCACGCCCGGGCGGTAGAAGGGCACGGCGGCCTCGTTGGCGCGCAGCACGGTGTCGTAGGCGCGACGGTACTCGTCACTCGGCTCCCCGATGTGCACGGTGCGGGTGACGTCGGCGGTGTAGTGCTCGTATTTGCCGCCGAAGTCGAAGACGACCGAGTCGCCCGCCTGGATGACGCGCTCGCCGGTGCGGTGGTGCGGCGCGGCGCTGTTCGGCCCGCTGGCGCAGATGCCGATGCTGGTCACCTCCAGCCCGTGCTTGGCCCGCAGCGCGGCCAGCTCGCTCGCCGCTTCGCGCTCGGTCTTGCCGGAGAGCTTGGCGGTAGCGGCGAACTCCTCCCAGGCGGCGTCGGCCATGGCGGCGGCCTGCTTCAGCTTAGCGATCTCGTCCTCGTCCTTGACCATGCGCAATTCGCGGATGATGCCGGTGCCGTTGACGAAGGCGGCGTCGGGGAGCGTCTCCAGCATGCCGACCAGGAAGCCGGCGCGCATCTGGTC
The DNA here is from genome assembly GCA_035693105.1 of Thermomicrobiaceae bacterium. Taxonomy (GTDB): domain Bacteria; phylum Chloroflexota; class Chloroflexia; order Thermomicrobiales; family Thermomicrobiaceae; genus DASSHC01. The sequence continues at coordinate 17,333 of DASSHC010000316.1, read as the reverse complement.
GCTGATCCCGATCGTCGGCGCCTTGACCCCGGAGACGATGTCGTGCACCAGCTCCAGCGGGCGCTCGTGCTCCTCCCAGGTGTGGAGCTGGACCAGGTTCTCCTTGCCGGCCGCGTGGGGCCGCTCGAAGTTGGCCACGACCAGGTGCGCTTGCCCCTGGCGCGGGATGATCAGCAGCAGCAGGCGCTCGCTGGCGTGGGCCGCCAGATCGAAGAAGTAGACCAGGTCCGAGGAAGGCGCGACGAAGAGGAAATCGACGCCGCGCTCCCGCATCACCTCCTGCGCCCGCTCGATGCGCCGTGCCAGCAGCTCGTTGGCCATGTCCGTCCCCACCTCTCTGGTGCCATTGTTCCAACGCCGCGCCAGCATAGCCGAGTCGGACGGCGGGCGCTACGATTGCGCGGGGCGCTGGGTATGGCGACCGAAGGTAGATGACGAGAGAGGGAGCGCGATGACGGAGAGCCGGGCCTGGGGTGGGCAGTCGATGGTGGCGCCGCTGCGGCGGGTGCTGGTCTTCCCGCCGGTGCCGCCCGGCCCCGAGGTCTCCTGGGAGGCCTTCGGCTACCTGCGGCCGATCGACCACGCGCTGGCCGCGCGCGAGCACGCCACCTTTCGCCGCATCCTGCAGGCGGCGGGCGCCGAGGTGATCTGCGGCGAGATCGACGAGCCGGGCTTGCAGGACGCCATCTTCCCCTTCGACCCGCTCCTGACCACCGACCAGGGGGTGATCCTCTTGCGGCCCGGCAAAGATCTGCGGCTGGGCGAGGTGGCTCTGGCCGAGCGCACGCTGGCCGAGCTGGGCGTGCCGGTCGTTGGCCGGATCGAAGCGCCGGGCACGCTTGAGGGGGGCGATACCCTCTGGCTCGATCCCCAGACGCTGATCGTCGGGCGCAGCTACCGCAGCAACGACGCCGGCATCGAGCAGCTCCGCGCCCTCTTGGCCGCGCAGGGCGTCGCGGTCATCGCCTACGACCTGCCGCACTGGCACGGGCGCGGCGAGGTGCTGCACCTCCTCTCGCTGATCAGCCCGGTCGACGAGCGCCTGGCGGTGGTCTATCTGCCGCTGCTGCCGGCACGGCTGGTCGAGCTGCTGGAGGCGCGCGGCTGGGACCTCATCGAGGTGCCGGACGAGGAGTTCGCCAGCCAGGGGCCCAACGTGCTGGCGCTGGCGCCGCGCCGTTGCCTGCTGCTGCGCGAGAACGCGGTCACCGCCAAGCGGCTGCGCGCGGCCGGCTGCGAGGCGACCGTCTTCGCCGGGGACGAGATCTCGCACAACCGCACCGGTGGCCCGACCTGCCTGACCCGGCCGCTCCTGCGCCAGATGCCAATGCGTTGAGGCTCGCCAGGTCGAGCCGGCGCGGGCGCGCGGCCTGCCCGTCCACCGGTCACACGTTCCCTTCGCCGTTCGTCATCCAGTTGACGAACGATTCGCGGTCAACCTGACCGAGCGCAGAGAAGGAGCACCGCATGACCTCAGGGCTTCGCACGATTATCTACCCCGTGACCGATCTCGCCCAGGCGAAGGCGCTGTACCAGCAGCTTCTGGGTGTCGCGCCGTACACGGACGCGCCGTACTACGTCGGGTTCCGGGTGGGGGATCAAGAGCTGGGGCTGGATCCCAACGGGCACAGCCAGGGCATCACCGAGCCGGTCGGCTACTGGGAGGTCGACGATATTCACCAGGTGCTCGAAGGGCTGCTCGGGGCCGGGGCGGAGATCCAGCGGCCGGTCAGCGACGTCGGCGGCGGCATGCTGATCGCCATCGTCAAGGACGCCGACGGCAACCTCACCGGCCTGCGGCAGACGCCGTAAGGGTGCGTGGGCCAACGAGGGTGGCCCCCTTCGACAGGCTCAGGGCGGGGCCGCCCCTCCAGGAAGGGCACGGCGTTCCCCTTGTAGGGCAGGCCCCCGTGCCTGCCCTCGCGGCCCACGACATGGTCCGTCGGTAGCCGCCTCACGTTCCCCATTGCCCCGTTGCCGTGCCGTAGGGGAGGCAGGGCAGCCACGGGAGTCTGCCCCAACAGGAATCGATGCGTGAGGGCCAGTCCGCCTCAGTCGCCCACGACCGGCGCGGGCGCGCCGCCGGTCAGCGCCACGTCGCGAGTGCAGAAGGCGCAGGTGGTGGCCGCGAGCGGGATCTCGCTCAGGCAGTGCGGGCAGGTCTGGGTGGTGGCATCGACCGGGCGCTCGGTCTTGAGGCGCCGGAAGAGCGCGTTGAGCGGCTTGATCACCAGGAAGAAGATGACCGCCGCGATGATCAGGAAGCTGACGACGGCGTTGATGAAGTCGCCGTAGAGGAATTTGCTGTTGTTGATGGTGAAAGTGAGCGCCGAGAAGTCCGGCTGCCCGCCGATGGCGGCGATCAACGGCGTGATGATGTCCTTGACCAGCGCGGTGACGACTGCACCAAATGCGACACCGAGCACGACCGCGATGGCCAGGTCGACCACGTTGCCGCGCAGGATGAAGGTCTTGAACTCGTCGAGTGTCTTCATCGGGCAATCTCCCCTTCGGTTTGTCGCGCCGCCGGCTCGCACCACGTTGTGGCGCCGTGTCCGGAGCAAACCAGCGGTCTCGCGCGATTCATCACACTCGCGATCACTATAGGACGGACGCGCACATAGCGCAACCGCCTCGCGCTGATTAAGCGCGAGGGAAGGAGCTAGCTTCGGCCAGGCCCAGGGCGCGGGCGAGCGTCAGCGTGCGCCGGGCGCGCTCGACGATCGGGCGGTCGATCATGCGGCCGTCGAGCGCCACCGCGCCGCTGCCGGCGCGCTCGCCCTCCTCGGCGGCGGCGACCACCCGCCGCGCGTGGGCGATCTCCTCGGATGTCGGGCTGAAGACCCGGTTGACCGGCGCGATCTGGCCGGGGTGGATGACGGCCTTGCCGGCATACCCGAGCCGGCGCGCCAACTGCGCCTGCGCCAGCAGCCCGGCTTCGTCGCGCACATCCGCCCAGATGGTGTCGATGGCCGGCACGCCCGCCGCGGCGGCCGCGACCGCGGTCGCCCAGCGCGGGTAGAGGAGCTCGGCGGCCTCGCGCTCGCGCGGCGCCGGCAGGCCGAGGTCGGCGCTGAAGTCCTCGCCGCCGAACATCAGCGCCACCACGCGCGGCGAGCCGGCGGCCACCTGGGGCGCCGCCAGCAAGCCGCGGGCGCTCTCGACGATCGGCAAGAGGCGCAGCGTGCCGTGCGCCAGGCCGCGCGCCTCCTCCAGCCGGGCCAGCAACCCGTCAACCTCCTCGACCAGCTCCGGCGCCTCCGCCTTGGGCAGCACCACGCCATCGAGCGCCGTCCGCGCCACCGCGTCCAGATCGGCCCGCAGCAGTTCGCCGCTGTTGACCCGCACGTAGACCAGCGGGTGTGATGCGCTCGCGCCCGCCGCCAGCCGCTCCAGCGTGGCTGCCACGGTGCGGCGGGCGGCCTCCTTCTCGCCGGGCGTGACCGAGTCCTCCAGGTCGAGCAGCACGACGTCGGCGGCGCTGGCCAGCGCCTTGTCGATCATCCGTTCCCGGTTGCCCGGCACGAAGAGGAGCGAGCGCATGACCGGCATCGACGCGCCTCCTAGATCGCGCCCGCCGCGCGCAGGGCGGCGATCTCGTCGTCGCGGTAGCCGGCCTCGCGCAGCACCGCTGCGGTGTCGCCGCCGAGCGCCGGGATCGGCCCCTCGGCCACCGGGCTCTGCGAGAGGCGCAGCGCCGACTCGACCGTCGGCACGCGCCCGACCGGCGAGTCGACCTCGCGCACCAGGCGGCGGGCCGCCACCTGGGGGTGGGCCAGCACCTCGGCGATGCCGCGCAGCGCGCCGTGGGGCAGCCCCGCCGCTTCCAGGCGCGCGAACCACTCCTCGCTGTCGCGCTCCAGGAAGAGCTGCTCGATCAGCGCCTCCAGCTCCGCGCGGTTCTCGCGGCGGGCGGGCGAGTCACTGAAGCGCTGGTCCTGCAGCAGGTCGGGCCGCGACAGGACCCGGGTGCAGAAGGTCTCCCAGTCGCGCGGGCTGGCGACGACCGCGTTGACGTAGCGGCCGTCGCGCGCCAGATACGGGCCGTAGGGGACGATGTAGTGGTGGCGCATGCCGGCGCGGCCCGCCTCCTCGCCCTGGTGCCAGTAGTGGTGGGGGAAGTAACCGAGCCAGGAGAGGATGGCGTCGAACATGGCCACGTCGACCAGTTGGCCGCGCCCGCTGCGGTCGCGCTGGTAGAGCGCCAGCACGATACCGAGCGCGGCGTACATGCCGGCGGCGATGTCGGAGATCGGCAGCCCGACCTTGGCCGGGGCGTCGGGGTAGCCGGTGGTGGCCAGCACGCCCGCCTCGCCCTGGATCAGCAGGTCGTAGGCCTTGGCGTCGCGGTAGGGGCCGCTCAGCCCGTAGCCGGTGAGCGCGCAGTAGATTAGGCGCGGGTTGGCGGCCGCCAGCTCGGCGTAGCCGAGCCCCAGGCTCTCGGCCACGCCGGGGGCGAAGTTGGTCAGGAAGACGTCGGCCTGCTCGGCCAGGCGCCGCAGCACGGCTTGCCCCTCGGGCGTCTTGGCGTCAACCGTGATGCTGCGCTTGCGCCGGCTCAGCCAGACGAAGCCGGAGGAGAGGCCGTGGACCGCGCGGTCCCAGCCGCGCACCACGTCGCCGCTGCCGGGCCGCTCGACCTTGATGACTTCCGCGCCCATGTCGGCCAGGATGTGGGTGGCGAAGGGGCCGGCGGCGGCCTGCTCGAAGGCCAGTACTTTGATTCCGCTCAGCGCCGGCTCAGCCATTGGCGGGGTCCTCCCCTTTCGGCGCGGGGAAGAGGTCGCGCGCCGGCGCGTGGGCGCGCTTCCAGACCATCACGCTGCGCGTGTACTCCATCACGATCGTCCCATCCTGCTTGATTCCCCGGCTGCGGAACTTCACGATGCCCCACTGCGGCTTCGAGCGCGACTCTCGCCTGGCGACGACCTCACTCTCCGAGTAGAGCGTATCGCCTTCGAAGAGCGGGTTCGGCAGCGTGATCTCGTCCCAGCCGAGGGCGAAGCCGTTCTCGCTGGTGTCGGTCACGCCCAGCCCGGCCACGATCGCCAGCGTCAGAATGCTGTTGACCAGCGGGCGGCCGAACTCGGTCTGCGCGGCGTAGTGCTGGTCGAAATGGATCGGGTTGGTGTTGTTCGAGAGGAGGGTGAACCAGATGTTGTCGGCCTGGGTGATGGTGCGCCCGTAGCGCGAGCGGTAGACGTCGCCGACCGCGAAATCCTCGTAGAAGCGGCCTTCCCAGCCCGGCTTGAGCGCCATCGGCGGCTCCTCCCATGGAGACTGAGGCATTCGACCTGGCTTTGTGCCCGCCGTCGCGCCGGGCTAAAGCCGACCGCGCTAACCTCTACGAAGCCCACTGAAGGGGCTAGGTTTGGCCGCGCGCGGTGCCGGGCTTTTCCCTCAAACACCATCGTTTACGCCCGATCACTCACCGACAGAATACCAGAGGCACGCCGGGCGGTTGTGACTTCCTGGCGGGTATACTTTGCACATTGAACACGCGCGATTTCGGCAGCGGGCGGGCAGCCCGGCGAGGAGCTTGAGATGGACAACGGCGGGAGCCAGCAGAGGCGAGCGGTTCAGACGCGGTCAACCCCGCTGCAGCAGGAGATCGCCAATCACCTCGCCGCGCTCCAGGAACTGGGGCCGGAGTACACCGACACGGTCGCGGCGACGCTGGTGGACGAGTTGGATCAGCAGATCGAGCTGAAGGTGCGCCAGGTGCTGGCCGAGGGCGGCGTGCGCCCGGGCAGCACGCTGCACGAGAAGCAGAAGTTCGTGGCCATGGTGCTGGCGCTGGGCATCCCGCTGCTGGCGATCGCCGGTGGCATCGCCGGTCTGGCCGGCATTATCCTGGTGGTCATCGCCATCGGCGTGCTCGGCACCGTGGCGATGACGCACAACTTCTGAAGCAGCCCGTGTTCAAGAGGCTGTTCCGGACGCGCTCGGCAACGGTCCGCCGACGCGGAATCCGGCAGGACGAGTTATCGAGATTCGGCTCCCTCATGCGGGCCCCGGTCGCTTGCCGAGGGAGCTCTACGTCCAGGGCTCAGACCACCCGCCGCACGGCGTTGATCGCATCGCGCAAGTGGAGAGCGGCTGCCCGCGCGGCCGTGGCGAATTCCGGCCCCGAGCCGGCATAGCTGATGGCGCGCGAGGCGTTGATCAGCAGCCCAGCGCCGTCGGGGCGTAGCCCTGCGCGCACCGTCGCCTCCAGCTCGCCCTGTTGTGGGCCGATACCCGGCACCAGGATCGGTAGCTCCGGGCAGACCTGGCGCACGGCGGCCAGTTGCTCGGGCCAGGTGGCGCCGACCACCAGGCCGCAGGTGCCGAAGCGCTCCTGCCACGCGCCCACCTGCTCGGCCACCCGCAGGTAGAGGGGTCGCACCTCCCCGCCGCGCTCGACCGGCAGGTTCTGGAAGTCGGCCGCGCTGGGGTTGGAGGTGCGCGACAGGATGAAGACGGCGCGATCTTCCCGGCGTAGGAAGGGCTCCAGCGAGTCGAGCCCGAGGTAGGGCTGGGCGGTGACGGCGTCGAAGCCCCAGTCGTCGAAGTAGCCGCGCGCGTAGGCCGCGGCGGTCGTGTTGATGTCGCCCACCTTGCAGTCGAGCAGGACCGGGATCTCGGGCGGGATCAGGCGGCGCGTCTCGGCCAGCGCGGCCGCGCCCTCGGCGCCGTAGGCCAGGTAGAAGCCGAGATTGGGCTTGTAGGCGCAGGCCAAATCGGCGGTCGCCTCGATAATGGCGCGGTTGAAGGCCACCACCGCCTCGGCGCCCTCCCCGAGCTGAGCGGGGATGCGGCGCGGGTCGGGGTCGAGGCCGACACAGAGAAGCGAGTCGTTCCGCGCCACCGCCGCCGCCAGCCGCTCCGCGAATCGCATCATCGCGCGCTCCACCTTCCTTATCCGGCCGTGGGCCGCGCCAGCCGCCGCCTGGCGGGAATCATAGCCAGCGGAATCCGACTGGACAAACCCCGCTCGCTGACGGAAACTTAGAAATCGAGAACCAGCCTGGACGGCTCGCGGAAGGGGAGTTGATGGCGCTCGTGCCGCCGACACTGCAGGATGTGCTGCGGGCACGGGAGGTCGTGCGCCGCTATCTGGAGCCGACACCCGTCGTGACCCGTCCGGCGCTCGACGAGCGGCTGGGCTTCCAGGCCTACCTCAAGTGCGAGAACCTCCAGCCGATCGGCGCCTTCAAGCTGCGCGGCGGCATCTACCTGATGAGCCGCCTCTCGCCCGCCGAGCGCGCCGCCGGCGTCGTCACCGCCTCCACCGGCAACCACGGCCAGTCGATCGCCTACGCCGCGCGCCTCTTCGGCGTGCGCGCCGTCGTCTACGCGCCCGAGGGCGCCAACCCCGACAAGGTGGCCGCCATGCGCCGGCTCGGCGCCGAGCTGGTGCTGACCGGGCGCGACTTCGACGAGGCGCGGCTGGCGGCCGAGGAGCGCGCGGCCCGCGAGGGCATGCGCCACATCCACTCGGCCAACGAGCCCGACTTGATCGCCGGGGTCGGCACCTACGCGCTGGAGCTGATCGAGCAGGTGCCCGGCCTCGACGCGGTGATCGTGCCGATCGGCGCGGGGAGCGGCGTCTGCGGCACGCTGACGGTGATGAAGGCGGTCAACCCGGCTATCCGGGTCATCGGCGTGCAGACCGAGCAGTTGCCGGTGGTCGAGCGCTCCTGGCGCGCGGGGCGCCTGGTCGAGCTCTCCGAGGGGAGCACCTTCGCCGACGGGTTGGCGACGCGGGTGGCCTTCGAACTGCCGCTGCGGATCATCGCCGAGTCGATCGACGACATCCGGCTGGTCAGCGAGGAGGCGATGTGCCGCGCGATCGTGGCTCTGCTCGAGGACGCCAAGCTGGTGGCCGAGGGGGCCGGAGCGGCGTCGGTAGCGGCGGCGATGGCGCTGGGCCCGGAGCTGGCTGGCCGGAAGGTTGGCTTGATCATCAGCGGGGGCAATATCACCTTCGAGACCTTGCAGTGGGCGATCGGTGTGGGGCGTGGGACGGCCAAGGAAGCGGAGGGTGGGCGTGTTTGATGATCTGGGGCGCAAGCTGCGACGGCGGCAGGGAATCGAGCGCAACCCGATCTACCGCCTCTGTGAGGAGGTCGCGGCCGGCCGCATGACGGCCGAGGCCGCCTACCAGATGATCGAGCACCCGCGCGTGCTCGGCCGGCTGGCCGACGGCGACCTCTGGTCGCTCGACCATGAGGCCGAGACCTGCACTCGCGCCGACCCACAGCGCGCCTTGACCCTGGCCCGCCTGACGATCCTGGCCGCGCGCTACAAGGGTTTCGACCGCGTGCTGGTCGATTGCAACCTGCGCGCGGCCGACCTGCTCAACCGGCTGGGCGACGAGCGCGAGCAGGAGCTGCACCTGCGCGAGGCGCTGCACGCCGCCGAGCGCATCGCCAACGTCAACGGCCAGCGCCGGGCACTGGCGCGGCTGGCGCGGCTGGCGTTCGACCGGGGCGAGTCGGACCGCGCGCGCGAGCTGCTCAACCGCCAGTTGGAGGCGGGGCGGGAAGACATCGACACGCTGGAGGATGTCGAGACGGCGGTGCTCTTGGGCGATCTGGCCCGCAGCAGCGGCGACGCCAACGCGGCGCGCGAGTTCTACCACCGCGCCGCCCGCAGCGCGCGCCGGGTGGGCCACTTCGAGGGCGTGGTCGACGCGCTGCTGCGCCAGATCGTGATCCTGCGCGAGCAGGGCGACCGCGACGCCGCGCTCCTCCTCTTGCAGCAGGCGCAGGACGCCGCCGGACGCACGGTCGATACCCGGCTCCAGGCCGAGATCGCGATCCAGTCGGGCGCGGTGCTCGCGGAGCAGGGGCAGTACGGCCCGGCGCGCGCCCAGTTGCAGCGCGCGCTGGAGCAGGCCACCACGCTCGACGATGTGGTGGTGCAGGGGCGCTGCCTGACCGGGCTGGCCCGTGTTGAGCAGCGCGGCGGGCGGCTAACCGAAGGCGCGGCGCATCTGCGCCAGCTCGCCGAGCTGGAGCGGCGCCTGGGCAACCGCACCGCCGCCGTGCGCGCGCTGCTCGACGCCGGCGAGATCGCCCTGCAGCTGCACCGGCCGGCCGAGGCCGAGGCGCTCCTGCGCGAGGCGCTGCCGACCGCCGAGGAGCTGGGTGACGGCAGCCTGCGCGGCCGGGCGCTGGGGCTCTGCGGGCTCTGCTGCGGCGCGCTCGACCGGCGCAGCGACGCGCTGGAGTATCTCCTGGCCGCCATCCAGCAGGCGCGCGAGAGCGGCGCGACCGGCGAGGAGGCGCGCTGGCTGCTCGGTGTCGGCGAGGTGCTGCTCGGCTTCCGCGAGTTCGACGATGCCCAGGCCGCCGCGCGCCGGGCCGGCGATCTCGCGAGCCAGAGCGGCGATCTGCACCTGATGGCCCAGTCGCTGGCCGTGCTCGGCGGTATCAGCCTGGCGCGCGGGCTCTACCGCGACGCCGAGGATTCGCTGCTGCGCGCGCTGACCATCGCCCGCGAGCGCGACGACATCGAGGAGCAATTGGGCTACCTGCAGGTGCTGGCCCAGGCCTCGCGCCGCTCGGGCCAGACCCCCGGCGCGGTGCGCTACCTGCACCAGGCGCTCGACGTCGCCTCCGGCTCGGCGGTGCCGGAGACGCGCTCCCGGCTGCACGGCCAACTGGCGCGGCTGCAGCTCTCGCTCGGACAGCTCGACGAGGCGCTGGAGCACTACCGCTGCGCGCTGGCCGCCGCCGAGGAGGCCGAATCCGCCTCGCTGGCCGCCCGCGCCAGCCGCGGCCTGGCCATGGCGCTGGACGCTAGAGGCGACGCGTCCGGCGCCCGCGAGCACTACCAGCGCGCCGCGGCGCTCTACGAGGAGATCGGCGACCGGCAGGTGGCGGCGGCGCTGCGCTACAACCTCGGCGCGCTGCTGGCCGACCAGGGCGCGTTCGACGAGGCCGACGCCGAGGTCGGCCGCGCGCTGGAGCAGGCGCAGGCGATCGGCGACTACCCCACCGCCGACGCGGCGCGCGAGCTGCTGCGCTGGCTGCGCGCCCGCTCCGACCACGGGCCGGAGATCCCCAGCGAAGACCTCGTGCTCGACGAGTTCTCCATGAGCCAGGACGTCCGCGGGCGCTAGCGCTCTGGCCGCGCGCTCGCGGAGGCAACCCTCAGATAACGCGCACCCGCCCGTGTGCTCGCGTGCTCGGCTTGGGTTTGATGACGATCTCGACGTCGCGATCGAGAGCCAGCAGGAAGCGCAGCAGGCGGTCGAGCGAGAAGCCGGAGAGCCGCCCGCGCACGAGCGCGGAGACTTTGGGCTGATCGACACCGAGAAGACGCGCGATCTCGCTCTGGGTAAGCCCACGCTCGTCGATCAGGACGCTGATCCGGCGGGCAAGCTCGGCCTTGACCAGCGCCTCGCCAGGCTCCTCAACCCCCAGCTCGGCAAAGACGTTGCCGCTGCTCTCCGTGAACTCGATATCGTCCGGCTTGCTCATGGCTCCTGCCCTCGTCGATGCGAGTCTATGTGCTCTGCCCGCCGTAGCCGCGTTCGGATTAGCTCAATGTCCTGTTGCGGCGTCGCGATCCCGCGCTTCTCCTTCTTCTGATGCTGCGAGGGATCCCCTACCGTCGTTTCTGAGACGGGTGGATCGGAGCCTTTTCGCCCTGGGGTTACGTTCCAGCCAAGCGTGCGGCGGCGGGTGGCAAGGTCTCCATGACCAATTCGAATACGACGATGTACGAGAGCCGAACCGCTCGCGCCGGTCCTGCGGCGCAGCGACCATCTGCTCGACTGCGCCTGTCAGCAGCAGCGGCGAGTCCCGCCACGCCTCCACCGGCTGGCCCCCACACCTTGCTGACCGCCTCGAGCGCCGTATCCGGGTCGCCAGCCACGGTAACGCGCTGCAGCAACAGGTTCAGCGCCAGGGCATCGAAGCTCGCCCGCGCCGCCTCGCGGACCCAAGCCGCGCTTGCCCGTGGTCGAGTCCACCACCGGGCAGTGCCGCCGGAGCCAGCGCGATCAGGTCCGCTTCCTGGGCCGCGAAGCTCAGCAACCGTTGGCCACTCGCCCCGATCAGGATCGGAACTCGTGGCTGCCGCAGCGGAGCCGGGAAGAGCGTGTGATCGGTGAGCTGGTAGTACGCACCAGTGACGGAGACCGACTCACCCGCGAAGAGCGCCTTGATGATACGGACGCTGTCCTCGAGCCTGCTCGCACGGACGGCGGGCGCCTCGAAGGGCAGGCCGACCCGGTCATAGTCATCCTTGAGCCAGCGCCCATGCCCAGTGCGAGCTGCCCGCCGGACAGGAGATCGACGGTCGCCGCCTCCATCGCCATGATCGCCGGTCGGCGCAAGTCCTTGTCGAGCACGAAGGTACCAGGACGGAGCGATGTCGTCACGTCGGCGACCGCGTTCGCGCCACATCGTCGCCTGCTCAGCGTGTGGTGTTGACGCACCAAACCGACAGGTCGATACCCCGAACCGAAACGGTGTGTGCTGCGCTATGCACCTGCCCGTCGCTGGTGTCGTTCCGCCACCCGGGTTGTCGGGACATTCTCGCAGATCCGCCCTACCCAGGATTGTGATTGCTGCCCGGCGATCCCGTGGTAGATTGCCAAGCGACGACCTGGTTGCCTGGGAGTCAATGCCGCTGAAGTGTTGAATCAACGACCCTTGACGGATGGTGCAACCGCTGTACCGAACGCGGGTATCGCGCCTGCCACAGACCTCCTGTGCAGGTTCCCGACGGCGGTCTCGGGCTCGGCCTGAGATCGCGCCTTGAGGCGCCACCGCTCCCTACCGTTTGCTGATCAGGCCCGTGCCCACCGAACGATGGCAACGAGATTCAATCGCATCTCCGGCACGCTCGGCGCGTTGCGCTCAAGAGAAAGCCAGGCCGCATGGACGCACCCATCCTCACCATCGTCGGAGCACAGGTAGCGCTCGGGCCGCTGGACTCTGCCCAACTGCCCTGGTACCACCAGTGGGTCAACGACTTTGCTGTGGTCCGCACCCTGGCACGATCACCGGTGCCGATGACGATCGAGCAGACCCAGGCGTGGCTCGCACGTCATGCCGGGAGTGAGCAGGTGGTCGCGTTTACCGTCTATGACGCTGCGACGAACCGCCCAATTGGCAATGCGGCCTTGCTCGACATTCACGATCAGTATCGATCCGCCATGTTTGCCATCCTCATTGGCGAGTCCAGCTACCGTGGTCGCGGCTATGGGACGGAGACGACCCGGTTGATGCTGGAGTACGCGTTCATGGTCGTGGGGCTGCACAGCGTCTGGCTGGCTGTCGCCGAATACAACGTGGCCGGTCGGCGCGCATACGAGAAGGCAGGCTTCCGCGAGGTTGGGCGGCGACGCGAGGCGATCTGGATGGGCGGGACATACTGGGATGAGATCACGATGGACTGCTTGGTCACTGAGTTCACGAGCCCCGTCCTCGCACAACCCGTCGCCCCGGGCGGCGCACCGCGGCGCTAGCGGTCGTGCAAACCTCGCCATGACCTGTTCCCCGAACCGTCGGTGCGTGCTGCTGCGCCATCCCGACGGGACGAATTTCGGGGAAACGACGCGTCGGCACGTCTACCCTGCCGCAACCTCCAACAACACGGAAGCGCTCTCGTGCGGATGGGTCACGAAGGCATGGTGACCCGCCGGAAGCGCGCGGTAGCGCCAGGTGGGATCATCGCGTGCCCGCATGGCCGGCGCCGTAGAGGCGTCTGGGACGGCTTTCCCCGTGCAGGAGATATAGGATCGTGGCTCGCCCACCGCATCCGCTGCGTGTATCCGACCGTTCGACCGATGCTGGCAACAGTGGGGGGAATCTGCCCACACGATGGCGGAAGAGGCGGCATCGGTACGCCCGGCTGGAACGCGGCGGGCGACACCGCTTGGCCCGAAGTCGAGCGCTTGCCTCACGCGTACTGGGGGGATCGCGGCCGGGCGCTCCCGAATCACCCCACCAGCCGCTCGACCGTCGCCGCGACGGCCGCAACGTCGCTCAGGTCGGGGAAGACGGCGTCGGGCTGGGCGGCGGCGAGTTGAGCCGGGTCGTAGCGGCCGGTGGCGACGGCGATGACCAGCGCGCCGCCGTGGCGCGCCGCCGCGATGTCGCGCGGCGTGTCGCCCACCAGCACGGTGAGCGCGCCCGGGAACTCCTGGTGAAAGACTTCGGCGGCGGCAGTTTGCGCGGCCTCGACCAGATGACCGCGCTCGCGGGCGCTGTCGCCGAAGGCGCCGGTGGCGAAGAAGCGCCGGATGCCGGCGGCGGCCAGCTTGGCGTGCGCCACCGAGCGCACGTTGCCGGTCAGCACGCCGAGGGCGAAGCCGTCGCCCTGCAGCCGCTCCAGCGTGCCGACCACGCCCGGCAAGAGGCGCTCGATGCGGCTGTCGCGCGCCACCTTGGCGGCGTAGCGCTCGCCCATCAGCGCTACCATCTCGGCCAGCCGCGCGTCGATCTCCGCCTCGGCCAGCCCGTGCCGGCCGAGCGCCAGCCGCGCGATCTGGGCGTCGAGCATCCCCGCCAGCGGCACGCCGTCCAGCGTGGCCGGCAGGCCGTAGACCTGCTGCATCGCCTCGACGAAGGCGAGCTGATGGTCCGGGTCGCCGGCTCGCAGCAGCGTGCCGTCGATATCGAAGAGGACGAGCCCGCGCACCGGTCCCCCTTACGCGCCCCGCGCGCCGCAGTAGCGCGTGGCGATCTCGTAGAGCGCGCGCGTGGCGAACTGGAGGTTCGAGACCGAGATGCGCTCGTCGTGGGCATGGGCCAGATCGAACTCCTCCGGGTGGTCGCGCAGCGGCATGAAGCCGTAGACCTTGATGCCGGGGAGCGCCCGCGCGTCGGTGCCGCCCGCCACGAGGTAGGGCACCGCCGCCGCGCCGGGGTCCAGCTCGGCAATCGTGTGCTTGATCGTGTCGAAGAGCGCGGACTCGGGGTCGGCCTCGATGCCGCTGTGCCCCGGCCCGGCCGGCTCGACCTTGACGTGTGGGCCGACCAGCTTGCGCACCTCGCCGTAGAGCTGCTCCGGCTGCTGGCCGGGCAACATGCGCCCGTCGACGCTGATCGTGATCTCGCCCGGGATGACGTTGATGCGGTGGCCGCCGTGGATGATCGTCGGCACGGCGGTGTTGCGCGTGATCGCCAGCAGGCCGCGCTTCTGCGCCTCGCTCAGCGGAAGCTGCTGGATGATCTCCGGGTCGGGGTTCTGGGCTACCTGACGCACCAGCTCGCCGGTCTGCCCGCCCAGCGCCTCGGCGATCGCCTCGAGCATCCGCGCCACGGTCTTGGTCAGGACCGTCGGCATGGTGTGCTGGGTCAGGGCGACGACCGCCTGGCCGGCGCGGCTCATGGCGGTCTCCGGCAGCGGGACCGAGGCGTGGCCCGGCTCGCCCTGCGCCGTCAGCGTCATGCGCGCCCCGCCCTTCTCGCCGGTCTGACAGAGGTAGAAGCGCGTGCCGTCGATCTCCAGCACCTGGCCGCCGCCCTCGTTGATCGCCGCCTCGGCGTCGATCGCGTCGCGGTGGTGCTGCCACATCCAGAAGGCGCCCAGCCGGCTGCCGGCCTCCTCGTCGGCGAAGGTCGCCATGATCAGGTCGCGGTCGAGCGTCAGATTGGCCCGCTTGACCAGCAGCATGATCATCAGCTCGACGGCCACCAGATCCTTGGTATCGACCGCGCCACGGCCCCAGACCTGCCCATTGACGATCTCGCCGCCGAAGGGCGGATGGGTCCACTTGTCCTCTTCAACGCTGACCACGTCGCTGTGCGCCATCAGCAGGAGCGGGCGGGCGTTGCCGTTGCCGCGAATGCGCGCCACGAAGTTGCCGCGCCCCGGCGCCGACTCGTAGATCGTGGCCTCGATGCCGGCGTCGCGGCAGACGCCGAGCAGGTAGTCGGCCACCTGCAGCTCGTTGCCGGGCGGGTTGACCGTGTTGAAGCGCAAGAGCGCCTGTAGGTGGCCCACCACCTCCCGGCCGATCTGCTCCCAATCCGTCGTCGTCACGCGGGAACCTCCTTGCTGACTTGCCGAACACGTCGCACGGTCGCCCGGCTATCGTACCGCGCCTGCCCGAGCTGCCAAGAGGGGCCGGTCGCGGGGCGAGCGGACTTGCCTAGAGGGGGTTATGATGGGCAGCCGGGGACGGCCCTCATCCCCCCCGCCCGGACGGAGCCTTCTCCCAATACTGGGAGAAGGGGAGCTCGCTACAGGAGCAAAGAAATGTTCCCCCAACGTTCTCCCCTCTCCCAGCATTGGCTCCGTCCGGAGAGGGGCCGGGGGTGAGGGCCCGTGCGACAGACAGAGAGGCGGATGAGATGCGCTTATCACCGGAAGACGAGATCGTGCTGCGACGGGTGAGCGGCCTGGCGCTCGCGCCGGGCGGCGAAGCCGTGGTCTACGCGGTCGACGAGGCCGATCTGGCGCGCGACAGCCGCTCGACGCGCCTCTGGCGCTGGGCGGACGGCCAGGCGGCGCCGCTGACCACCGGGTACGGCAGCCAGCGCTTCCCGCTCTGGTCGCCCGACGGCGAGAACGTCGCCTTCGTGGCGGGCGGCCCCGACGGCGATTCGCTGATGGTGGTGCCGGCGGCCGGCGGGCGCCCGCGCCGGGTGCTGGGGCAGGAAGCCGGCTTCGTGGCCGGTGACGTCTTCTCCAGCCGCTCGGGCATCGCCGGCTTCGCCTGGTCGCCGGACAGCCGCTCGCTGGCCGTGCAACTGCGGGCCGGCGCGGCGACGCCGGGGGACCTGGGCGTGGAGGGGCCGCGCGCCACCGGCGACCCGCTGGTGGCGACCGAGATCACCGAGCGCCTGCGCGGCGGCCCGGCGGTGAAGCTGGCGGTGATCAACGTCGAGACCGCCGCGCTGGCGGCGCTGGGGACCGCTGACCACCCGCTCGGCTCGCTCGCCTGGGCGCCCGACGGCAGCGGGGTCTACGCGGTGGAGCGCCAGGCCGGCGAGCCGGGCGGACCGAGCCACTTCCGCCTGCTGCGCCTGGCTCTCGGTGGGCAGCCGGTGGTGGTGACCGAGTTCGACGGCGCCGACTTCAAGGCGGTCCCCTCGCCCGATGGCCGCCGCTTCGCCGTCAGCGGCGCGCGCGACACCGGCCACGCGCCCCGCCCCTTCCTGGCGATCCTGGCCGCCGACGGCACGATCGCGCGCGAGCTGTCGCCCGACGATCGCACCAGCTATTCGGATGTCGCCTGGTTGGGGAACGATGCCCTGGTGGCGATCGCCGACGCGGGCGTGCGGCGCCGGCTGGTCCGCTTCGATCTTGCCGATGGACAGGAGCATGCGCTGACCACCGAGCGCTGGATCGAGCGGCTGGCGGCTTCGCCCGAGGGCGCGATGCTGGCCTTTGCCGGCTCGGCGCCCGATGACCCCGGCGACGTCTACCGCCTGCCGGGTCGCGGCGGCGAGCCCGAGCGGCTGACCACCCTCAACCCGCACCTGAGTGCCTTCGAGCTGGGGAGCGGCCGCGCGGTGCGCTGGCGGGCTGGCGATGGGACCGAGATCGAGGGAATCGTGATCCTGCCGCCGGAGCACCAGGAGGGCCAGCCGCTGCCGCTGATCCTCGATTACCACGGTGGCCCGGCCAGCCACGTCACCCTCGGCTGGAACGGGCTGCGCCAGATCCTCGCCGCGGCCGGCTACGCCGTCTTCGCGCCCAACTTCCGCGGCGGCACCGGCTACGGCGCGGCCTTCAGCGAGGCGCTGCGCGGCGATCTCGGGGGCGTGCCCTTCACCGACTCGCTGGACGGGGTCGATCAGTTGATCTCCGAGGGGATCGCCGACCCGGACCGGCTCTACGCCTATGGCCATAGCTGGGGCGGCTACATGACCAACTGGACCGCCGGCCACAGCGACCGCTTCCGCGCCATCGTCAGCTCCGGCAGCATCAGCGATCTGGTCAGCGTCTTCTACACCCGCTACACCTCCGAGGTCTGGTTCTGGCGCCTGCGCGGCACCCCGCTCGACAATCTGGAGGAGTACCGGCGCTGGTCGCCGCTGCTCTACGCCGGCGACGTCACCACGCCGGTGCTCTTCCTGAACGGCGCCGAGGACCGCACCACGCCGCCGACCCAGGGGCTGGAGATGTTTACCGCGCTGCGGCAGCACGATGTGCCGGCCGAGTACGTCCTCTACCCGCGTGAGGGGCACGGCATCACCGAGCCGGCGCACCAGCTCGACCGCATGCGGCGCATCCTGGCCTGGTTCGCCCGCTTCCCGGTGCCGAGCGCGTGAGGCCGGGGGCGGGTCGGGTGGCGCACGACGAAGTCTGGGCGTGAGGCACCCAACGTCCTCGCTGGGCAGTCACGACCCCAAAAGAACACCCCTCTCCCAGAATTG
>DASSHC010000315.1:0-2575 GCA_035693105.1 Thermomicrobiaceae bacterium | reverse complement strand
TTGGTGGCCACGCAGATTGCCAGCATCGTCTTGCCGAGACCGGGCGGGCCGATGAGGGTCAGCGTGCCCGCCTGCTCGACGAAGGTGGCATCGAGATAGCGGAGGACGACCTGGCGCTTGAGTTCGGGCCGGAAGCGGAAGTCGAACTGCTCAATCGAGGCGGCGAAGGGGAAGCCGGCCTCTCGCAAGCGACGCTGGGTGGCGGCTGTCGTGCGCGCGACGAGTTCCTCTTCCAAGAGACCCTGGAGGAAGTCAGCGTAACTGAGTTCCTGTTGGGCCGCCCGGTCGAGCCAGCCGGGGAGCGTGGCCGCCACCTGGGCGAGGTGCAGTTGGCTGAGGAGGGTGTCGAGGCTCATGCCGGCACCTCGGGCAACGCCTCGTCGACCTGCACCAGCGCCTCGTAGACACTCAACCGCCGGTCGACCTCGGCCTGGCTGGGCACGCCGGGCAGGGTGAGGGGCGGTGGCGTTGAGGTGGTGGCCCCGGGCGGCGACCCAGCGAGCAACAGCGCCAGGGCGTCGGCGCTGTAGGCGCCGGCCTCTCCGGCTAGGGCCATCGCCGCCAGCAGCGCATCGGTGCCGTGCTGCTCATAGAGGGCATAGACGGCGCGCACCTCCGCCTGCAGCCGGGCCCGCTGGCGGTGCGAGAGGGCGGTGAGGAAGGTCGGCGCGGCCCCACCGAGCCCCAGCAGCACTTCGCGGTAGAGCATGGCTTGGGCGCGCCGCTTCGCTGGGAAGAGCGGGGCGAAGTGGGCCGGGTCGATCACCCGCCGCTGGGCGCCATCGGGGGCGCGGGGATGGTCGGCCAGGCAGGCGGCATCGCGCCAGATGCAGACCCGCTCCCGATGCAGCCGCACGAGGACCGGCGCCCCGACGTGCGCGACCGGCACGGAGTAGCGATTGCCGGCCACGGCGACGAGCGCCTCGGCCGAGACGGTGCCGGGGGTGAGCAGACCATAGTCGGCGGCGGTCAGCGGTAAGGGCCCGCCCTGCGCCGCTTCCGCCGCCAGGCGCTCCGCCGGCGGCACCCCGGTTGCGGCGGAAGGTCGGGTATTGGCGGTTGCGAGCCAGGCGGCCAGTTGCGCAGCGAGATCCGCGTCGTCGGCAAAGGTGCGGCCGGGCAGGAAGTTGCCCTTGACCCACTTGACCAAGGATTCGACGCTGCCCTTCTGGTTGCCCGCTCCGGGGTCGCAGGCCTGGGAATGGAAGCCGCACTCGCCGGCCAGTTGGAAGAGCGCCGGCGTCCAGACCGGCTGGCCCGCCGCGTCCCGCCCGCTGGTGACGGTCTTCATGTTGTCGAAGACCAGTACCCAGGGCACCCAGCCGAGACTGACGAAGCAGTCGACGAGGCCACGGAAGAGGCTCTCCTGGCGCATGTCGGCGGTGAAGCGCACCCACGACCAGCGGCTGTACTTGAGCCGGCAGGCCAGGAAGTAGCGCGTGACGGGCGGCTGCTGGGTGAAGGGGAAGGCGCGCACCTCGCCCCAATCCACTTGCAGATACTCCCCCGGTAAGCCCTCGAAGCGCAGCGGCACGTCCGCCGCCAACTGGTGTTGTTGCTGGTCCTGCTTGATGCGCCGGACCATTTCGCCGAACTGGCTGCGACTGCCGGTATAGGGCCGGGCTGGGTCGGCGCGGACCAACTCCAGCATCCGCACCGCCGTCAGTCCCTCACCGAGCCAGTGCACAATCTGGGCGCGATAGGGATCGATCTGCGAGCGGCGCTGCCGCTTGGCCGGCGTCTGGGTCACCGGCTCGTGCAACACCCGGCTAATTGTCGAGGGACTGCGCCCTAACTCGCGCGCGATCTGCCGAATGCTCTGGCCCCGTTTGGCCAAGACGTGGATGGTGCTGCGTTCCATCTGCCGTAACATCCTTCCTCCCGGTCACTCGACCGGGTTCTACTACGGCAGCGGCTCGGTGTAACACGTTTATCCCGGCATCCCGCTCAGCACCGTCCAATTCTTCGCCGGATCTTACACCAGAGACGCCCGGCACCATCCCTGCGCTATACTGGCGGCGCCGTCGCGCCGTCCCCGGTGCAGCGCCGTGACCCTGCCGGGGACGGGCCGACCGGGCGGCGCGCCAGGCGAGGGGAGGGGGGCGATGTACGACGTGGTGGTTCGCGGCGGCCGGGTGATCGACCCGGCGCAGGGGCTCGATGCCGCGGCGGACGTGGCGATCACCGGCCAGAAGATCATGGCGGTGGGGCCGGACCTGATCACCGACGGCACCCGCGATCTGGTTGACGCCACCGGCCTGCTCGTCACGCCGGGGATGGTGGACCTCCACACGCACGTCTTCTGGGGGGTGCCGCCGCTCGGCGTCGAGCCCGACCCGCACTGCCTGGCGCGCGGGGTGACGACCGCCGTCGATGCCGGTTCGGCCGGCGCGGCGACCTTCCCCGCCTTCCGCCGCTACATCATCGACGTCTCGGCCACGCGGATCGTCGCCATGCTGCACATCTCCAGCATCGGCATGGCTCGCGACGATGGCAGCCCGGGCGAGGCGGTCGGCGAGCTGGAGGATATCCGCTGGGCGCGCGTCGACCGGGCGATCGACATCGCGCGGGAGCA
>DASSHC010000314.1:0-3232 GCA_035693105.1 Thermomicrobiaceae bacterium | reverse complement strand
CCCCTACCCTCTACCCCCTCGCAAAGGAGGAACCGATGCGATTCGAGCCGGTGTTGATCGTGCAACTGGTCGGCGCGGGGTTGGCGTTGGCGGCGGCGTTCGGGTTGCCGGTGACGGAAGAACAGCGGCAGGCGGTGCTGGCGTTCGCGGCGGTGGTGGTCGCGATCATGGCGGGGCAAGGGATCATTGCGCGGGCGTTCGTCTGGAGCGAAGCGGGGGTGGAGCGGGAGCGGCGGCAGGCGACCGAGGAATCGTCGCTGGCGTGAAGAGCGCCGGGGTCTGCTTGCGATCGCGCCGGGCAGCAGGGCGGCAAGGGTGCGCGCAGGAATTGTCGGGATCAGGCGGCGGCAAGAGCGTCGTCCCATTGGTCGTTGAAGAGGGCGACCCGGACCTGGGCGACGTGATTTGCGCCCGGCTCGCTCCAGCGCATCCCCGGTCCTTTCTCGCGGGCGCCGATCAGATATTTGCAAGCGCTTTCGACCATGCCGCTGCCGATGTCCCAGCCGGCGGCCCGATAGCGGTCGTAGGCCATCCGGTCGGCTTGGTTGGTGAAATAGATCACTTGCTCGTCCCGCACTGTCGCCGCCTCGCCGCGGCACGGCAGGCTCCGCCACTCGCCCGCCAACGCCGTTGCCTCGCCGTGGGCCAGCCGTCCTAACTGCCGCTCCACCCACCTGGTCGTTTCGGGCGCGCCTTCCCCATGCAGCGCCCGGCCCAACTCCCAAATCCGCTCGCTGGCATGGAACCAATCGACGATTTGGACCGCGCCGGGAAAATGCTCCGCGGCCAGATTCCAGATCCAGGCCGCCCCATCCCCAAGGACCGCGCTCTCCGCCGCGCGCTCCAGCCCGCGGCGATGGGCTTCCAGCGCCAGCCGTCGCCCGAACGCTTCGGCCGGTTCGAAACTGGCGGCGTAACTGGCCGCCGCCCGGCGCTCGCCCCCGGGCGTGCGTCCGACCGGCACGACCACCCCGACCTTGGCTTCCCGGCCCGCGCCGTCCGTGCCGAGAATGCGGACGCCATCCATCGCCACGTAGAGCCGATCGGGCGGCGCGGCCGTCGCCCGCGCCACCCCGGCCGTCCAAGCCGCCGCGACTTGCGCGACGATCTGCGCCTCGCGCCGTGCCCCCAGCGCTTCGGTCACGCTGCGTACGGTGCTGGCCGACAGGCAAATCCCGGCGGCATCGGCGAGCGTGGCGGCGGCGGGAGCGAAGGGCAACAACGCCCCGAACCGCGCCGCCAGCCGCCGCACGCCGGGACTATGGCTGTCGCGCTGGAGGCCGAGCCGGACATCGAGCGGACACCCGCCGTGTCCACAGCCGGGGCAGACGTAGTAGGCCCGCCGCAGCCTCAGCCAGCCGACCAGCGTCTGCACGTCCTTCGACCGATACCCCTCGAACGTGGCGACGCCGCCGCAGGCGCAAGGCGCCCGGGAGTCCGCCTTGCCCGTTCCCCGCGCCGCCAGCCCCGCTTCCAGCAACCGCGCTCCCATCGCCAGCATCCGCTCCCGCGCGGCGTGTTCCGCGCGTTCGAGCTCCAAATCCTCCGTCTGCTCCAGCCACGCCAGCAGGGCAACCATCTCCTGCTGCAGTTCGGCCAGCAGGGCGCGGCGCGTGCTATCGTCCATCCTGATGCCCTCCCGCGGCGGAATCCAGCCGCCGTCCGTCTCCTCCGGTCGGTCGAGACCGGGAGGGTATCACCCATCTCCGACAATTCCTGCGCGCACCCCCTCAACCGGGTTGCGTCCAAAAGCCGGTGACGGCGAGGAGGGGCACGGGGGCGTATCCTGCCGGGGCTGAAATGAGCGTGACGCCCAACCCGACAGGAGGCCCCCGTGGAGGTGATGATAGTCGTTCCGTTGGTGGTGCCGGAGACGCCGGTTGGCGTCCGCGCGCTGGAGCCGCTCGTGGCGGCGTGGGGGCGGCAGGTGATGCAGCAAGCGATGGCGACGGCCTGGGCCGCCCAAGCGCGGCAGCGCTCGCTGCCGCCGTGTCCGGCTTGTGGCGCTCCCGAGAGTCGTCCCGCCGGGACCAAAGCGCGCCGGGTCGAGACGGTCTTCGGGCCGGTCGCGTTGCCACGCCAGCGGCGGCGCTGCGTGGCGTGCGGCCGACATTTCCAGCCGGATGACGCGGTGCTGGCGGACGACCTCGGCGCCGGGCGCCTCTCGCCGCAACTGCGGGAATTGGCGGCGTTGTGCGGCGTGAGTTGGCCCTACCGGCAAGCGGCCGACGTGCTGGGCCGGCTGCGGGGCGCGCCGCTGGCGGCGGAAACGGTGCGCGCCGTGGTGCGCACGATCGGCCAGGCCGTGTCCGCCGCCTTGGCGCAGGAGGGGGCGGCCGCCAGCGCGCCGCCGGCGACAGCGCCCGCGCCAGGACAGGCGGCGCCCGCTCGGGTCGAGGTGGAACTGGACGGAGCGTGGGTGCACAGCCACGACAACGGGCACGGGCTCGAGGTCAAAGTCGGGGTCGTCCATCAGGGCAGCGTGGCCGCCGGAACCCGGCGGCAGGCGCTGACGGAGCGGACGTATGCCGCCACGGCGCAGGGGGGGGCGGCGTTCGGCCCCTTGCTGACGGCGGTCATCGCGGCGCGCAACGGCTTTGCCGCCCCGACGCAGGCGCTCTTTGGCGACGGGGCGGCGTGGATCTGGCGGCTCGGGGGCGACCTCCTGCCGGCGGCGACCCGGGTGCTTGATCGCTGGCACCTGACCGACGCCCGTCGCCGCGCCTTGCGCTCGGCGCTGCCGGACAAGACGGCGCGGACGCCGTGGACCGTCCGGCTGGAGGAGCGGCTGGAGGTGGGCGACGTGCCGGGCGCCCGCAGCGTGCTGGCCGAGGTCGCGACGATCGCGCCGCACCCGGCGCTGGCCGCGTTTGCGGACTACATCACGACACTGGCTTCCTGCATTCCCGACTATGCCGCCCGCCGGGCGGCCGGGGAGCGCATCGGCAGCGGCGGCATCGAGAAAGGGGTCGATATCGTGGTCAACCGGCGCTGCAAAGGCCGCCGCGGCATGCGCTGGTGGCGCGACCGGATCGAGCAGTTGGTCGCCCTGCGCGTCACGCTCCTCAACAATGCTTGGGACCAGCGCCTCCCTGCCGCGCTAATTGCTCAGCCTCGACCGGCTTTTTGACGCATCCCGAAGTCCGCGCGGCGCGGAGCCAGGTCCCTGCTTCATTGCCGGACGCTTGCGAACGCGCGGCCAGCGAGAAACCGCCGCTGGCAGGCCGGCGCG
>DASSHC010000313.1:0-5148 GCA_035693105.1 Thermomicrobiaceae bacterium | reverse complement strand
TGGCGGGCTGGACTTCAGACTGCCTGAAGGCCCGGTGTCGTTCTCGCCTTCGCGGAATGGCACCGGGTCTTGGCACCGACCATCATCGATCCTGCCGTTTGAGCGGCCGAAGCCGCGTCTTGAGGCTTGCGCGCGTTGCCGAATTCGCGCATCATGGCGAAGATACATTCGGTACGGAACGAATGATGCAGCGCAAGCGCGCCATTGCTATTGCGGCCCAGCGGCAGGCGGAGATGAACCGCCTGATCCTGCTCGCGAGCCTTTTGCTGCTTCCGGCGGCGCTGCTTCTCCTTCTTATCAGCCCCTGAGCACCGGCGGCTCGGCGTAACGAGCGGGTGATCAGGGGAGTGTGACGTTTCAGCCGAACCGCAAACGCTCGGCGGGTCGAGGCATGGCCTCCCGCGCCGCCTGAAGGAAGAGAGAAATGACGACTGATTCCGCGCCGACCAGCAACAAGGACCGCGTTTACATCTTCGATACCACGCTGCGCGACGGCGAGCAGTCGCCCGGCGCGACCCTGGCGGTGGCCGAGAAGCTGGAGGTCGCCCGCTGCCTGGTGCGGCTGGGTGTCGACGTGATCGAGGCGGGGTTCCCGGCCGCCTCGCCGGGCGATCTGGAGGCGGTGCGCCAGATCGCGCGCGAGACCAAAGGCGTGGTCACCGCCGCGCTGGCGCGGGCCAACCGCGGCGACATCGAGGCGGCCTGGGAGGGCGTGCGCGGGGCCGAGGCCGCGCGCATCCACACCTTCATCGCCACCTCGCCGGTGCACATGGAATACAAGCTCAAGAAGACGCCGGATCAGGTGGTCGAGGCGGCGCGCGAGGCCGTGCGGCTGGCGCGCTCCTTCGTGAGCGATGTCGAATTCTCGGCCGAGGACGCCACCCGCAGCGACTGGGACTTCCTCTGCCGCATCTTCGCCGCCGCCATCGCCGAGGGAGCGACCACCATCAACATCCCCGACACGGTCGGCTACACCACGCCCGAGGAGTACGTCCGACTGATCGACTATGTGCGCGAGCGCACGCCCGGCGCCGAGGACGTCGTCATCAGCGTCCACTGCCACGACGATCTGGGCATGGCTACCGCCAACACGCTGGCCGCCATCCAGGCCGGCGCGCGCCAGGCCGAAGTGACGATCAACGGCATCGGCGAGCGGGCCGGCAACACCTCGCTGGAGGAGGTGGTGATGGCGCTGCACACGCGCCGCGACTTCTTCGCAGCCATCCGGCCCAACATCCAGACCGAGCAGCTGGTGCCGGCCAGCAAGCTGGTCAGCCACCTGACCGGTATCGTGGTGCAGCCGAACAAGGCCATCGTCGGCGCCAACGCCTTCGCGCACGAGGCGGGGATTCACCAGGACGGGATGCTGAAGCACCGCGACACCTATGAGATCATGACGCCGCAGTCGGTCGGCTGGGAGATGAGCCGCCTGGTGCTCGGCAAGCACTCGGGGCGCGCCGGGTTCAGCGCGCGTCTGAAGGAGCTGGGCTACGAGGGGCTGGCCCCGGAGCGCACGCAGGAGCTGTACACGCGCTTCATCGCCCTGACCGATCGCAAGAAGGCGGTGACGAACGCCGACATCGTGGCGCTGGTGGAGGAGGATCTTAGCCAGGTGCCGGAGCAGTACACGCTGCTGGGCTGGCAGGCGCACTCGGGGAGCAACGGCCGGGCCGAAGCCTGGGTCCACGTCCGGGTGCAGGGGGCCGAGCGCGAGGCGGAGGCGGTCGGTAACGGGCAGGTCGACGCGCTCCTCCAGGCGATCGACAAGCTGGTGGACGGCGGCTGCGTGCTGGAGTCGTTCCACGTCGACGCGGTGACGCCGGGGGAGGACGCGCAGGGCGAGGTGAGCGTGCGAGTGCGCCGCGGCGAGCAGGTCTACAGCGGCCGGGGGGTCGCGACTGATATCGTTGAGGCCAGTATTCGGGCCTATCTCAATGCGTTGAACCGGGGGGCGGTCGCCTCCGAAGTGAGGGTGTAGCTCATGGGACTGACCATGACCGAGAAGATCCTGGCGCGTCACGCGGGGCGTGAGACGGTGACGCCGGGCGAGATCCTGGAGGTCGAGGTCGATCTGGTGATGACCAACGACATCACCGCGCCGCTCTCGATCGCCGAGTTTCAGAAGATCGGGCTGGAGCGGGTCTTCGATCCCCAGAAGTGCGTCTTCGTGCCGGACCACTTCGTGCCGGCCAAGGACATCAAGGCCGCCGAGCAGGCCAAGATCATGCGCGAGTTCGCCAAAGCGCAGGGGGCGCTCTACTTCGAGCTGGGCCGCGCCGGCATCGAGCACGTGGTGCTGCCGGAGAACGGCTTGATTCTCCCCGGCGAGGTCATCATCGGCGCCGACTCGCACACCTGCACCTACGGCGCCTTCAATGCCTTCTCCACCGGCATGGGCTCGACCGACATCGCCGCCGCCATGGCGCTCGGCTCGATCTGGGTGCGCGTGCCGCCCTCGATCAAGCTGATCTACACCGGCACCCTGCCAGAGGGCGTCGGTGGCAAGGACCTGATCCTCTACACCATCGGTCAGATCGGCGTCGACGGCGCGCTCAATTCGGCCCTTGAGTTCATTGGACCGGCGATCGACAACCTGCCGATGGACGCGCGCATCACCATGGCCAACATGGCGATCGAGGCCGGGGCCAACGCGGGCATCTTCGGCTTCGACGACAAAACGCGGGAGTGGCTGGCCGCCGTCACCGACCGGCCGTATGAGCCGGTGGAGAGCGACCCCGACGCCGCCTACGCCCAGATCATTGAGTTCGATGTCTCCGATCTCAAACCGGTCGTCGCGCTGCCGCACCTCCCCTCCAACGTCCACAACGCCGACGAGCTACACGACATGATCATCCAGCAGGTGGTGATCGGCTCCTGCACCAACGGGCGCCTCAGCGACCTGCGCGAGGTGGCGAAGCTGCTGGCCGGGCGCCAGGTGCACCCCGACGTGCGCTGCATCGTGATCCCGGGCAGCCAGGAGGTCCACAAGCAGGCGAGCAAAGAGGGGCTGGTCGATATCTTCATGGAGGCGGGCGCGATCGTCTCGACCTCGACCTGCGGCCCCTGCCTCGGTGGCTACATGGGCGTGCTGGCTCGGGGCGAGCGCTGCGTCTCAACCACCAATCGCAATTTCCGCGGGCGCATGGGGCACCGCGAGGCGGAGATCATCCTGGCCGGGCCGCAAGTGGCCGCCGCCAGTGCGATCCTCGGCCGGGTCGCCTCCCCAGCGCAGTTGTAAGCCCTCACCCCCTGCCCCTCTCCCCGCGCGGGAGAGGGGAGGTGGCTGACGAGGAAGTTGGGACGCAAGTGAGGACGGATCCTTCGACAAGCTCAGGATGACAGGGCAAATTGGGTGGCCTAGCGGACGACACAGATCGTCATCGTCAGCCCCTTATTAGCTGCGTCATCCCGACCGCAGTGGAGGGATCCGTGCTCACGGAGCACCGAGCCCTCATCTTTAGGCAGCGCCCCTCTCCCGCGCACGGGAGAGGGGAAGGGGGTGAGGGCCAGTATGGAGGTCACGCATGCAAGCACGCGGCAAGGTTTGGAAGTTCGGGGATGACGTCGACACCGACGTGATCATCCCCGCCCGCTACCTCGTCACCATCGATCCGGACGAGCTGGCGGAGCACGTCATGGAAGACCTCGACCCCGAGTTCGCCGGCAAGGTGCAGCCGGGCGAGATCATCGTGGCCGGCAAGAACTTCGGCTGCGGCTCCTCGCGCGAGCACGCGCCGATCGCCATCAAGGCGGCCGGGGTCAAGGTGGTGGTGGCCGAGTCGTTCGCGCGCATCTTCTACCGCAACGCGATCAACATCGGGCTGGCGGTGGTCGAGTCGCCGGAGGCGGTGCGAGGCACCGAGAGCGGCGACATCCTGGAGATCGACACCGACGAGGGCGGCCTGCTCAACATCCGCACCGGCGAGAGCTACGCGGCCAAGCCCTACCCGGAGTACGTGCAGCAGATCATCGACGCCGGCGGGCTGATGCAGGCGGTGGCCCAGCGGATCAAGGCGCGAGAGGCAGCCGACGCCGGGGCGCGAACCGAATGAGCACCCACCCGTTCGAGATCCTGCTGGTGCCCGGCGACGGCGTCGGGCCGGAGGTCACGGCCGAGGCGCGGGCCGTGCTTGAGGCGGTGGGCGCGAAGGCGGGGGCCAACTTCAGCTTCCGCGAGGCGCGGATCGGCGGCTGCGCCATCGACGCCTACGGCACGCCGCTGCGCGACGAGGAGATCGCCGCCGCCCGTGCCTCCGACGCCATCCTCTTCGGCGCGGCCGGCGGTCCCAAATGGGACAACCTGCCCAAAGAGATCCGCCCCGAGCGCGGGTTGCTGCGGCTGCGCCAGGCGCTCGGCCTCTTCGCCAACCTGCGGCCGGTCAAGGTCTTCGACGCGCTGGCCGACAGCACGCCGCTCAAGCCGGAGACAGTGCGCGGTGTCGACCTGCTGGTGCTGCGCGAGCTGACCGGCGGGCTCTACTACGGCCAGCCCTCCGAGCGGCGGCGCGACGACGGCGGCCGCAGCGCCGTCGACACCCTGCCGTACCACGAGAGCGAGATCGAGCGTATCGTCGATCTCGCCTTTCGCCTGGCGACGCAGCGGCATCGCAAGGTCACCAGCGTGGACAAGGCCAACGTGCTCAACACCTCGCAGCTCTGGCGCGAGGTGGCGTCCGAGGTGGCGGCGCGCTACCCCGAGATCGCCTGCGAGCACGCGCTGGTCGATTCCTGCGCCATGCGCCTGGTCAGCCGCCCGCGCGACTTCGACGTGTTGGTGATGGAGAACCTCTTCGGCGACATCCTGAGCGACGAGGCGGCGGTGCTGGCGGGGTCGCTGGGGATGCTGCCCTCGGCTAGCCTTAATGGACGCCCGCCCGAGCGGCCGGGGAGCACGGCGGCGCTCTTCGGCCTCTACGAGCCGGTGCATGGCTCGGCGCCCGACATCGCCGGACAGGGGATCGCCAACCCGGTGGGCGCCATCCTCAGCGCGGCGATGCTGCTGCGCTTCTCGTTGGGGCTGGACGCGGCGGCCGATGCCGTCGAGCAGGCGGTCGGTGCCGCGCTGGCCGAAGGGCTGCGCACGGCGGACATCGCGAGCGGCGCTCCCACGGTCAGCACCCAGCAGATGGGTGAGCGTGTGCGCCGGCT
>DASSHC010000312.1:0-3648 GCA_035693105.1 Thermomicrobiaceae bacterium | reverse complement strand
GGTCAGGAATGCGACGCGCTGAACCTCGGACGGAAGCGTCGCCGCGATCTCCTCGATCACCGCCTCGGCCTCATCGAGCGCCCATCCCACCTCGGAGGCCCGCCGCGAATCGCGCCAGAGTTGCACGAGCGCGAGATCGGTCCGCCAGAGAAGGTGGCGGTAGCCGAGATCCCGCGCTCCGAGGCGCGCGGCGCGGAGATCGATCTCGGCCTCGCCGTGGTGGCCGAGCGCGGCCAGCGCCTGCCCGCGCGTGAGCGCCAGCCAGGGAAGCGAGCGTGGCCCGTTGCCGTTCGGCGCGCTGTCGATCAATCGCGCGCTGACCTCCAGCGCCCGCTCCGGCTGGTCGCGGGCCAGCAGGAGCCGCGCCCAGGTGAGCCGGCAGCGCCGCTGAGTGGTGGTCAGCGCGGGACGCTCAGTGTCGTGGGCGAGATCGAGAACCGCGCCGGCGGCTTCGAGCTCGCCAAGATCAACAAGCATCGTGGCGAGTGCGGCGGCTGAAAACGCGGTCCAGAGCGACGAGGCAATGGTCCGCGACAAGGTTAGGGCTGCTTCCAGGTGCGCGCGGGCAGGGCCAGGGTCGAACACGTCGGCGTGCATGCGCCCGAGCGCCACGTGGCCGCAGATCATCCACTGCCGGTGGCCGATCCGCTCGGCCAGTGCCATGCCGGCCCCGGCAAGCGCCAGTGCCTGACCCATGTCGCCCCGCGGGCCGAGCATCGCCCCGGCCTGGATCTCAGCGTACGCCTGGCCGGCGGCCCACCCGATCTCGCGGGCGACCGCGCGTGCGCGCGCGCTGATAGCGAGCCAGTGCTGAAGCGGCCCTTCGGCGGCGGCGACCGCGTCGGTTTCGAAATAGCCGCCGGCCGTCGCCCAGTTGGCCAGCGCCGACGAGAGCAACCGCCGATCATCGACATCCTCCAGCCGCTCCACCGCACGTGCATATTGCAATGCGGCGCCGCGCACGTCGCCGGCGACATATTGGGCCAGGGCCAGGAGGTCCAGCGTCGCGGCCACACCCGGGCGGTCGTCGCGCTGGGTGAAGAGGGCGAGCGCCTCTTGATGGTAGCCGAGAGCTGGGAGCGGGTCTTCGTGATTGAGGTGCCAGTTGCCGACGGCATTGAGACTGTGGGCAACCGCGCGGTCGTCAAGCTCCTGGCGAGCAAGCGTGAGCGCCTGCTGAAACAAGTGACCGGCGCGGTCGTAGTCACGTTCGACCCAGAGGGTACCCAGGTCGAGCAGCGCTTGCCACTCGGCGCGCCGGTCACCCTGCTCCTGAGCGAGGCGCAAGGTGCGCTCGTAGTCGTCCCGGGCGCGTGCGAAGTCGCCGACCATCTCCCAGGCCCGCCCGCGGGATCGCACGGCACTCGGCGGCAAGACTGTGCCGAACCGCTGGGCCAGCTCCTCGGCCCGCGTCAACGAGGTGATCGCGTCGTGCGGCGCGTAGACCGCGAGGCTCCGCTCCCCCGCGCGTGCCAGCCAGGTCACGGCCTGTGGGTCGCCCGCGGCCTGGAAGTGACGCGCGAGTGAAACCGGAGATGGAGACGGCGCATTGAGCAGGAGCGTCGCCACCCGTCGATGGCGTGCGCGCCGGCGGAAGGCGTTCTGGCGTTGATACAGCGTCTCACGCACCAGGGCGTGGCGGAAGCGCAGCGTCCCCTCGCTCAGGGCGGCAGCCGTGAGCATTTGTGCGGCGATCGACTCGTCCAGCGCGGTGGCAAGGACCTCGTCGGAGACGTCGGCCACGGCTTGCAGGAAGGCGAGCGAGGGCTCCTGCCCGATGATCGCGGCGTGCTCCAGCAGCTGCTGAGTAGGCTCGCTGAGGCAGCCAAGGCGCTGCTCGATCACCTGCCGTACCAGCGGCGGCACGCTGAATTCGTGTGGCGGGTTGAAGCGCCAGGTATCGCCGTCGGCACTTAGCGCGCCGTCGTGCTCCAGCGCGAGCAGCACCTCGCTGGCGAAGAATGGATTGCCCTCAGCATGCCGCTGCACCCAATCGCCAAGCGCGTCGCGCTCGTCATTCGCGAGCCGGTACCGCTGCGCGACGAGCACGCGCGTCTCGGCACGATTGAGCCGCCGCAGCACGATCCGCAGGGGTTGGGCCTCACGGATCAGCGCGGGCAAGATCGGGGAGATCGGCTGCGTCCCTTCGTCGTCGCGCCAGGTCGCGACGAGCAACAGCGCCAGGTCGTCGAGCCGGCGAGCCACGAAGCGCAGCAGGTCGAGACTGGCGCCATCCGCCCAGTGGAGATCCTCCAGGACGAGGACCAGCGGCTGCTGGTTCGCTATCTCGGTGAGCCAGAGGCGGACCTGCTCGAAGAACTCCTGGCTCGTCGTACCCGTGACCGACGCGAGATCACGAAGCCACGACGGGAGGTTCGGCAGGGTATCGTGCGGCCGGTAGCCGCCGAGCGCATCGAGCCAGGGGCCGTAGGGTGGCGTGATCGCGAGGTCGTAGCAGCCGCCAGTCAGCACTACCGCCCCCTGCTGACGAGCCGTGTCAGCAACCGCGGCAACCAGAGCGCTCTTGCCGATGCCCGCCTCGCCGCTGACCAGGACGAGGCGTCCCTGGCCGCTGAGCATCCGCTCGACCTGCTGGCGGAGCAGTTCCTGCTCGCGCTCCCGCCCCACCAGGAGCGGTTGCGCGCTGTGCCTCGCGGCTGCGATCGGACCCGGCTCGCTGGTCGCCTCGCCCATGATCGGCCCTTTCACGTCCACACCGGTGAGCGGATCGTACGGCGCTTGGCGGGGTACCGCAAGGCGGCGATGCCGTGGAGGGAAATTCACTCCGTGAGGGTGGTCCAGCGTGGGAGGCTACATTAACGTCGACCCGCCGGGCGGGCATCTACGGTCGCGCGGGAATCCTGGCCATTTCGATCAACTGCAAGCTTGATCACGCCTGCTCCAGCCTCGCCAGCGCCGCCGGGTCGAGCGCCTCGGCCTGGATGATCAACGCGGTCATGCCGGCGTCGCTGCCGGCCGCGTGGCCCTCGCCGGGCGCCCAGTAGACCGCCTGGCCGGCGCCGAGCGTGAGGCGCTCCGCTCCATCGCCTCGCACCCAGCCCTCGCCCGCCAGCACGCAGAAGAGCTGCGGCAGCCGTCCCTGGTGGTGGCCGATCTGATCGCCGGGGCCAAGGTAGGCGAGATCGACGCGCACCTCGCCGGAGCGCGCCTGGAGGAGGCGAAGAAGCCGGAAGGCGCTGCCGTAGTCGGCGACCGGCCGCGCCTCCTCGGGATCGATACGATAGAGTTGCATGATGTGCTCCGATTCCGGCCATGCGCAGGCGCCCCGACGACGGCGAATCCCCCAAGGCCGCAGCCACGTGCCGCGTTGACTGCCACCCCTTGCCGATGAGAGATCCTTCGCTGCGGCTCAGGATGACAAGGATCTCTGCCTCGGTGCGTCTAGCGCCGATGTTCCCCATCGTCGCAGCGCGTGGAGCGTGGTAGCTCAGCCCCTTCAGTGGGCTTCGTGGTGTTAGCGCTGTGGCTTTAGCCCGGCGCGTCGAGCGGCACCGACGCATCAATGACGTTGCCCAGCCCTCAGCGGAAACGGCCGCGCCCGCCTACTCCGCCCCCGCGTCGAGCAGGCCGGCGCGCAGGGCGTAGCGCACCAGCTCCGAGCGGTGGCTGAAGCCCAGCTTCTGCACG
>DASSHC010000311.1:0-17883 GCA_035693105.1 Thermomicrobiaceae bacterium | reverse complement strand
AGCACCGGGTGCTCGGGCGGCGCGATCTCGCGCAGGGCCACGATGATGTCGACCATCGCCTGGGCGGCGTTGACGCCCAGCTCCGGACGCGAGGAATGCGTCGGCTGGCCGTGGGTCGTAACCACGATCTCGGCCCGGCCGCGCTGGCCGCGCGCCAGCTTGAGCGAGGTCGCCTCCCCGATGATCACGAAATCGGGCCGCAGCCGCCGGGCGACGAGCTCCGTCGCCGGGCCCTCGACCAACTCCTCGGCCAACGTGGCCGCCACGACCACCCGCCCGCGCGGCAGTCGCCCGGCCAGGGACGCCGCGCCGTGGACCGCAGCCGCGAGCGGACCCTTCATGTCCATCGCGCCGCGCCCGTAGATGCGGCCGCCCACCCGCTCGCCGGCCGGCGGCTGCGACCACGCCTCCGGCTCGGTCACGCCGACGGTGTCCAGGTGCGCGTCGATCAGGACGGTCGGCCCGCTCTCGTCACCGATCGAGCCAAGCACGTTGCCGGCCTCGTCGCGCTCGACCGCGAGGCCGAGCCGGCGCATCTCGGCCGCCGTCACCTCCGCCGCCGCGCCCTCGTCGCCCGACAGGCTGGTCGCCCCGATCAGGCGCAGGGCGAAGTCGGCCAGCGCCGCCTCGTCGATCGGCTGTAGATCCGCGTGCTCCATGCGTCCTCCCTGCCGCCCAGTCTACCCGGAGAACGCGATTCTGGTCAGCCCGCCGCGGCCTGCCCCTGGACCGTGGTCGTCCCCGGCTTGGCCAGCGGCACGCCCTGAGCACAAAGCGGGCACTCCTCGGGGGTCCAGGTGGGGATATCCATGGTCGAGAGCGCGAGCAGCGGCACGCCGAAGTCGACCTGCCCGCCGCTGCGGTCGACCAGCACCGCGACCGCCACCACCTCGACCGGGTGCTCGGCAAGCGCGGCGAGGGTCTCACGCACCGAGCCGCCGGTCGTCATGATGTCGTCGACTACCAGCACGCGGGCGCCGGGCGGGAAGACGGTGCCACGTCGAAACTCGCGCGCCAGCGAACCGTGCTCGGCGCGCTCGGCGTAGGCGGCGGGCGTGCCGAGTTGCCGCGCCGTCTCGAAGGCGAGCAGGATGCCGCCGGTCGTCGGGCCCGCCACGACATCGATGTCGAGCCCGCGCAATCGCACCAGCAGCGCGCCGATGACGCGCTCGGTCGCCGGCGGGTTGCGCAATAAGTCGAACTTCTCCAGGTATCGCCCGCTGTGTCGCCCCGAGGAGAGGACGAAGTGCCCCTCCTTCAGGGCGCCCACCGAGCGCAGCAGCGCGTCAAAGTCGAATTTGGTCATGGCGTGCTGGTCCTCACCGCCTAATCGGTGCCCATCCGACGAGCATGGGTGTCTCGTGAGGACGGATCCTTCGACTTCGCTCAGGATGACAGTGTTTCGGTTGCGGCCTTTCGGACGGCACGAGTCGAATTCGTCCGCCCCGAACTCCCCCTGTCATCCCGAGCGCAGTCGAGGGAGCCGTCTAACCCCTACCTCAAGCCCTTGTCATTCGCCACTCCCCCTCTCCCGCGCACGGGAGAGGGCTGGGGTGAGGGGACCATTCCCTCACACCGCCGCGTGCTGCGCCTGGCGGTAGCTCGGCAGCGGCTGCACGGCGTAGCCGTCGCCCGCCGCTTCGGTGGCACAGACGACCGCGTGAGCGGTGTCGAGCGAGGTGATGCAGGGGATGCCCTTCTCCACCGCCGCGCGCCGTATCTTGAAGCCGTCGAGCACCTCGCTCTGCGCCGGGCCCGGCGTATTGATCACCGCCTGCACGGTTCCGTCGATGATGATGTCGAGCACATCCGGCGAGCCGCGGCCGATCCGCTTGGTGACGAGCTGGACCGGCAGCCCGGCCTGCTCGAAATGGGCCGCCGTGCCCTCGGTGGCGAAGATGCGGTAGTCCATATCGACCAGCTTCCGGGCCAGCGCCAGTCCCTCGGCCTTGTCCGGGTCGGCCAGGCTGACCAGCACGGCGCCGCTCGGCGGCAGCGCCATCCCCGCGGCCTGGAGCGCCTTGAAGAGCGCCGGGGCGAAGGCGCGGTCGATCCCCATCGCCTCGCCGGTCGACTTCATCTCCGGTCCGAGATGGACCTCGACCCCGCGCAGCTTGGCCATCGAGAAGACCGGAGCCTTGACCGCCACCAGCGGCTGGCGTGGCCAGAGCCCCCCGGCGAAGCCCTGCTCGGCCAGCGTGCGGCCCAGCATGGCGTTGGTCGCCAGGCGCACCATCGGCACGCCCGTCGCCTTGCTCAGGAAGGGCACCGTGCGACTGGCGCGCGGGTTGACCTCCAGGACGTAGATCTGGCCCTGGTGAATCACGTACTGGATGTTGATCAGCCCCACCGCCCCCAGCGCCAGCGCGATGTCGGTGGTGTACTCGACCAACTGCTCGACCTCGTCGCTCGTCAGATTGAGGCCGGGGTAGACCGCGTAGCTGTCACCGGAGTGCACGCCCGCGCGCTCGATGTGCTCCATGACGCCGGGGATCAGCACCGCCTGCCCGTCGCAGATGGCGTCGACCTCGACCTCTTTCCCTTGCAGGTACTTATCGATCAGGATCGGGTGCTTGACGTTCAGCACCACCGCGGTCTCCAGGTAGCTGGCGAGCCGGTCGGGGCTGAGCACAACCTCCATGGCGCGCCCGCCCAGCACGTAGCTGGGGCGCACCAGCACCGGGTAGCCGATGCGCTCGGCCACCTGCAGCGCCTCGGCCACGGTCGTCACGCCCGCCCCCGGCGGCTGCGGGATGCCTAGCCGCGAGAGGAAGGCCTCGAAGCGGCGCCGGTCCTCGGCCACGTCGATCGCCTCCAGCGCGCTCCCCAGGATCGGCACGCCGCGCTCGGCCAGCGGCTCGGCCAGGTTGATCGCCGTCTGCCCGCCAAACTGCAGGATGACCGGCGGGAGCTTGGTTAGATCGCCGCCCGCCTCGTGGCGCAGGATCTCGCCCACGCTCTCCTCGTCCAGCGGCTCAAAGTAGAGCCGGTCGGAGGTGTCGAAGTCGGTCGAGACGGTCTCCGGGTTGCTGTTGACCATGATGGCGCCGAAGCCGGACTCGCGCAGCGTCTGCGCCGCCTTGACGCTGGCGTAGTCGAACTCGATCCCTTGCCCGATGCGGATCGGCCCCGAGCCCACGACCAATGCCTTGCGTCCCGGCAGCGGCGGCGCCTCGTCCTCCTCCTCGTAGGTACTGTAGAAGTAGGGCGTCATGGCCTCGAACTCGGCGGCGCAGGTGTCGACCATCTTGTAGACCGGCACGATCCCGGCCTCGTAGCGCAGCGCGCGCACCGCCGCGGCCTCGCGCCCGGTCAGCGCGGCGATCTGGGCG
Source organism: Thermomicrobiaceae bacterium (assembly GCA_035693105.1). Taxonomy (GTDB): domain Bacteria; phylum Chloroflexota; class Chloroflexia; order Thermomicrobiales; family Thermomicrobiaceae; genus DASSHC01. The sequence goes on along the minus strand of DASSHC010000311.1, from coordinate 14,551 downwards.
TCGCCGAAGGCGGCGCGCTTGGCCTGCCAGAGGAGCTCGGGCGTCAGCGGCTCCGCGGTGATGCGCTCCTCCAGCCGGACAATCCGCTTCAGTTTGCGGGTGAACCAGGGATCGACCCCGCTGGCCGCGCTGACCTCCTCGGGCGCGGCGCCTCGCCGCAGCGCGGCGGCCATCGCCCACAGGCGCAGGTCGTTCGGGCGGCGGATCTGCTCCCAGAGATCGCCGGCCGAGACGTTCCAGACCGGATCCTCCCAGAGGAGATCGTTCTGGTCCGACTCCAAGGAGCGTACCGCCTTCTGCAGCGCCGCCTCGAAGGAGCGGTCGATGGCCATCACCTCGCCGGTGGCCTTCATCTGGGTGTCAATGGTGCGGTCGGCGCGGGTGAACTTGTCGAAGGGCCAGCGCGGGATCTTGACCACCACGTAGTCGAGCGCCGGCTCGAAGGCGGCCGTCGTCTGCTGCGTGACCGAGTTGAGCACCTCGTCGAGCCGCTTGCCGACCGCGATCTTGGCGGCCACGCGGGCGATCGGGTAGCCGGTCGCCTTCGAGGCCAGCGCCGAGGAGCGGCTGACGCGCGGGTTGACCTCGATCACGTAGTACTGGAACGACTTGGGATCGAGGCCGAACTGAATGTTGCAGCCGCCCTCGATGCCCAGCGCGCGGATGATGCGCAGCGAGGCCGAGCGCAGCATCTGATACTCGCGGTCGCTCAGCGTCTGGCTGGGCGCGACCACGATGCTGTCGCCGGTGTGGACCCCCATCGGGTCCAGGTTCTCCATGTTGCAGATGGTGATGCAGGTGTCGTTGGCGTCCCGCATCACCTCGTACTCGATCTCTTTCCAGCCGGTCAGGCAGCGCTCCAGCAAGATCTGGTGGATGGGACTGGCGTTGAGGCCGCTGGCCACCAGCCGGTCCAGCTCCTGCGGTGTGGTGGCGATGCCGCCGCCAGTGCCGCCCAACGTGTAGGCCGGGCGAATGATCAGCGGCAGCGGCACCTGCTGGGCGAAGGCGTGCGCCTCCGGCTGCGTATGCACGATGGCGCTCTCGATCACCGGCTCGCCGATCTCGATCAAGAGCTGCTTGAACAGCTCGCGGTCCTCGGCGCGCTTGATCGCCTCCAATGGCGTGCCGAGCAGCCGCACGTTGAATTCCTCCAGCACACCGGCCTCGGCCAAGCGCACCGCCAGGTTGAGCCCGGTCTGCCCGCCCAGCGTCGGCAGCAGTCCGTCCGGACGCTCCTGGGCGATGATGCGCCGCAGCGACTCGACCGTCAGCGGCTCGATGTAGACGACGTCGGCCAGATCCTCGTCGGTCATGATCGTGGCCGGGTTGGAGTTGACCAGGATCGAGCGCACCCCCTCCTCTCGCAGGGCGCGAATGGCTTGCGAGCCGGCGTAGTCGAACTCCGCTGCCTGGCCGATGATGATCGGTCCCGAGCCGATGACCAGGACGCTCCCGACTGATTGCGTGTCTGCTGCGCTCATGCCTACTCCTGGTCTCCGGCCGCCACAGCGACGGCAAGCCGCGCGTTGGCCGCTTCCTTGTGACGGCGCACCTGCTCGATGAAGCGGTCGAAGAGGTACTGGTTGTCCTGCGGGCCCGGCGAGCCCTCGGGGTGATACTGAATCGAGAAGACCGGCAGCGTGTCGTGGGCCAGACCCTCGACCGAGCCATCGTTGAGGTTGACCTGCGACACCGACCAGCCCGAGCCCGCCGGAACGCTGGCGACATCTACCTGGTAGCCGTGGTTCTGCGAGGTGATGTGGACCGCGCCGGTGCGCAGATCCTTGACCGGGTGATTGGCGCCGCGGTGGCCGAACTTCAGCTTGCTGGTGCTGGCGCCGATCGCCAGGCCGAGCAGTTGGTGGCCCAGGCAGATGCCCATGTAGGGCAGCCCGGCGTCGAGGATGGCGCGCACCGTTCCGACCGCGCCGTTGGTCTGCTGTGGGTCGCCTGGACCCGGCGAGGTGAGCACGCCGTCGGGCTGGAGCTTGAGAATCTCGGTGGCCGGGATGTCGTAGGGCACCACCGTCACGCGGATGTTGCGCCGCCCCAGCGAGCGCAGGATGTTCTCCTTGACGCCGCAGTCCATCAGTACCAGGTGCAGCGGCTCGCCGGCGGAGAGCTTGCGCTCGGCCGGCGTCGTCACCGCGTCGACCACGTTGGCCTCCGCCGGTGTCCAGGCCGCCCGCGCCCGCGCGCGCAGCTCCGCGTCGGAGCGGCCGGCGGCGTCGGCGACCAGCAGGCCGCGCATGTCGCCGTGGGAGCGGATGTGCCGCGTCAGGGCGCGGGTATCGACCGAGTGCAGCGCCGGGATGTTATGGCGCTGGAGGTACTCGGCGAAGCCGCCCTCCGAGCGCCAGTTCTCGGGCTCGTCGCAGTACTCGCGCACCACCATGCCGGCGATCCAGGGCCGGCGCGACTCCTCGTCACCGGCGGTCACGCCGTAGTTGCCGATCAGCGGATAGGTCATGCAGACGATCTGGCCGTAGAAGGAAGGGTCGGTGGCCACCTCCTGGTAGCCGGTCATGGCCGTGGTGAAGACCACCTCGCCCTCGGCGTCGCCGCGCGCGCCGAACGGCTCCCCCCGGAAGATCCGCCCATCTTCGAGGACCAGCGCCCCCGCCAAGTGCAGTTTAGTCACGGTAGCGGACCTCCCCATTCACCATCGTCAGTCGCACCTTCCCTTGCACCGTCATCCCCAGCAGCGGGGTGTTCTTGCTCTTGGAAGCGATCGTCGTCTCGTTCACGTTCCACTCCTGCTCCGGATCAACCACGATCAGGTCGGCGGGCGAGCCCGGCCTCAGCCGTCCGCCCGGCAGGCCGAAGAGCCTGGCTGGCCTGGTCGAGAGAAGGTCGACCAGCATCAAGAGTGACAGATCGCCGGCGCGCACCAGCCGCAGCAGCAGCGGCAGCGCCAGCTCGAATCCGATCATGCCGTTGGCCGCGCGCAGCAGGTCGTCCGACTTGTCCTCCGGCGCGTGCGGCGCGTGGTCGGTCGCCAGAATGTCGAAGGTGCCCTCGCGCAACCCGGCCAGCAACGCCCGAGCGTCGGCCTCGCCGCGCAGCGGCGGATTCACTTTGGCATTGGGATCGGGGCAGACCGTGCGGTAGACACGCTCGTCGCCGACGAAACGGCGGCGACCGGCGACCCACTCGTCGGTCAGCAGCAGGTGATGCGGCATCACCTCGGCGGTGACCGGCACGCCCTGCTCCTTGGCCCGGCGCACCAGGTCACGCCCCAGCGCCGTGCTGACGTGGAGCACGTGCAGCCAGCCGCCGGTCAGGCGGGCCAGCTCGATGTCGCGGTTGGTAATGATCTCCTCGGCGGCGGCCGGGATGCCCGGCAGGCCCAGCTCGCGCGAGACCGCGCCCTCGTGCATCACCCCGCCATTGATCAGCGTCCAGTCCTCACAGTGGACCATGATCGGCTTGCCCGAGTCTTTCGACCACGCCAGCGCCTCGCGCATCACCTGCGAGCTGCGCGTGCTGTCGCCATCGTCTGAGAAGCCGACCGCGCCCGCCTCGGTCATGCCGGCCAGATCGGCCAGCTCCTCGCCGCGCCGCTCCAGCGAGATCGCGCCGAGCGGGAAGAGGCGCAGCGGCAGCTCGCGCGCCCGCGTCACGATGTCGGCCACGCGCTCGGGCGTATCGAGCGCCGGGTCGGTGTTGGGCATGCAGCAGACCGTGGTGAAGCCGCCCTTGAGCGCGGACTGCGCGCCGGTCTCCAGCGTCTCCTTGGCGGTGAAACCGGGGTCGCGCAGGTGAGCATGAACGTCGACCAGACCGGGCATGACGAGCATGCCGTGGGCGTTGAGCTTGTCCACACCCCCCGGCCGGGTCAGGCTGGGGCCGACGGCGGCGATACGGTCACCGGAGACGAGGATATCGGCAACCTCGTCCAAGCCCTGCTCCGGATCGATGACCCGTCCCCCCTGGATGAACAGCTCCAACCTGGCCCCCTCATCGCTCCGTCTTGGCCACGACCCGCGCATAAAAAAAGGCCCCTGGGCTCGAAAGGAGTCCAAAGGCCAGTCGCCACGTCGCAGGTTGCGCGTACGCTATCCAGGTGTCGGTCTCGCTCAGCAACTGCCCGTCCCTGGGTCCGTAGACGACCGACTTCGGTGCATCCGAGAGATTATACCAGGAGCGTCGGAGAGTCTCAAGGGTGAGGCGCGGAAAGTGTACGTTCATGCCACCTGATTTCCCGCGCGGTCTCGCACGCCGAAGGCGCGCTGGGTGTATCGCGCCGCGGGGACGCGTTGCTACTCGCTTCCCCTGGCCGTTGGTTGCGAGGGAGCACTCCAGTAGTGGCGTTGAATTCGCTGCGCGGCGTACCAGGAACCGCCGGCCAGCAGCGCACCGGCGACGACATCGCTGAGATAGTGCTCGCCGAGATAAATCAGCGCGAAGCCCATCGCCAGGATGTAGAGCGCGCCGAGGATCGTGCCGAGCGGTGCATCCCAGCCGAAGAGTACGAAGGCGACGACGCAGATCCCGGCCACGTGCAGGGACGGCATCGCCGCGACGGGGTTCGGTCCGGCCAGCCGGTCCCCCGTGCCGAAGCTGCCGGGGATAATCTGGTCGATCGCGAGCGGGGCCAACCGTGTGATCGGGGGCAGGTAGCCGCGCTCCGACGCCAGCCAGGGCGGGGCGGTCGGGACGAGGAAGATGGGGATGAGCCCGAGGTAGAGCGTGCCGAAGAAGGCCAGGATGTACGGGACGGTGCGCGCATCGCGGCGCAGCCAGAAGTACAGCGCCACGAGATGGGGCACGAAGAAATAGGTCGCGTAGACCGCCACCAGCAGCGAATCGAACAGGGTGATATGGCTCGTCTGATGCAGCCACGACTGGAGCACGACGGTCGGATCACGACCGGCAAAGAGCGCGTGATCGATCTGAATCGGGTAGCGAAAGCGCACGGGGACACCGGTCTGGTTCGCCAGCGCGCGCAGCCGCACGAAGAGCACGTATGCCGCCAGGTAGAGCACCGGCGCCCAGAGGAAGCTCGACTTGAGCCACGCTCGCTGCCACTTCTTCGAACGGCACGTCTGCTCTTCCCCGTCGCCGGGTTGCCTGCTGGTCATGCCGTCGCCCCACCGTATCCCCCTGGCTGGCCCCTGGCGACTGGCGCGTGCTCAACGTCGACCCCACCAGTGCAAAGCGCCATTACGGCATCAGCGGCAGCGCACGCCGCAGCAGGGCCCAGGCGCGGCGGCCGAGCTCGTCGAGGTGCGGCTCCAGCGAGGGCATGACCTCGTCCAGCTCGGTGACGGCCAGCAGCTCGTTGTTGGAGATGTCTTTGACCGTCAAGAAGGGGATCTGCCAGAGGGCGCAGACCTGCGCCAGGGCGGCGGCTTCCATGTCTTCGCAGAGCGAGCCGTGACGCTGGTTGAGCGCCTCGATGCGCGGCGCGTGCTGGGTCCAGCAGTCGGCCGAGGCGACGATGCCGCGCTGGACTGCGGGGCGCCGGCTCCCGGTCGCGGCGCCCGGCCAGGGCTCCGGCTGCCAGCCCTGCGCGGCGCGCGTCACCGCATCGAGGAGCGCGCGCTCGGTGTCAATCATCTCGACCGGCCTGGCATCGGGGCCATGGGCGCAGAAGATGCCGGTATAGCGCTCTTCGCCGCCGGGCAAGACGGTCAGCGACTGCGGCGCGACCAGGCTCTCGCCGACGACGACGTCGCCCGGCAGGAGGTCGGCGCGGTGCGCCCCGGCGCAGCCGTAGTTCAGCACGGCGGCGGGCCGCTCAAGCGCCAACAGCGCCGAGAGGGCCGCGGCGGCGTTGACCATGCCGATACCGCTGCGCACCAGCAGCACGGCGCGCCCATCGATACGGCCGGAATCGATCGTCCACGGCCCGGCGCGACGCTCGCCGGCGATCGCGGCGGCCTCCAGCGCGTGGCGCAGCTCGGTGCTCATGGCGCAGACGATCGCCAGCGGTGCTTCCGACTCGCTCATCGCTCCTCCAGCATTCGGCAAGCCCATCCCGGGCCTGATGATGCGGGCCATCTCCCCGCGCCGTCAATCGCCCACCGGATCGCCGCGCGCTCACGACTTGCACGAAACCTGTCTTCGTGCCACACTGCGCCTGCCGGCATCACGGCGCCGGCATGATTGACCTGCGGCAGCGGTTGCCGGTCGCATCGACCGGCGGTCGCGGGAGAACACCGGTGCGAATCCGGGGCTGTGCCGCAACTGTGACGCCGCCTTCGCGCGGCGAAGCCAGATCGCCCGCAGCTGTCGCGTCCGCTCACTCCTCGAGCCAAGGAGGCAGGACGCCCATGTCCCATCCAATTTCCCCCTGAAGCCGCCTCTGGTGTGATCCCAGCCCACGCTGGATTGTTCTCACGACGCACTGGAGGTTGCGCATGCGCCGCATTCTGCTTGCCTGTTCGCTTTGCCTCGCGCTCGCCCTGCTCGTCGCTCCGGCCACCCTGGCCGCCGGGCAAGAGACTACCTCCGCCGTGAACTGGCTGCGCCAGCAGCAGCAGCCGGACGGCGGCTTCGCCGGACTCAACGGCAAGACCGACCCCAGCACCACCGCCGATGTCGCGCTGGCGCTCAGTGCTGCCGGCATCGATCCGGCCGGCGTCACCAAAGACGGCAAGAGCGTGATCGACTTCCTGCGCGCCAATGCCGCCGGCTACGGTGCCAGCACCGGCGGCGCGGCCAAGCTGGCGCTCGCCGCCGAGTCTGCCGGGCTCGATCCCCGCGCCTTCAGCGGGGACGACCTGATCGCCAAGCTGCAGGCGGCCTACGACGCCAAGACCGGACTCTACGATCCGCAGGTTTACGTCGACGGGTTGGCGGTGCTGGCCCTGAGCGGGGCGGGTGCGCCGCTCGGCGTCGACGTCGTGCAGGGGCTGACGAGCCACCAGGGCGCTGACGGCAGTTGGGCCTTCGACGGCGACACCGCGCCGGGCAAGGGCGACAGCAACACCACCGCGATCGTGCTGCAGGCGCTGGTGGCCGCGGGCGCAAGCGGCAGCCCGGCGATTCAGCGCGGCCTGGCATACATGGCGAGCGCCCGGACCCCCAACGGCTCGTACGTCTCCCAACCTGGCCAGGAGAATCCGCCCGTCGGCGACGCCAACTCGACGGCGCTGGCGATCGAGACACTGCTGGCGACCGGCCAGACGACGCGGTCGCCCGCGGTCAGCGCGGCGCTGAGCGCCCTGCGCTCCCTGCAGAACCCGAGCGGCGCCTTCGCCTACCGCCCCGATGCGAAGCAGGACAACCTGCTGGCGACCGTGCAGGCTATTCCGGCGCTGGCCGGCTGGACGTATCTGCCCCGCACCGCGGGCGCTGTCGCACCGGATACCGGACAGGCGCGGGACGCCGTCTCCGTCGCGGCACTGGCCGCCGCGCTGGCGCTGGCAGCGCTGGCGCTCGGCGGCGCGCTGAGGCTGCGGGCAGTGCGCTGATGCGCCGCGCGCGGCTCATTCGCCTCGCGCTGCTCTTGGCGGCACTCGGCTGGCTGGTGCCGGCCGCCGCCATCGCGGCCACTCCGGCCGGAGTAGCCACGCCAGCCGCGCTCCACGGCGCCGGGCTGGTGGTGCGCCACGGTGACGGCCGGCTGCTCTACGTCTACGTACCCTTCGACGGGCCGTCGATTAGCGGAAGCAATTTGCTGACGCGCTCGAAGCTGGCGCTCACACTCAGCCCGTTTGCTGGGCTGGGCGTGGCCGTCTGCAGCCTGGACAACGAAGGCTGCCCCGCGGGCAATTGCTTCTGCAAGAGCTACGGCCAGCCGTCGATCTACTGGCACTTCTACCGCCTCGGCCCGGATGGCCATTGGGCGCCGAGCGCGCTCGGCCCGAGCGAGATCACCGTCCATCCCGGCGACGTCGAGGGCTGGGCCTGGGACTCCGGTGATACCCAGCTCCCGCCGACCAGCCTCCGCCAGATCGCCCGGCTCAACGGGCTGCTCCCCGCCGCCACGCCGATCGCGGCGGCCGCGCCCACGGCCACGACCGCGGAGCCGGCCACACCAGCGCTCGCGGCGTCGGCGACACGCGCCGGCACGGCCGAGGCACGGGCGGTCGAGGTGGCCCCGAGCGGCGCGGTGCGCTCGGTCCAGGCGACGCCCCACGACAGCGGGCCGGACATGCGGGCGCTCGTGCTTTTCGGCGCGCTGGTACTCCTGGTGCTGCTGACGGGGCTGGCCGCCGTGGTGCGGCGGCGGGCGGGGCGCACCCCATGAGCCGTTCGAACTCGCTCGCCTGGCTGATCTGGGCCGGTGCGGCAGCATTGCTGGTCATCAGCAGCCGCAACCCGCTTCTGCTGGGTCTGGTGCTGCTGGAGGCGGCGCTGGTCTATTTGACAGGCGACCGGGGTGGAGTGCGCGGCGCGGCCTGGTCGTCGGTGCTGCGCATCGGCCTGGCGGTGGCCGGGCTCAACATCGCCTTCAACCTGCTGACGGCACACGTCGGCGACCACGTCCTGCTGACGCTGCCGGGCGCCATCCCGATCGCCGGCGGCCCGCTGACGCTGAACTCGCTCCTCTACGGCGCGGTCTCGGGCGCGGCGATCGTGACGCTCCTCTTAATCGCGGCCTGCTTCAATGCTCGGGTCGAGCGCGCCGCGCTCCTGCGGCTGGTGCCCGGCGCGCTCCTGACCAGCGGCATGGCCGCCATCGTGGCGCTGAGCTTCTTCCCTCAGACGCTGCAGGCACTGACCGAGGTGCGCGAGGCGCAGGCGGCGCGCGGCTTTCGCCTGCGCTCGCCGCGCGACCTCAACGTGCTGATCGTGCCGGTACTGCACCTCGGCCTCGAGCGTGCCTTCAAACTGGCCGAGACGATGGAGAGCCGTGGCTTCGGCGCGCGTGCCGCCGGTGAGCCGCGCTCCGCCTGGCTCCTCCCCGCCGGCCTGCTAACCGCTATCTCCGGCGTCACGCTGCTGGTGATGGGCGCTCGGTTCGCCGGGCTGGCCGTTCTCCTGGCAGCCCTGGTGCTGCTCGGCGCCGGCGTGACGCGGGCGCCGCGCACGCGCCGCGGCAGCCTGCGCCCACTCCCCTGGAACGCGGCCAACCTCGCGCTCCTCGCCACCGCGCTGGCCGCGCTGGCGCTGGAGGCGCTGGCGATCGTGGTGGCGCCCGCGGCACTGGAGTGGTCGCCCTATCCCGGTTTGAGCTGGCCGGCGCTCGGCCTGCTGCCGGCGCTGGCCAGCCTCCTGCTGGCGGCTCCGCTGGTGCTGGAGGCGGTCGCGCCATGATCCGCTTCCAGGCCGTCAGCTACCGCTACCCGGGCCAGGACGAGCCGGCGCTGGAGAACTTCTCCTGGGAGGTGTCTGAGGGTACCGTCGCCCTGGTCGCGGGGCCGTCCGGCTGTGGTAAATCGACCATCCTGCGCTGCCCCAACGGGCTGATCCCCCACTTCTACGGCGGCCGCTTCGGCGGCTGCGTGCTCACCTTCGGCCACGATACCCGCTGCCACGGCACCGCCGCGCTCAGCCGCCTGACCGGCTTCGTGGCGCAGGAGCCGGAGACGCAGACCGTCACCGACCGGGTCGAGGATGAGATCGCCTTCGGCCCGGAGAACGCCGGGCTGCCGCGCCGCGAAATCCTACAGCGCGTCGACGAGCTGCTGCTGGCGCTTGGGATCGGACACCTGCGCGACCGGGAGCTGAGCACGCTCTCGGGCGGTGAGCGCCAGCGCGTGGTCATCGCGGCCGCCTGCGCCCTCCGCCCGCGCTTGCTGGCGCTCGACGAGCCGACCTCCCAGATCGACCCCTGGTCCGCGCCGGACGTCGTGGACGCCTTCACCCGGCTCAACGGCGACTTTGGCACGACTATCCTGCTGGCCGAGCACCGGCTGGCACGGGTCCTGCCGGTCGCCGAGCGCGTGCTCGTGCTCGGTTGCCGCGGCCAGGTGGTGGCTGATGGCTCGCCCATCGGCGTCGCCGGCGCGCTCGACGAACCGAGCAGCTTGCCGCGTCCGGCAGCCACGGCAACCGTCGAGCAAGCGGCGCTTGAACTGGAAGGGGTCAGCTACCGCTACGGGCAGCACCCGGCGCTCAGTGAAGTCTCGCTGGCGTTCGCGGCGGGACAGGTGACCGCGTTGATGGGGCGCAACGGCAGCGGCAAGACGACGCTCCTCAAGCTCCTCAACGGCCTGTTGCGCCCCGAGCAAGGCCGCGTGCGCCTCTTCGGCGCGGATATCGCGCGGCGTGCCACGCGCGATCTGGCACGGCAGGTCGCGTACCTGCCGCAGCACCCCGGCGCGCTCCTCTTCAACGAGACGGTCGCCGCGGAGCTGCGCTTTACCCTGCGCTGCCGCCGCGCGGCCGGCGATATCGAGCGCACGCTCGTCCGGCTCGGCTTGAGCGCCTTGTCCGGGCGCCACCCCTTCGACCTCTCCGGCGGCGAGCGCCAGCGAGCGGCGCTGGCGGCGGTGCTGATCGGTGACCCACCGGTCGTGGCGCTTGATGAGCCGACGCGCGGCATGGACGCGCGGCGCAAGGCCGAGCTGGCGCGCATGCTCGGCCAACTGGCGCACGAAGGGGCCGCGGTAGTGCTGGCCACCCACGACATCGATCTGGTGCGAGGCTGTGCCCACCAGGTCGTGCTCCTGGAGCAGGGGCGTGTCGCCGCGCGGGGGTCGATCGATGCCGTGCTGGCGGCCGATCCGCTGCTCGCGGCCTGATGCGCTCTGGCGTGAGAATTGCTCTGGTAAGTGCCGGCTCCCATATCGCAACCCAGGACGACGCTCGAGCAGGCCGTGCCGGGGCGGTCCACGACGGGAGTCCAGGGCCGGGAGGGTCGGTGGCGAGTCGAGTTGATCTCCGTATGAACCCGAGCCAGGCGTCACGCCCCTCACTCGGGTTGGCGTTTCGTTGGCTCGTCGCGTTCCTGGGCGGCGCGGCGCTCGTGACGGCGTTGCTCACACTCTCGGTGCACCTCGACGCGAACTTCGTGCTCCTGGTGATCCTGGCCGCGCTGGCCGACGCGCTGTTGCAAATCCACCTGCGCGACGGTCGCGCCGTGTCGCTGGCCTCGACCTTCACCTTCGTCCTCTTCCTGCAATACGGCGCCGTGGCGGCGGCGCTGGCGCACGCCGTCGGCCTGCTGGTGCGCTCGGGCCTGCGGCGCGCTCGCACCGGGCAGGCCGACACGCTCACGTTCACCGCCTTCAACCTCGGCCAGCTCTCGCTCAGCGCCCTGGGTGCCGGTCTGCTGGTTCGCGCCGCCCTCGGGGGCGGCCTGGCTCAGCCCGCCGCCGACCCGGGCCTGGCGCTCGTGCTCTATGCTCCGATCTTCCTGGCCGGCAACATTATCTTTACCAGCACGGCGGTTTGGCTCAGCCACGGCGCCGATCACGTCCGCGCCGTTCTCTGGCCGCGCACCAGCCTCTGGACGGCGATCAGCTTCTGCTTCACCGCTCCGCTGGCGCTGGCCACGCTCGGCATCGCCCAGGTGGTCCCCTTCGCGGTCGCCTCGGTCCTCGTCTTCTTCGCGGCCGCCGGGTTACACGCCATCGTGCAACTCAACCTGGAGCTGGGGGAGCGCAATCAGCAACTGGCACGCGCCAATCTCGACCTGCAGACGATCAACGACGCCGCGCGCGTGCTCGCGTCCGAGATCGATCTCGTCACGCTCGGCCCGGCGCTGCAGGAGCAGGTAAGCTGCCTGGTGCGCACCGACGCCTTCCTCTTCGCGCGGGCCGAAGGGCGCGACTACCGGGTGGAGTGGGTCGCCGAGCAGGGCCAGGCTCGCCCGGCGCGACCGAGCGACCGTTCCCCGCTCGTCGAACAGGTCGTGCGCAGCGGAGAAATGGTCGTGGCACGCCAGCCGGAGGAGCTGCGGCGGCTGGGCATCGCGGGCTGGGACGCCGACGGCGCGGTCGCCGGCATTCCGCTGCGCGTGGCCGGGCGCACGGTCAGGGCCTTCGTGGTGCGCAGCCAGAGCAGCGCCGCGTACACCGAGCGCCAGCTCTCACTGCTGGAGACGCTGGCCCACAACGCCGCGGTTTCGCTGGAAAACGCGGCGTTGGTGGAGAAACTGCGCGCGGCGCTGCGCGACCGCGAGGAGTACCTCTCGGTCGTCAGCCACGAGCTAAAGAACCCGATCGCCGCCATCCAGGCCTACGCCCAGCTCGCCGTACGCCGCTCGTCGGATGAAGACGAGCGCTTGCACCAGACGCTCGGCCGCATCGCCGGCCAGACCGACCGCCTGCGCCGCCTGGTCGACGACCTGCTCTCCCTCTCACGCATCGACACCGGGCACTTCGCTCTGGAGCGCGTCGAGAGCGACCTGCGCACGCTGGCCAATCAGGCGATCGAAGAGGCGCGCGAGAGCTACGGCGACTACCACTTCGCGCTCTGCGCGCCGGACGCGCCCGTCTCGGCCGCCGTGGATCCGGCGCGGATGCTGCAGGTGCTCGACAACCTGATCAGCAACGCGGTCAAGTACTCGCCGGAAGGGAGCGCGATCGACGTGCTCGTCGACCAAGCCGAGCACGAGGTGCGCCTGACCGTGCGCGACCAGGGGGTCGGCATCTCACCCGAGGATCAGCAGCGCATCTTCACGCGCTTCTACCGCGCACCTGGCTCCGAGGAGCACGCCGCCGGACTGGGGATCGGGCTGAGCGTGGTGCTGGAGCTGGTACGCGCCCACGATGGCCGCATCGACCTTCGCTCGACGCCCGGCCGCGGCTCCGATTTCAGCGTCGTGCTGCCGATCTCCTGAGCGGCAACCGCGGCCTCCGCGTTGTGCCGCCGCGCGAGCCTTCGTATACTCAGGCTCAAACCCCAGGACGGAGCCGGTCGCAGAGGTGGAGCGCATGAAGCTGGTCGTTGCCATCGTTCAGGACGAAGACGCGGACAATCTGGTCGCCGCGTTGCTGGAGCAATCGTTCCGCGTGACGCGCGTCGCCAGCACCGGCAGCCTGCTGCGCACCGGCAATACCAGTCTCCTCAGTGGAGTGCAGGACTGGGAGGTGCCGCGCGTCATCAGCATCATCAGTCAGGTCTGCCGCCGGCGCCAGCAGGTCGTGGTGCCCTACTCGCCGGCCCTGGAGCCGGGGCTGCTCTACCTGGCCGATCACTTCGAGGTGGAGGTCGGCGGGGCGGTGATCTTCGTGCTCGACATTGCCCGCTTCGAGCGCCTCTAGCCGCGTTCGGACGCGGGTGGAGCGCGTCCCTTCGGATTGACTTTTGGGCCCCGGCGCGGTATGCTAGAGATCGATTTAGAACATTCTTTCTAGCCGTTGCGGCCGGGAGCCCTTACAGAGAGGCAAGCGAGGATGACGGAGCGAGAGCGGGCGATCGACCTGGCGATCTCTCAGATCGAGCGGCAGTTCGGCAAAGGTTCGATCATGAAAATGGGCGAGGCGTCTTCCCGCCTGCAGATCGACGCGATCCCGACCGGGTCGATCGCGCTCGACATGGCGCTCGGTGTCGGGGGCATCCCGCGCGGGCGCATCACCGAGATCTACGGCCCGGAGTCGAGCGGCAAGACGACGCTGGCGCAGCACATGATCGCCGAGGCGCAGCGGCTCGGCGGGGTTGCCGCCTACGTCGACGCCGAGCACGCCTTCGACCCCATCTACGCCGAGCGCTGCGGGATCGACCTCAACGAGCTGCTGATCTCCCAGCCGGACACCGGTGAGCAGGCGCTGGAGATCGTCGAGACGCTGGTGCGCAGCGGCGCGATCGACATCATCGTGGTCGACTCGGTGGCCGCGCTGGTACCGCGCGCCGAGATCGACGGCGATATGGGCGACTCGCACGTCGGCTTGCAGGCGCGCCTGATGAGCCAGGCGCTACGCAAGCTGACCGGCGCCATCAGCCGCTCGCGCACGGCGGTCATTTTCATCAACCAACTCCGTATGAAGATCGGCGTCATGTTCGGCAATCCCGAGACCACCACCGGCGGGAATGCCCTCAAGTTCTACGCCTCGGTCCGCTGCGACATCCGCCGCATCGAGGCGCTCAAGAACGGGCAGGACTCGATCGGGATGCGCGCCCGGGTCAAAGTGGTCAAGAACAAGGTCGCGCCGCCATTTCGCCAGGCTGAGTTCGACATCATGTACAACGAGGGCATCTCCAAGGCCGGCAGCGTACTCGATGTCGGAACCGATCTGGGCATCGTGCGCAAGAGCGGCGCCTGGTACTACCTCGAAGAGGAGCGTCTGGGCCAGGGCCGGGAGAACGCCAAGGAGTTCCTCAAGGCCAACCCCGACGTGATGGGCGAGATCGAGGGCCGCATCCGCGAGTCGTCGCCGGAGTTGCGCTCGCGCATCAACTACAACGGAGCCGCGGGCGAGGAAGCGCCGGAGCCCAACGGCAAGGTCAGCGAGGAAGTCCTCCCCTAACCACCAGGAGCTCGACGCATGAGGTCCCGCCATCAGGCGGGGCCTTTTTCTGTGGCCGTGATTGAGGGACGGGTGGGCTACAATGCGTTAGCTGGCACGGGGAGCCGAGGTGGGGTGGACGGTTTGGCGGGAGCCCGAAACGCAGGTGCCGGGGGTCGCGCGGGGCTAAAGCCGCCGCGCTAGCAGACGAAGCCTGTTGAAACAGGCTAGGATCGGGATGGCGTACACCGGGTTAGTTC
>DASSHC010000310.1:0-4836 GCA_035693105.1 Thermomicrobiaceae bacterium | reverse complement strand
GCGGGCGGGGAGAGTTCGTGCATTAGGGGAGTCAGGCAGTCTGCGCGGAGGGTTGGTGGATGGGTTGCTCTCGTCCTGCAGGTTGAGTGCCCGCCGGCGCCCGGGAATCGAATTCCCGGGCTGAGTCCACAAAGCCCACTGAAGGGGCTGGAGTTGGGGTGCGATTGGGGGACGGATGCCGCGCTGGTGGTTGTTCCACCATCTCGTCTGGGCGACCAAGGGGCGCGAGCCGCTGATGACGCCGGAGCGCGCGGCGGTGGTGCATCGGCATCTGCGAAACGCCGCGCATCGGCACGAGATCCCGGTGCACGCGGTCGGCGGGGTCGCTGATCACGTCCATCTGGCCGTCTCGATTCCGCCGACCATGGCGGTCGCGACGGCGGTGCAACGGATCAAAGGGGCGAGTTCGCGGGACATCACGGTGGACATCGGTGACGCCTTCGGCTGGCAGGGCGATTACAGCGTCGACTCGTTCTCGAAGCGGCATCTCGCGCAGGTTATCGCCTACATTGAAGATCAGCCTCGCCACCACGCCGAGGGCACGCTCTGGCCCGCCATCGAGGTGCTGCCCGGTGCATCGCCCGATTTGCCCCAGCGCCAGCCGTAACTCAGCCCCTTCAGTGGGCTTGCTTGGACTCCGCGCGGGAATTCCATTCCCGCGCGCCGAGCGGCAGCCAACCTATTCGATGGCCACCACCCCGACCCACCCCCCCCCGGCCCCGCACGACGTAACGTTGCACGCGCGGGCGCGGGGGGTTATCCTCAGGCGAGATAACCGCGCGCCGTCTGTTCCAGACACGTTCGCCTGTGCCGCGCTAACCGACGTCTCCGGAACACCCGGCGGGGAGGAGTTGGCGATGCCGAGAAACTACACGCGTCTGACGCAGCCACTGGTGCGCGAGGGCGGCGTGCTGCGGCCGGCGAGCTGGGAAGAGGCGCTGGAGCGCGCCGCGGCCGGCTTCCGCTCCGCGGTCGAGCGCCATGGCCCCGACACCTTTGGCATCTTCTCCTGCTCGAAGGCGACCAATGAGGTCAACTACATCGCGCAGAAGTTCGCCCGGCAGGTGATCGGGACCAACAACGTCGACTCCTGCAACCGCACCTGACACGCTCCCAGCGTCGTCGGTCTGACGACGGTCCTGGGTGCCGGGGGCGGCACCAGTTCCTATCAGGAGGCGGAGGTCACCGACCTCATCATCCTCTGGGGCTCGAACGCGCGCGAGACGCACCCGATCTACTTCCACCACGTGCTCAAGGGCCTGCACAACGGCGCGAAGCTCTACGTGGTCGATCCGCGCCGCACCACCTCGGCCCAGTGGGCCGACGGCTGGCTCGGGCTCGATGTCGGCTCGGATATCGCGCTGGCCAACGCCATCGGCCGCGAGATCATCGCGGCCGGGCTGACGAACCCGGAGTTCATCGAGCGCGCCACCAGCGGCTTCGCGGCGTACCGTGCCGCGGTCGAGCCCTACACCCTGGAGTACGCTCAGCGCCTCACCGGCGTGCCGGCGGAGCTGATTCGCGAGCTGGCCCACGCCTACGCCCGCGCCGGCCGCGCGCAGCTCTGCTGGACGCTCGGCATCACCGAGCACCACAACGCCACCGACAATGTCTTCTCGCTGATCAACCTGGCGCTCCTGACCGGCCACGTCGGCCGCTATGCCTCCGGCCTGGTGCCGCTGCGCGGACAGAACAACGTGCAGGGCGGCGGCGACATGGGCGCCATCCCCAACAAGCTGCCGGGCGGCGCGGACGTCGAGAGCGACGCCGACCGCGCCCCCTTCGAGCGCGTCTACGGCGTGCGCATCCCGCCCACGCGCGGGCGGGACCTGACGCAGATGTTCGAGGCCATCGAGCACGGTCAGATGAGCACGCTCTACATCGTCGGTGAGAACCCGGCCCAGTCGGAGGCCGACATGGGCCGCACCGTGCGGCTGCTGGCCGGGCTCGATCACCTGGTGGTGCAGGATATCTTCCTGACCAAGACCGGCGAGCTGGCGGACGTGGTGCTGCCCGCCTCCGCCTCGTGGTGCGAGTCGGAGGGCACGGTCACCAGCTCCGACCGGCGCGTGCAGCGCGTGCGCAAGGCGCTGGAGCCGCCCGAGGGCGCGCGCGACGACATCGCGATCCTGGCCGATGTCGCGCGCCGGCTCGGCTTCGACTGGGGCGATCCCAGCGCGGAGCAGGTCTGGGACGAGCTGCGCTCGCTCTCCTCCTGGCACCGCGGCATGAGCTACGCCCGGCTGGACGGGCGTACCTCGCTCCACTGGCCTTGCCCGGCCGAGGATCACCCCGGCAGCCCCTACCTGCACGAGCGGCTCTGGCGCGACCCGATCGAGGGCCCGCGCGCGGCCTTCCACCCGGCTGAGTTCGAGGCGCCGGTCGAGGCGCTCTCCGAGGAGTTCCCGATCCGCCTGACCACCGGGCGCCGGCTCGACTCCTTCAACACCGGTGTCCAGTCCGGCGGCTACACCTCGCCGCTGCGGCGCGGCGAGACACTCGACATCGCCCCGGAGGAGGGGCGGCGCCTGGGGATCGAGGACGGCGAGGTGGTGCGTGTCGTTTCGCGCCGGGGCGCGGTCGATGCGCCCGTGCGCTTCGACCCCACGCTGCGGCCCGGCCTGGCCTTCATGACACTCCATTTCCAGGACGAGGTAGCGACCAATATCTTGACCATCGACGCGACCGACCCGCGCTCCGGCACGGCCGAGTTCAAGGCCGCCGCCATCCGGGTCGAAAAGCTGAGCGGTGACCGCGAACCGGCGCTGGCCGGCGCGCTTGCCCGGGAGAAGTAAGTGGACCTACATCTGATCCCCAACGCGGAGGCGACGGAGGAGGAGCGCGCGGCGCTCGACGCCTTCCTCGGACCGCCGCGGACGGCCTGGGAGGGCGCCAGCGAGCGCTCACCCTTCGAGGGCCACGCCGGGCGCGGCGGCCACGCGCTGCGCGCCCAGCGCCACCTGCTGCTGCCAGCCCTCCAGGCGCTGCAAGCGCGGGCCGGCTACGTCAGCGCCGGCGGGCTCAACTACCTGGCCCAGCGGCTGGGCGTGCCGCCGGCCGAGGCCTGGGGCGTGGCCAGCTTCTACGCCCTGCTGGCGCTGGAGCCGAGCCCGCCGCTGGTGGCGCACGTCTGCGACGACATCGCCTGTCGCCTGTGCGGCGGGCTGGAGCTGTGCGCCGCGCTGGAGGAGGCGCTTGGCCCGGAGGGCGCGCCGGCCGAGGGCGGCCGCGTCACCTGGCACCGCAGCCCCTGCCTCGGCCTCTGCGAGCGGGCCCCGGCGGTGCTCGTGCAGCAGGCGGGCGAGCAGCCGCGCGAGCTGGCGGTGGCGCCGGTCGATGCGGCCGGCTTGCTCGATCTGCTGGGAGCTGGGCTGGACGGAGTGGCCGCCGCGAGCGACGGCCGGCGCTCGGTGCCGCAGTCGGAGGCGCCGCACGCCCACGGGCTGCGGCTGCTGCGCCGGGCTGGGCACGTCGACCCCGAGAGCCTCGACGCCTACCGCGCCAGCGGCGGCTACGAGGGGCTGCGCCAGGCGCTGGCGCTGGGGCCGGAGGGGGTGATCCGCGAGGTGACCGACGCGCGCCTGGTCGGGCGCGGCGGCGCCGCCTTCCCCACCGGGCGCAAGTGGAACGACGTGGCCCGCGCGCCGGGCCGCCCCCACTACCTGATCTGCAACGCCGACGAGTCGGAGCCCGGCACCTTCAAGGACCGGGTGCTGATGGAGGAAGATCCCTTCGCCCTGGTCGAGGCCATGACGATCGCGGGCTTCGCCGCCAACTGCGAGCAGGGCTTCATCTATATCCGCAACGAATACCCGCTGGCGGCCGAGCGCCTGCAGCACGCCATCGACAGCGCCCGCCGCCGCGGCCTGCTCGGCGACGACGTCATGGGCTCGGGGGTGCGCTTCGATATCGAGATCCGGCGCGGGGCCGGCGCCTACATCTGCGGCGAGGAGACCGCGCTCTTCAATTCGATCGAGGGGCTGCGCGGCGAGCCGCGCAACAAGCCGCCCTACCCCACCCAGGCCGGGTTATTCCGTAAGCCGACGCTGGTCAACAACGTCGAGACCCTGATGAACGTGCCCGACATTATCCGCTTCGGCGGGCCGGCCTTCGCCGCGAGCGGCACTCAGGGCTCGACCGGCACCAAGCTCTTCTGCCTCTGCGGGCGGGTGGAGCGGCCCGGCGTCTACGAGGTGCCCTTCGGCACCACCCTGCGCCAGGTGCTCGAGCTGGCGGGTGGGGTGACTGAGGGTCGCCCGCTGCGTGCCGTGCTGCTCGGCGGCGCGGCCGGTAGCTTCGTCACGCCCGATGAGCTGGACGTGCCGCTGACCTTCGAGGACACCCGCGCCATCGGCGCCACGGTCGGCTCGGGTGTGATCATGGCCTTCGACGACACGGTCGACCTGACCGACACGCTGCTGCGCATCGCCGCCTTCTTCCGCGACGAGTCGTGCGGCCAGTGCGTGCCTTGCCGCGTCGGCACGGTGCGCCAGGAGGAGGCGCTGCGGCGCCTGGCCGCCGGCACGCCGCTCGGCTCGGCGGCCGACGAGCTGGCGCTGCTCAACGACGTCGGCCTGGTGATGCGCGACGCCTCGATCTGCGGGTTGGGCCAGACCGCGCCCAACGCCATCCTCTCGGCCATCCAGAAGTTCCGGCTCTTCCAGAATGGACATGCCTCATGACAGCGGTGATGCCCCGGCGGGCCGTGCGCACGGTCACGCTCACGATCGACGGGCACGCGGTCACGGTGCCGGAGGGCGCGACCATCCTCGAAGCCTGCCGCGCCGTCGGCGTCGATACCCCGACCCTCTGCTACCTGGAGACGCTGACCCCGGT
>DASSHC010000309.1:0-4065 GCA_035693105.1 Thermomicrobiaceae bacterium | reverse complement strand
GCCCACGTTGCCGACTACGCGAGGCAGGGTGCGCGGATCGTTGGCGGGTGCTGCGGCACCACTCCCGAGCACACCGCCGCGATCGCACAGGCACTCGGCCGATAACCGAAAGTTCCTCAAGCTTGAGCGCTCTGATGGGCTCGCCGGCGTCGCCACAAAACTTCTCCTCCTGAACAGTCGGGGGGCCGATGCAGAAGTGTCTCGCTCACGGCCGTGTCGGCGACAACGCAGGTGTCTTGGCCCGAGGGCTTCGAGTCGACCTCGAGTGGTGCGAGCGGGTTGCGGCCTGGGAGGAGCAGTCGGTCACGGGCTGCCACTGTGGCGCCTCGTGCGGGCTCGCGGGCTGGGAGCGGTATGCCGCCTGCGGGCAACTCAGATCAGATGCCGACGACAACGAGAAAGAGCGCGGCCGGGCGTGGCGGTCTCAGCGACGCGGCGATTATCGCCGCGTCGCGGCGAGACCCGACGCGGTTTGCGGAGATTTTCGACCGTCACTGGCCGCGGATCCATCGCTACTGTGTCAGCAGAGCTGGGGCGGTCGGCGAGGATGTCGCGGCGGAGACGTTTCGTGTCGCGCTGGCTTCGCTGCGTCGCTTTGACCGAACGCGCGAGGATGCGCGGCCTTGGCTGTTCGGGATCGCGACCAATCTGCTGCGGCGCAATCTGCGCTCGGAGTCCAGGCGCGCGCGGGCGCTGCTTCGACTGCACCGCGATCAGGAGGCTGATCTCGCCGATGGCGTCCTGAACCGGGTGGAGGCGGAGGCGCTTGGTCTCGAGGTGGCGGCGGCGCTTGGCCGGCTCCCGGCCGCTCAGCGCGACGCGCTGTTGCTGACTGCCTGGGGCGAGCTGACCTACGAGCAGGTGGCCGAGGCGACCGGCGTGTCGGTGGGAACGGTTCGCACGCGCATTCATCGAGCTCGAGCGTCGATCCGTCGCAGCCTGCAACCCGAGGAGGCACTGAGATGAACCCCAGCATGGAGATGGACTGGCTGGCCGAGCACCGGCCCGATCCGGCGCCGCCCGCGGGCGCGCTCAGCGAACGCGCCCGGGCGTCGCTGATCGCCCAGGCCGCGCGTAAACGGCGCGCGCGCCATGCAACGAGGGCTCTGGCCGCGGCCGGTCTTGTGGCTGTGGCCGGCGCGGCGACGCTTGGCGTGCACGCGCCCGCCGGCCCCGGGGCCAGGGTCACGTCAGGCCGTGCGGACGTTGCGATCGCGGCCGCGCCCAGCGCGCAGACGGCCAGCTCGCCGCTGATCCGACTGGCCGCCGACGTGCGCCTGATACCGCTGGCCGCCCAGCCCGGCGACGCGACGCTCGTGGTCAAAGACACGGCGATCGACGGCGCTCACGAGGTCGACGGCGCGGTGTATGGAGGCTATGACCTGTACACCGACTCAGGCGAGTACTTCTACGCGCCCGACTCGCTGGCCCAGTTGCAGCAGCTGGTCAACTCAGACGAGCCCGTTCCTGACAGCGGCGATGAGGCCAGCGCGCTGAACACGATCGCGGGTGCAGCCGGCAAGACGCCGGCCCAGGCTCGCGAAGCGGTGCTGGGCACGTTTCCGCACGGCCTTGACCCGATGCCCACCCCAGCGCAGGCCAGGGCCGCCGACAACCGGCTTGCGAAGTTCGGCAAGCACATCCCCTACCTCGCCCCCACCCCCGCCCGATGGGCCTTGCATCAGGACAGCATCGTCTGGATCGCCGCTACGCAGGCACTCGCGGTCGGCGCCGGGCGGCCTGACGTGCGGGCCGGAGCGATCAAGGCGCTGAGCACGATCACCGGGGTCACCCAGACACCGACCGAGGTCGCCGGCGAGAGCGCGCTGAAGGTGGACTTCGCGGCGAACTCGGAGACCATCTGGCTCAACGCCACCACCGGCGTCCCGATCCAGGAACAGGACGGCCCCGACTCCGCCACCAGCTACGAGGTGCAGCGGGTCACCGCGGCCAGCCTGCCGTCCCAGATCTCGCCCGACGCTCGCCTGCGCTGACCAGCCGCAGCCTGACTGGATGGCCGAGCACGCCCGCCAGCATGCTCGGGTCCAGGACTGCGTGCAAGGATTCGACTTCTCCGACCTCACGCACCCTGAGGGTCGCCTCACGCCCAGCGGCGCAGACCCTTGCTGCTGCTCTGGCTCGGGCCAGAGCCGAACCGGCAGCGGGACCCACAGACCCGCTTGGGAGAAGCAGCACGGTTCGGGTCAGAGTTGCGGGGCGGCGGCGAGTCCGAGGAGGACCATCAGCGATCGGTTCAGCTGCACGAGTTCGTCGTCGTGCAGGCGACCAAGTCGCTGACCCAGCCCGGATTTGGGCATGGTGGTGATCTTGTCGATCATCAGGCTGCTGGGCTGATCAAGCCCGTTGTCGTCGGAGGGGACGATCGGGATCCGTACCAGTGGGGCCTCGATCGGGTTGGTGGTGAACGGTCCGGAGTTGGCGGCGCGAGGATGAGCGCCATGCGCCATTCGCCTTGACACGTGACTAGAAGGTCACGTATCATCGCGAACATGGAGCCCGGTGAGGACGATTTGGTATTCAAGGCGTTGGCCGATGCGACCCGCCGACATCTGCTCGACCGGCTGTTCGAGCGCGACGGCCGAACGTTGACCGAACTCGAGCAGGAGCTTGAGATGACGCGCTTCGGCGTGATGAAGCACCTGAGGGTGCTCGAAGCTGCCGGCCTCGTTGTCTATCGCCGCGAGGGCCGGGAGAAGCTCCACTACCTCAACCCTGTCCCCATCCGGCTGATCCACGACCGCTGGATCGACAAGTACACCGAGCGCCATGTCGCGGCGCTCACCGACCTCAAGACCGAACTGGAGGGATGCGCATGACAACCACGGCCGACGTCACGACTACACAGGTCTACCAGGTGTTCATCCGAGCAACACCGGAGCAGATCTGGGAAGCCATCACTACGCCAGAGTTCACCGCTCGCTACTTCCACGGCGCGCGGATTACCGCCACACCCGACGGGCTCCGCTCCGTCGGGACCGACGGCTCGCTGTGGGCGGACGAAACGGTGTCCGAGTACGACCCGCCTCGGCGTTTGGTGCACAGCTGGCGCTCGCTGTATGACCCGGAACTCGGGGCCGAGCCGGCGAGCCGAGTGACTTGGGAGATCGAACCCGGCGACGGTGGCGTGTGCAGCCTGACCGTGGTTCACGACCAACTCGAGAACTCGCCGAAGACCGCCGCCAGCGTCGCCGGACCAGGCTGGATGTTCGTCCTCAGCGGCCTGAAGACGTTGCTCGAGACCGGCGAGCCGCTGAACCGATGAGCGCGTTCGTTTTCAGACTGAAGGCACCGCGCCCGAGCTTCGCGCTCGACA
Source organism: Thermomicrobiaceae bacterium (assembly GCA_035693105.1). Taxonomy (GTDB): domain Bacteria; phylum Chloroflexota; class Chloroflexia; order Thermomicrobiales; family Thermomicrobiaceae; genus DASSHC01. Next base: position 731 of record DASSHC010000309.1, on the reverse strand, counting down.
TGAGTGACGAGGAGCGCGAGGTCATGAGCCGGCACGCGGCACACTGGCAGCCCTACATCGAGTCGGGCCAGATGGTGATCTTCGGTCCCGTCCTCGACAGCACCGGGTCCTGGGGGCTCGGCGTCGTCCAGTCTGACGACGAGGACGAGCTGCGCGACTTCGCCGCCCGTGACCCGGTCGTCACGACGGGAACGGCGCGCATCGAGCTGGGGAGAATGCTCCAAGGGTTTGTTCGGCCCAAGTCCAGCGGCTAGACCGCCGCTAGGGATGGAAACGTGAGGCCGGATCTGTCCGTCTGCGCCGGTGCCGTTCGTCAACGAGGTAATCGCGCGCACGGGGCGCGCTGGTTCTCGAAAGGACGACCGACATGGCGAAGTTCATCTACCTCTACCGTGGCCCAGCCCCTGGCCTCACGCCCGAGCAGGGCGCCGAGCGGACGGCGGCGTTTGCCGCCTGGATGGACAAGGTCGGGCCGGCGCTGATCGACGCTGGCAGCCCGTTCGGGGCGAGCGCGTCGGTTCGCGATGACGGCACCGAGGGAACCGCCGGCGAGCTGATCGGCTACACGATCGTCGAGGCAGGTGATCTCGCTGACGCGAAGGCACTCACCGACGGCCTCCCGTTCCTGTCCGACAATGGCGGAAAGCGCGCGGTAGAGGTCTTCGAGTTGCTGCCGATGTAGAAGAAACGGTCCGCCGCACCTTCGAAACGAAGCGCGGCGGACCGGTGCC
>DASSHC010000308.1:0-4780 GCA_035693105.1 Thermomicrobiaceae bacterium | reverse complement strand
GTGAGGCGCACCGGCGTTACGGGCGGCTCCCCTGGAGTGATGTGCTGCAGCCGGCGATCACGCTGGCGGAGGAAGGCTTCGCGGTCAACCACTACGTCGCCATGATGATCGCGGCCAATTACGACTTGCTCAGCCGCTTCCCCGAGAGCCGGCGCACCTTCATCAAGCCGAGCGGCGCACCCCTCTCGGCGGTGCGCGGCGACCGCCTGCGCCAGCCCGAGCTGGCCCGCACTCTGCGCCTGATCGCCCAGGACGGCCCCGAGGTGCCCTACCACGGTGAGATAGCCCGACTGATCGCCGAGGACATGGCGCGCCACGGCGGCTTGATTGATGAGGCAGACCTGGCGCGGCACCGGACCCGCGTCTTCGAGCCGGCCAGCGTCCGCTACCACGACGTCGAGATCCTGGGGCAGCTCGCCAACAGCGGTTATCCCACCGTGGCCGAGGCGCTCCAGATCGTCGAAGGTCTGGAACTGAACCGCTACGGCTTCCAATCGACCGAGGCCATCCACCTGATCACCGAGTCGCTGCGGCGCGCCCTGGTCGATCGCCTGCGCTACCTGGGCGATCCGGAGCTGGCGCCCGTCCCACTGCGCGGCGTCGTCGACCCCGGCTACGCCGCCGCCCGGCGCGCGACCATCGACCTCGAGCACGCCACGCCCGACGCGGGCCCGGGCGATCCCTGGCGCTTCGAGCCGGCGCCGGCCCCCGCTCCCGCGCGTAGCGGCACGCCGGGTGAGGGCCAGACGACCCACATCACGGTGATCGACGGCGAGCGCAACATGGTGGCGCTGACCTCGACGCTGGGCGGCACCTTCGGCTCGGGCGTGGTCATCGCCGGGACCGGCATCGTGCTGAACAACGCCGTGACCTGGTTCGACCCCGAGCCGGGAGCCGTGACCTCGATCGGCCCCGGCAAGCGCGTCATGTCGGCCTCCTCGCCGGTGGTGCTCTTGCGCGACGGCCAGCCCTACGCCGCGCTCGGCTCGCCGGGCGGCCGCCGGGTGATGTCCGCGATCTATCAGATCATCGTCAACCTGGTCGAGTACGGGCTGGGGATGCAAGCGGCCATCTCGGCGCCGCGCGTGCACAGCGAGGGGCCGGTGACCGAGATCTCGACGCGCTTCCCGGCCGAGGTGCTGGCCGGGCTGGAGGCGATGGGCCACCGGCTGCTGCCGCGCGAGGACAGCCTCTCGTCGATGCATTTCGCCCGGCCCAACGGCATCCAGATCGACCCGGCGAGCGGCGAACTGCACGGCGGCGTCTTCCCCTTCTCACCGGCGACCGCGATCGGGGTCTAGCAGGACCGCGGACGGTACCAACGGGGGACAAAAGGCGCCCATTCGCATCGTCTGGCGCCGCGACAGCCCTTGCCAGGTGGTGTATAACCTGTCATCGGGTCGGCGCGCGATGGTTCGCGCCGGCCTTCGGAAGCCGCGGTATCCGGCTGCTCGACATCCCCGCGGCTTCGCGCGAAACGGTGTGTACGAGGAGGTAGGATGGCGCTCGCGATGCGAGCCGCACGACGAGGAATTCCGGCGCCGACGCCGGCCGAGGCGACGGCTGAGACGGTGGTCGATCTCGGCGATCGCCTGCTCGATCTGACGGACGTTCGTTGCGTGCGTTTTCGCCCGGGGTTCGTGGCTGGAAACGCCGCCCCGGCGATCTGGGCCGATATCGAGTTCAACTCAGGGACCGTGAAGTCCGTCTTCGGTCCGGCCGCGCGCCGGTTGAAGGCGATTCTCTGCCAGGACGGCATCACGATCGATGTAGTGTTGAGCCCCAAGGTCTAAGCGGACCGGTGGGCGTCTGGGACAGCCCCGTACCGCCGAGATGGCGCATTCCGTGGTTCGCCGAGGGACAATGCTGTCCCGTTCGTGGTGTATTGGCGTTGCCGCTGCCACAATAGCGTTGGCGGCGGCGCTCCCGTCGTCGTGTGTTGCTGGGCGCTCCGGGTAACCGGGGCGCCTTCCCTTTTTTGCCCACGTCCGCGATGGAGTTGACGGCCGTCCGCGGAACGTCGGAACACGAGCCATCTGCTACAATAGCGCTATCTGGCAAGAAGGAACGACGTGCCGGCGTGGGACGAGGCCGGGCGTACGGTGCATGTCGTGATCGTGAATGAACGCCGGGCATGCGGAAGGAGGGGGCATGATATCGTCGACGCCGGTCACGGCGGATACGCCGAAACGGTGGCACCGCTACCAGCGGAGCACGATGGCCGTGCTTCTGGTGATCGGTATCGTCTCGCTCGCCCTCCTCGGCTCTGATGCGACGGTGAGCTACGGAGTGCTGCTGAATTGGGGCGAGCTGATCCTGGTGCTGGCGATCGACGGTAAGGGCGTGCCGCGCCTGCGCGGCCGCATCGGCTGGCATCCCATCCTGGTTGCGCTACTTTTCATCTTCTTCTGGTGGTTCTTGTGGCTCTACTTCTATCTGGTGGTCGCGGCGGTCGATACCTGGAAGCGCCGCCAGCCGCGCCCGACGCGCGCCTTCGACCACGAGCGCGAGATCGCCAAGCTGGAGGGCGAGCTGGGCATCCTGCCGCTGGCGGAGGGCACCTGCGCCAACTGCCACCGCCCGCTCCAGGCGGGCGCTGAGTTCTGCGCCTACTGCGGCACGCCGGTCGCCCTGCCGCTCCAGGTCTGCTCCGCCTGCGGCGCGCGCACCTTCCCCGACGCCGAGTGGTGCCCGAAGTGCGGCGCCGCGCTCCAGGCGCACGGCGCCGAGCAGGCGCGGGTGGAGCGTGGCAGCTAGAGCAGCGGCGTGTCGCGCAGCAGCGGCAGCAGCTCCGCGCGGGGGAACGCCTGCTCGAGCAGCGGGGCAGGGTTGCCCTTGGCGAGCAACACCTCGGCCAGCGCCTTTACCGGCGTCAGCGAGGCACGCGCGAAGGACACGCCGTAGCTGACCCGGGCCACGCCCAGCTCCTCCAGCTCGCGCACCGAGGGGCAGGCCGCGCCCGCCAAGATGCTGACGGGCGCCCGCACCTCGCGCACCAGCGTGGCGATGATAGTGGCATCGCTGACGCCGATGTAGAAGATGCAGTCCGCGCCGCGCTCGGCGTACGCATTCCCGCGCCGGATCGCCTCGTCGAGCTTGCGCTCGGGTGTCTCATTGAGCAGATAGGCGTCGACGCGCGCGTTGAGGAAGAACTCGCTGCCGAGCGCCCGTTTGGTCTCCAGCAGCGCGTCGACCTTCGCCAGGTAGTCAGGGATGGGCAAGAGACGCAGGGGCTCGCCGGAACCGTGCTCTTGGCTGTCCTCCAGGTTCATCCCCGCCGCGCCCACGCCGACGAGCAACCGCACCGTCTCCGCGACCTCGTCCGGCCCGCCGTAGCCGCGCACGCCGTCGGCGTTGACCGGCGCGTCCACGGCCGCCACCATGCGCCGGTAGACCGCGATGAACTCCGGCCGCGGCAGCACCTCGCCGTCGACCAGCCCGAAGGTGGCGTTGATGCCGCCGCTACTCCCCTGCACCGCGGGGAAGCCCAGCGAGGCGAAGAGAAGGGCGCTGAGCGTGTCGTAGGCGCCGGGCATCACCAGGATCTCCGGCGCGTGCAGCAGTTCCCGCAATCGCCGGCTCTGCCGGTTCGCCCGCTCGATCACGTCCGCTGGAATCGGTTCCGCCATCACTCGGTCCTTTCACGACTCACACGCCGCGCCCATCGTACACCCGCATGGTGTGAAGACAGAAGGTTGAGGGCAATGTGCGGAGATAGCGCAACAGCCAACTGGGTAAATGCACGCTTCGATCATGAGTCGGGGCTGCTCTTGTAAATGATCCCGTCGTGGAAGACATAGGTTGGGTCGGGCTTCCCGCTGGCACCCATCTTCCCGCTCGGTTGCATATAATAGTGAACGGTGGCTAGGTGAATGGATCTAGTACCGTCGTCAGTCCGCGTAAAGTAGTCATCGACTTGACTAGTACTCCCCGGCTCGAGAAAATCATAGTGAACTGCTATTGGGTCGCGAGCGGGGACGACAATGAATTCGCCTAGCAACATGCGCTCGTACAATCGCATCTCATTGAAGATTGCCCGGATCTCAGACTTTGGGATCCATTTAACTGGAGGGCCGTCGCTCATGGATGATTCATTGCATGAAGAAATTCGTGAAAAGCTTTGGATGTACATATTGGGAAGTTCATCACTCGATCAATTGGAGGACTTTGTGCTGTCCTCGACATGGGATGCCGCTCCTTTCTCCACTGACATTGGTGTCAAACTTGGGCGCTACGTTCTGGGTTTGATCACAGCTTACCGTCATGGTGACTTGAGCGGCGATGTTCTCAAACGACGCTTCAAGTTTGCTGCTGAGCGACCGGATCACGTCCGGATCGAGTTTGACGGTGAGGCAGTCGCCCGAGCAATGCCTAAGCTTCCCGAAGACCTCGCTCTGACCTCTGTGGCTTAGCCCTCAACGGTTTAGGCTGGAGGCGTTGGCGATCCTGCAAATGACCACCCGACGACTTCCGTCAGTCGCCCCCTCCACAGTGGTAAATGAAGCTGGGTTGGTCCACCCACGTAGATCGTGACATCGACAAGGTGAACGAAATTACGCGGTGCCACCGCCTCAGATCTGGCGAGTGCCTCTTGGCGGAGGCGCTCGCCTTCCCGAGAACCCCGCGCCATCGAGGCGAATGACTCCCCTACATGCCCCGGAACTTGAGTCGCTAAACGTTCAAAGAACAAACCCATTGGCACGAGCTTCCCGATGAGGACCAGCCCAGCTGTACACAACGTGATCGGGAGTTCAGCATCAGGTGTGAGTCTGTCGATGAC
>DASSHC010000307.1:0-6340 GCA_035693105.1 Thermomicrobiaceae bacterium | reverse complement strand
GCGGCGCTGCCGGCTCACCTGGGCGCGGCTCCTGCTGGCCCGCGACCAGCCGGAGCGGGCGCTGGAGGTCAGCGCGCGATTGATCGACAGCGCGCCGAACAGCAACGGGCCACGCTCGCTTCCCTGGCTGGCGCTCACGCGTGGGCAGGCGCTGGCCGCGCTCGGCCACCAGATCGAGGCCGAGGCCGATCTCCGCGCCGCGCGCCTCGGGGCGCGGGATCTCGGCTACCGCCACCTTCTCTGGCGGACCGATCTCGCGCTCGTGCAACTCTGGCGCGATTCGCGGCGGGTCTCCGAGGTGGGATGGGCGCTCGATGAGGCCGAGGCGGTGATCGAGGAGATCGCGGCGACGCTTCCGTCCGAGGTTCAGCGCGTCGCATTCCTGACCGCCGCGCGCACGACGCTGCCGGTCGTGGCGATGTCACCGGCGATGGTGCCGGCGCCCGGGGGTCTGAGCCCACGGGAGCTCGAGGTGCTGCGCCTGATCGCTGCCGGGCTGACCGACGCTGAGGCCGGCGCGCGCCTCTCAATCTCGCGCCGGACAGTCGGCCGCCATCTCGAATCGATCTACACCAAGCTCGGAGTCGGTTCACGGACCGCCGCCGCCGCTTTTGCCTACGAGCACGGCGTGATGGAGCCGCCGTCACACGGCGAACGGCCGCGTTGATCGCCGGTGGGGAGAATTCCCCACGCTAGCGCCGCTCACGTCATTGGGGAGTTCTCGCGATGTGCCCCAGGTCGAGCGTGGCTAGGCTCATGTCGGGTGCTCCGCACGAGCAGAGCGCAGAGACGGCAGGAGGCTCCGATGCGTCAGACCTCGGCGACAACCCCACGCTCCCCCGATCCCAGCGTCATCACCGCGCTTCGTGCGACGATCGACGGTCAGGTCACCACCCCTGAGGATCCCGACTACGATCGCCGCCGCGCCGTCTGGAACGGCATGATCGACCGCCGGCCGGCGCTCATCGTGTCCTGTGCCTCCGCATCGGATATCAGCGCCGCACTCGCCGTCGCGCGCACACTCCAACTGCCCGTGGCGGTGCGTGGGGGTGGGCATAGCGTGGCGGGTCACTCCACCTGCGACGACGGCATCGTGATCGATCTCAGTCCGCTGAACGCCGTTGAGATCGACCCGGACGCCCGCCTCGCGCACGCCGGCGGGGGCGTCACCTGGGGTGAGTTGGACGCGGCCGCCCAGGCGTATGGGTTAGCCGCTCCGGGCGGCGTCTTCTCCCGTACCGGGATCGCGGGGCTTACCCTGGGCGGTGGCTACGGCTGGCTGCGCTCGACCTACGGCTTGGCCTGTGACAACCTGCTAGAGGCCGAGGTCGTGACGGCCGATGGTCGCCTGGCGATCGCCGGCGAGGGCGTTGGGCAGGACCCTGAGCTACTCTGGGGGCTGCGCGGCGGCGGCGGCAACTTCGGGATCGTCACCCGCTTCACCTTCCAACTCCACCCCGTTGGCCCTGATGTCTACTTCGTCTTTGTCGTCCACGACGGGGAAGGGGAGGCAACGGAGCGAGTGCTGCGCTTCTTCCGCGACTTCTGCGATACCGCGCCCGCGGCGGTGAACCCGCTCGCCGTCTGCGGGATTGTGCCAGCTGATCCAGAGCTGTTTCCGGCCACGACGCACGGTCGCCGGTACGTGATCCTTGGTGCCTTGTACGTAGGCCCGATCGAGGAGGGCCAACGCGTCCTGCGCCCGCTGATCGAACTGGCCGAGCCGCTGGCCGACTTCAGCGGCGTGATGCCCTTCGTGGATGTGCAGCAGTTGTGGGATGCCGACTACCCCGACGGCATGCGCTATTACTGGAAGTCGCTCAACCTGGCGCGCCTGGAGGACGAAGTCATCGAGCGCATCGCGGTCCGCGCTCGCGAGCAGCCCTCGCCCAAGAGCACGGTCGATCTCTGGTTCGTGGCCGGCGCCAGCCGCCACGCCCCCGCCGGCGCGGGCGCCTTCCACGGCCGTGCCTCAGCCCTGGTGCTCGGGGCCGCGGCGAACTGGGCCGATCCAACTGATGACGAGCCCAATATCCGCTGGGCGCGCGAGTTGATCGCGGAGCTGGAGCCGTACTCCGATGGAAGCCGGTATCTGAACTTCGCGGGCTTGCAAGAGGAGGGCGAACCCATGATGCGCGCGGGCTTCGGGCCGCACTACGAGCGGCTGATCGCTCTCAAGCGTCGCTACGACCCGACCAACCTGTTTCGCCTCAATCAGAATATCGACCCGGCCCAAGCGTGAACACTAACCCACGGCCCACGGCTCCTTCGTCGCCGGCGGAGAGGACGTAATCGGTGCGCTGGCCAGCGCCGCGATCACCAGCGTGAGGCGGCGCTCGGCGAGTCGCTGGCGGCGGCCGGGGTCCGGGGCTCGCCGCCGCGCGGGCTGCGCACGCTGCCGTCGTTGACAGAGGACGCAGGCGACTAATCGCTGTAGTCCGGCGCTGAGTGTCTCTGCTTCACCGAGAACCCCGCCCACCTCTCCCCGCTGCACATCGCCGCGACGCGCCACAACCAATGCCGCTGGCCGGTTGGATTGTGCCCGGCAGGGCGAAGTAGATCGTGGTGCTGGGGGCTTGCGTTCGGCCGCCGGCGGTATTACACTGGCACTTGGTTGTACGTACAGAACAGGTGTTCAGGACAATTCGTGACCTGTAGGCAACTCTAGACAGTCGAGAGCACGGCTGGTACACTAGATATAGTGGCAGCAGCGGCGACGAGCACAAGATGTCGCGCCAGGGCCACGAAAAACGCCTCCTCGGCGAGACAATCTTCCGGAATTGTCTCCAGGGTACGCAGGCCGATCACCACTCCTCGTGATATCGGCCGGTTTTGGCACAATGGATGCGTCTGTCGTGGGGACGGCGCGCCGCAAGGGGCGGACGCATCCGGGCATTGGCTCCTCGACGGCGGTTGGGATCTCAGCGAGGGATTGACGGGAACATGAAGAAGCGAACAGAGCCGCGCGGCCTGCGCGTCGCGCGTGTCTTCACCTCTCCAGGCCAGGACCCCTTCGAGACGATCGGCTGGGCCAGGCGCACCTCGCGCATCACCAACCCGGACGGCTCGGTCGTCTTCGAGCTGGCGGACGCCGAGATCCCGGCGCCCTGGTCGCAGGTGGCGACCGACATCATGGTCTCCAAGTACTTCCGCAAGGCGGGCGTGCCGCAGCACGACGCCGACGGCAACCCGCTGCTGGATGCCAACGGCGAGCCGGTGCTCGGCGCCGAGCAGAGCGCGCGGCAGGTGATCAGCCGCCTGGCCGGCACCTGGCGCCACTGGGGCGAGCGCTACGGCTACTTCGCCGGCGAGCACGATGCCGCGGCCTTCGAGGACGAGCTGAAGTACATGCTGGTGCACCAGATGGCGGCGCCGAACTCGCCGCAGTGGTTCAACACCGGGCTGCACTGGGCCTACGGTATCACCGGCCCGGCGCAGGGCCACGCCTACGTCGACCCCGAGAGCGGCGAGCTGCGCCACTCCGAGGACGCCTACAGCCGTCCCACCCCGCACGCTTGCTTCATCCAGTCGGTCGAGGACGACCTGATCAACGAGGGCGGCATCTTCGACCTGGTGACGCGCGAGGCGCGCGTCTTCAAGTACGGCTCCGGCTCGGGCACCAACTTCTCCAAGATCCGCGCCGAGGGCGAGCAGCTCTCGGGCGGCGGCACCTCCTCCGGGCTGATGAGCTTCCTCAAGATCTTCGATCGCGCCGCCGGGGCGATCAAGAGCGGCGGCACCACGCGCCGCGCGGCCAAGATGGTGGTGGTCGACATCGATCACCCCGACATCGAGAAGTTCATCAGTTGGAAGGCCGAGGAAGAGAAGAAGGTCGCGGCCCTGATCGCCGCCGGCTACTCCAACGACTTCAACGGCGAGGCCTACGCCACCGTCTCCGGCCAGAACTCGAACAACTCGGTGCGCGTCACCGACGACTTCATCAAGGCGGTGCAGAGCGACGAGGAGTGGGAGCTGCGCGCCCGCATCGACGGCCGCGTGCTCAAGCGCGTGCGCGCCCGCGACCTCTGGCAGCTCATCGCCGACTCGGCCTGGCAGTGCGCCGACCCTGGCCTGCAGTACGACACCACCATCAACGACTGGCACACCAGCCCGGTGTCGGGCCGCATCAATGCGTCTAACCCGTGTTCCGAGTACGTTTTCCTCGATAACACGGCGTGCAATCTGGCGCACCTGAACCTGATGAAGTTCTACGATCCCAGGAGCGGCAGCTTCGACGTCGAGCGCTATCGCCACGGCATCCGGCTGCTGACGATCGTGCTCGAGATCAGCGTGCTGATGGCCCAGTTCCCGAGCGACGCCATCGCCCAGAACAGCTACGACTTCCGCACGCTCGGCCTCGGCTACGCCAATCTCGGCTCGCTGCTGATGACCCGCGGACTCCCCTACGACTCATCCGAGGGCCGGGCCATCGCCGCGGCGCTCACCGCCATCTTGACCGGCGAGGCCTACGCCACCTCGGCCGAGATGGCGCATGTCCTGGGCCCCTTCCCGCGCTTCGATGAGAACCGCGAGGCGATGCTGCGGGTGATGCGCAACCACCGCCGGGCCGCCTACAACGCCCACCCCGGCGAGTACGAGGGGCTCTCGGTGACGCCGGTGGGGCTCGACCCGGCCGCCTGCCCGGACGAGCTGCTCCAGGCCGCCCGCGTCGCCTGGGACCGCGCGCTAGAGTTGGGCGAGCGGCACGGCTACCGCAACGCCCAGACGACACTGCTGGCGCCGACCGGGACGACCGGACTCTTGATGGACTGCGACACGACCGGCGTCGAGCCCGACTTCGCGCTGGTCAAGTTCAAGAAGCTCGCCGGCGGCGGCTACTTCAAGATCGCCAACCAGTCGATCGCCCCGGCGCTCCAGACGCTCGGCTATAGCCAGCCGCAGGTCGACGACATGCTGCGCTACGTGCTGGGGAGCGTCTCGCTCGACGGCGCGCCGCACGTCAACCACGAGGCGCTGTTGGCCCGTGGCCTGACGGGCGAGGACATCGCCCGCATCGAGCACGCGCTGCCCCGCGTCTTCGAACTGTCGTTCGCCTTCACGCCCTGGACGCTGGGCGAGGAGGCCATGGCGCGGCTCGGCTTCACCCGCGAGCAGTGGCAGCAGCCGGGCTTCAACCTCCTGGGCGCGCTCGGCTTCAGCCAGGCGCAGATCGACGAGGCCAACGATGTCGTCTGCGGCATGCAGACCATCGAGGGCGCCCCGCGTCTCAAGGCGGAGCACCTGCCGGTCTTCGACTGCGCCAACCGCTGCGGCAAGCACGGCGAGCGCTTCATCCATCATCTCGGCCACATCCGCATGATGGCGGCGGTGCAGCCCTTCCTCTCGGGCGCGATCTCCAAGACGATCAACATGCCCAACGAGGTGACGGCCGACGACATCGCCGAGGCCTACATGGCCTCCTGGCGCCTCGGCCTGAAGGCCCTGGCGCTCTACCGTGACGGCTCCAAGCTGTCGCAGCCGCTCTCCTCGGGCAGCCAGCAGGCCGAGGCGAAGGCCGAGCCGGAGGTGGTGACGCGAGTCGAGACGCAGGTGGTGGTGATCGAGAAGCCGATCCGTCGCCCGCTGCCGGCCAAGCGCCGCGGTTTCACCCAGGAGGGCCGCGTCGCGGGGCACAAGATCTACCTGCGCACCGGCGAGTACGACGACGGCGCGCTGGGCGAGATCTTCATCGACATGCACAAAGAGGGCGCGGCCTTCCGCAGCCTGATGAACTGCTTCGCCATCGCCATCTCCAAGGGCCTGCAATACGGCGTGCCGCTGGATGAGTTCGTCGATACCTTCACCTTCCAGCGCTTCGAGCCGCAGGGCTTCGTCGAGGGCCACCCGAACATCAAGATGGCGACCTCGATCATCGACTACGTCTTCCGCGTGCTCGGCTACGAGTACCTGGGCCGCACCGACTTCGTGCAGGTGAAGCCGATCCACGACGACGAGGACGAGGAGTTCGAGAACGGTGAGGGCGCGGAGGCGGAGCAGCCGGCGGCGAGTGCGGCCGTGGAGCAGTCTGCCCCGAGCGCGGCGAGCGGCCCCGCGAGCGGCAACCACGCGAACGGGAACGGCCACGCCCACCCGGCGCGAAACGGCAACGGGAACGGCAATGGTCACGGCCACGGCGAGCGCCAGGCGCTGGTGGAGGAGTACGTCACGGTGGCGGCGGCCCTGCCGCAGGGCGACGGCGGGCTGAGCGAGCACCTGTCGCAGATGATGGGCGACGCGCCCTTCTGCGAGGTCTGCGGCCACATCACCGTGCGCAACGGCGCCTGCTACAAGTGCCTCAACTGCGGCAACAGCCTCGGCTGCTCCTAGTCGAGCGCCACAC
>DASSHC010000306.1:0-2260 GCA_035693105.1 Thermomicrobiaceae bacterium | reverse complement strand
GCGACCAGCGTCAGCCGGCCGAAGCGCTCCCAGGCGGCTTCGTCGAGCGCGCCGTCATTGCGCCGGGCGCGGTGGGCAGCTGGGGTGGCGAGCCAGCGCCGGGCCGCGCGGGCGATCTCGGCCGCCGCGCGGCTCATGCCCGCTCCCCGACCTCGCCCAGCACCCCGGCCACGACGTCGTCGGCCGTGACCTGCTTGAGCTGGGCTTCGTAGTTGAGGATCAGGCGGTGCCGCAGCGCCGGCAGCGCCACCGCGCGGATGTCGGCGAAGGCGACGTTGAGCCGCCCGGCCATGAGCGCGCGCACCTTGCCGCCCAGCACCAGCGCCTGGGCGCCGCGCGGGCTGGCGCCGTAGCGCACGAAGCGCCGCGCCACCTCGGCGGCCCCCAGCTGATCGGGGTGGGTGGCCAGCACCAGCCGCACGGCGTAGTCGGCCACGTGGCTGGCGATCGGCACCTCCAGCGTCAGCTCCTGCAGGCGCAGGATGGTAGCGGCGTTGGCGGCCGGCTCGACCGCGTGCCCGTTGGGGCTGGTGGTGCGGCGCACGATCTCGGCCAGCTCCTCGCGCGAGGGGAAACCGACGTGCAGCTTGAAGAAGAAGCGATCCAGCTCGGCCTCCGGCAGGGGGTAGGTTCCCTCCAGCTCGATCGGATTCTGCGTCGCCAGCACCACGAAGGGGCGCGGCAGCGGGTGGCCGCGGGTGCCGACGGTGACGCGCCGCTCCTGCATCGCCTCCAAGAGCGCGGCTTGCGTGCGTGGGGTGGCGCGGTTGATCTCGTCGGCCAGCACCAGATTGGCGAAGATCGGACCCGGCTGGAACTCGATGGCGCGCCCGCCCTCCTCGCGCTCCAGCAGGATGTTGGTGCCGGTCACGTCGGCCGGCATCAGGTCGGGGGTGAACTGGATGCGGCTGTCGCGCAGCCCCAGCACGCGGGCCAGCGTGCGCACCAGCATGGTCTTGCCCAGCCCCGGCATCCCTTCGAGCAGGACGTGGCCGCCGGCCAGGAGCGCCGTCATGACCCCCCGCACCGTCTCCGGCTGGCCCACGATGGTCTGCCCCACCTGCTCCTCGATGGCGAGCACGCTCGCCCGCAGCTGGTCGAGCCCGTCCTGTGTGCGTGTCCGCCGCGTGTCGATCACGGGGTGCCTCCGTTCTCGGTGCCTGTGCTGCTCCCGGCGCCGCCGGCGCCGTCGAAGTAGCTGCTCACCATCTGGCGCCGGTCGCCGGGGATGTCGTTGCGCTCCGGCGCCGCCGCCGCGGGCGGCTGGCTCGTGCCGCCGCCCGCCTGGCTCGCTCCGGTGTCCGACGTGCCCGGCTGGCGCGAGACCGGCTGGGCGTTGGGGTCGGCCGGGGCCGGGGCGTCGCCGGGCTGGAGCTGCGAGGGCACCTCGACCAGTTCCCCGGCCGCGTCGATGCGCTGTGCCTGGCCGCCCGGCGCCTGCGAGAGATCGCCCTGGCCCGCCGGCGCCCGCTGCCCGCCGGATTGCGGCCCGTCCGGCGAGGTGCCGGCGCCCTGGCTGCCGTCGCCGCCCTGGCTCGTGCCGCCGGCGCTGCCGCCGTTGCCGCTCCCGCCGGGGTCGTTCCCCTGCCCCTGGCCTTGCCCTTGTCCTTGTCCCTGGATCTTGCCCTGCCCCTGGCCCTGGCCGGCGCCCTGCTGGCCGCCCGCTTGCCCCGGCGACTCTGCGGCGGATTGCCCGCCCGCGCTCCGCGAACTCTGCGAGCCCGATGCCTGGGCGTCAGCCCCGGCACGTTCCAGCTCCTGCCCCAGATCCTGGAGCGCCTCGCGCTGGTCCTGGTAGCTGCCGCTGGAGAGCGCGCGGGCGGCGCGCTGCTCGGACGCGGCCAGCGCGGGGTCGTCCGCTCCGCTCTGGTTCGCCGCGTCGCGCAGTGAGCGGGCAAGCTGCTGCCTGGCGGCATCCGAGAGCTGATCGGCCTCCTCGCCAAGCTGCGCCAGTTGGTCCGCCGCCCCCTGGTAGTCGCCCTGGGCGATGCGCTCCGCCGCGTCCCGCGTGGCGGAGCCCTGCCCCAGCGCCTGCCCAAGCTTGTCGAGCCCCCGGCTCTCGGGGCCGTTCGGCTCGGCTGTGGCCGGTGGGTTCTCATCAGTGCCCGGCTGCTGCTCGGTGGGAGCCGGCTGAGCCTGGGCGACGGGAGCTGGCGCGGCCTGCGGAGAAGCCTGGGGCGTGGCCTGCCCCAGGGAAAGCAGCGCGCTGGGCGCTGGGGCCACGCCGGGGGCGGTCTGAGCCGCCTGGGCGGGCGTATGA
>DASSHC010000305.1:0-12305 GCA_035693105.1 Thermomicrobiaceae bacterium | reverse complement strand
GCGCGGCTGGCGCGCTGGCTGGCCGAGATCGAGGGGCTGGCGGCCGCGCGCGGCGTGCGCTACGTGCGCGCGCGCAGCGACTATCCGCTCGACGCGCTGCTGCTCGACGATCTGCGACGCGTCGCGCTGGTGCGCTGAGCGGCCACTATGACGCTGCTCCTGCCGCTCGCCGTCCTGCTGCCGGCCCTCGTGATCGGCGCGATCCTGCTGCTTCACGCGCTGCGCGGCCACTCGCGCCGCGTGCGGGTGCCGGCGCTCTTCCTCTGGACCGATCTGCCGCCGGCCGCCAGCGGGCTCGACCGGCTGCGGCGCCCGCCCTTCAGTCTCCTGCTCGCGCTCCAGCTCCTGGCGGCCGCCGCGCTCGGGCTGGCGCTGATGCGTCCGGGCCGGCTGCTCGGCCACCAGCCGCGGCAGGTAGCGCTGGTGCTCGACGCCTCGGCCAGCATGCAGGCCGGCGACGTGGCGAACACCCGCTTCGCGGCGGCGCGGGCCGAGGCGCTGCGCCGGCTCGACCGGCTGGACGGCAGCGACCGCGTGATCCTGGTGCGCGCCGGCACCACGGCCACGCTGCTGGCCGAGGGGAGCCCGCGCGCGGTCCGCCCGGCGCTGCTGGCTGCGCGGCCGGGGTCGGGCACGGCGGCGCTGGGCGACGCGCTCGCGCTGGCCGAGACGGCGATCGCCGTCAAGCCGGGCCGACCCGGCTCGGTGGTCGTGTTGACCGACGGCGCCTTCGAGCCGCTCGCCCCGGTGGGCGCGCTCGCCGCTCCGGTGACGTTCGTGCCGGTGGCAGGCGCGGGCGGCGGCAACCAGGCGATCGCGTCGGTGGCGGTCAAGGCGCAGCCCTCCGGGCAGGGGCGCGAGGCCTACGTGGAGCTGATCAACAGCGCAGCCGAGCCGGTGCGCGCGCCGGTGGAGGTGCTCGACGCCGCCAGCGGCCAGCCGGTGGCCGAGCGCCAGGTCGCCCTCCCGGCGCGCGGCAGCGCCGGCCTGGTGGTCGCGCTCCCCGACTGGCTGAGCCGGCTCGCGGTGCGGCTCGGGGCCGGCGATAGCCTGGCGCTCGACGACCAGGCCGAGGCCGGCGCCCCCGGCGGCTCCCCGCGCGACGTGCTGCTGGTCTCAGCCACACCGGACGCGCTGCGCCGCGCGCTGGAGGCCATCCCCACGGTGCGCCTGCGCGTGGTCAGTCCCCGCGGCTTCGATGCAGCGGCTGACAGCACCGACCTGACCGTCCTCGACGGCGTGCTGCCGGACCGGCTGCCGCCCGGCCCGCTCCTGCTGGTCGATCCGCCAGCCGGAAACCCGCTGCTGGCGCCAGCCGCGAGCGCCGCGCCGCTGACGACCATCGACCAGACCAGCCCGCTACTGCAGGGGGTGGATGTGGCCGCGCTCGAGCTCGACACGTCGCCGGGGCTGGCCGTGCCGGCCTGGGCGCGAGCGGTGGTCTCCAGCGGCCAGGCGGGGCTGCTGCTGGATGGCCGGCTCGACGGCCGCGCGATCGTCGTGCTGGCCTTCGACCCGGCCCAGGATGGGCGCGACAAGTCGCTGGCCTTCCCGCTGCTGATCAGCAACGCGGTCTCCGAGCTGCTGGCCGGCGAGGAGATGGCCATCGCGCCGGGCCAACCGGTGACGCTGCCGGCGCCAGCCTCGGGCCGCGCGCTGCTGATCCGGCCCGATGGCAGCCGCGAGCCGCTGAGCGCGAGCAGGAGCGCAAGCGGCAGCGCGCTGACGATCACCGGCACCGATCAGGTGGGGCGCTACCGGCTGGTCGACGCCGCCGACCCGAGCCGTGTGCTCGGCGGCTTCGCGGTCAACCTGCTCGATCCAGTTGAGTCCGACATTCAGCCACGCGCTTCCCTGGCGCCGCTGGCGGCCAATCTGACGGCGGTCCATGTGAAGCCGGTGGTAGCCGAGTGGTGGTGGGCGCTGGCGGCGCTGGGCCTGGTGCTGCTCGGGCTGGAGTGGCTGGTCTTCGCCCGGCGGGCTTAGCGTCGTCGGCACTGTCGGTGGCCGCGGTGCCGGCCGCGTCCACGGTGGGCGCAGACCTCTGTGTCTGCCCGGCCTCCCCCAAGTGGAAGCGGCGGGGAAAGGGTCAACGGCAGCGCTCACGACTACGACCGGCGATGGGCCACGAGGGCAGCCTCTGTGTCTGCCCCTACCATAACGAGATCGAGCGGACCGCCGCACGTAGCCGAGGGCGCTCAGAGAGGAGGGAAGGGCGGTGGAGCAGATCGGCGGGCTGCGCTTTGAGCACCCCGTGCTGCTGGCATTGCCGGCGGTCCCGCTCCTGCTGCTGCTGGCCGCCCGCGCCCGGCTGCGGGCCATGCCGCGCCTGCAGCGCTCCGCCGCGCTGGCCCTGCGCATCGCCATCATCTGGCTGCTGCTGGCGGCGCTGGCCGTACCCTTCCTCGCCTCCAACCACATCGAACGCTCGGTCGTCTTCGTGCTCGATCAGTCGGCCAGCATGAGCCAGGCGCAACAGGCGGCGGCGCGGGCCTGGGTGACGCAGGCCAGCGCGCTGCTCGGCCCGGACGGCCACACCGCTATCGTGGCCTTCGGGCGGCAGGCGCAACTCGCCGGGCCGGACGGCGCCGCACTCGGCCCACTCGACGGTTCGGCCACGAACCTCGCCGACGCGCTTGACATGGCACAGGCGATCCAGCCCGCAGCGCCGGGCCAGCCGCGCGACCTCGTCTTACTGAGCGACGGCTGGGAGAACGTCGGGCAGGCCGAGAACGCCCTCCAGCCGGGCACGGTCGCCAACTACGTCGCCCTTCCGCCCGCCCAGCCGGAGGTCGCCGCCGTGTCCTTCGACGTGCCGCCCTCGGTGCGCGCCGGCGACGCGCTCGACCTGAGTCTGACGGTGCGGAGCAGCGCGGCGATGGGGGCGGAGTTGCGCCTGACGGTGGACGGGCAGCCGGCCGCAACGGAGCCGGTCAAGCTGGCGGCGGGGGTCAACCGTATGACGCTCTCGCCGCGGCTGCGCGGCCTCGGCTTCCACGACCTGCGCGTCGAGGTCGCGCCCGAGCGCGACACGCGCGCCGACAACAACAGCCTGAGCGGAGTCACGGTCGTCAAGGACGCCGGGCGCGTCCTGCTGCTCGAAGGGCAGCCGGGCGACGGCGCCGGACTGGCTACGATCCTCGCGAACGACGGCCTCCAGGTCAGCACGCGGCCCGCCGGCAGCATCCCGCCCAGCGCCGACGCGCTCGATGACTTCGACGGCGCGGTGCTGATCGACACGCCCGCCACCAGCCTGACGCTCGACCAGCAGAAGACCTTGCAGCTCTTCGTGCAGCAGCTTGGCCGCGGGCTGCTAGTGGTTGGCGGTCCGCACAGCTACGGCACCGGCGGCTATACCGGCACGGTGCTCGACCAGATCCTGCCGGTCTCCTCGCAGCCGCCGCCGCGCCCGAAGCGTCCCAGCGTGGCGCTCTTCCTGGTGGTCGACAAGTCGGGCAGCATGTCGACCTCGACCGAGCCGGACGAGCCGACCAAGGTGGCGATGGCGCGCGAGGCGGCCGCCCGCGCCATCGCCATGCTGCAGCCCGGCGACACCGTCGGCGTGATCGCCTTCGAGAGCACCTACCAGTGGGTCGTGCCGCCGACGCAGCTCGCCAGCCAGGCAGATATCCAGCGCGCCGAGGCGAGCGTGGCCGGGATCGAGAGCGGCGGCGGCACCTCGATTCTGCCGCCGCTCTCGGCGGCCTACCAGGCAGCAGCCCAGGCCAGCGCGGCAGTCAAGCAGATCGTGCTGCTGACCGACGGCGAGTCGGACGAGAGCGGCTACGAGGCGCTGACCGGCCAGATGCAGGCGGACCAGATCACCCTCTCGACCGTGGCCATCGGCTCCGACGCCGACACCAATCTGCTCAGCCGCCTGGCCGACCTGGGCGGTGGACGCTACTACTTCACCGCGCGCGCCACCGCCATCCCGGAGTTCGCCGCCAAGGAGACCGCCATCCTGACCACCATGGCCAAGGTGGAGGGGACGGTCTCGGCCCAGCCCAAGGACGCCAGCCCGCTGCTGCGCGACCTCTCCGGCGACTTCCCCACCTTGCAGGGCTACGAGGCGACCACGCCGCGCGCCCGGGCGGTGACGGCGCTGGTCACCGCCGCCGGCGACCCACTGCTGGCTCACTGGCAGTACGGCCTCGGCCGCGTGGTCGCCTGGACCTCCGGCGTGGCCGGCGACGACTGGGCGGACGCCTGGTCGGCGGCGGATTGGGCTTCCGCAAACCGCTTCTGGCCGCAGTTGGTGTGCTGGACGCTTCCGGGGCCGGACTCGCCCGACTTCCACGTGTCGGCCCAGATCGCACCCGACGGCCGGCTGGTGACGCTGCGGGCCGAGAGCACGAATCCCGACGGCACCTTCGCCGACCTGCTCGACACGCGCGCCACCATCCGGCTGCCGGACGGCACGGCGCGCGAGGTCAGCCTGCCCCAGGTCGCGCCCGGCAGCTACCAGACCACGCTGGCGCTCGACCGGCCGGGCGCCTACCACGTCCTCTTCGAGCAGGAAGATAGGGGGCAAACCGCGCGCCAGGCGACCGTCGGTTTCGCCGTCGAGAGCCCCGGCCCCGAGGGGCGCACCGTCGGCCTGAACGAGCCCCTGCTCAGCCTGCTGGCCGAGCGCGGCGGCGGCCACGAGCTGCGGCAGCCGGCCGATCTGCCGCCGAGCCTAAGCAGCAGCGCGGTCGAGCAGCGGCTGCCGCTCTGGCCCTGGCTGCTTGGCCTGGCCCTGCTCCTCCTGCCGCTCGACGTCGCCGCCCGCCGCCTGAGCTGGCGTCGCCCCTTCCGCCGCCCGGCCGATATTCAGCCGCCACTGGCGGAGGATGAGGAGCCGGCGGGGGAACGGACGGCGGCGGATTAGTGGCCGACCAGGAAGGCATGGCGTGGGGGCGACGAGGGCGGCCACGGGGGGCCGCCCCTTCCGGAGGAACGACGGCCGTTTTCCCGGTAGGGGCAGGCCCCCGTGCCTGCCCTGCCTCGTCTATCGCCGGACGTGGTCGTCCGCCACCCAACATCGCCCATTCCCCTGTGACCGATGCGTGGGGCAACGAGGGCGGCCACGGGGGGCCGCCCCTACCGCATGATGGCGATGCGTGTGCCCGGTAGGGGCAGGCCCCCGTGCCTGCCCTGCCTCATTCATCGCCAGACCTTGTCAGCGCAGGAAACGCCGATCCTCTGGCATCTGCGTCTGCCCGGCTGCTAGAATCCGATCCGGTCGGGCAACCGGGTCCGGTTTTCGCCGCCGTGCAGCCACGAGGAGCGTCCCATGCAGCCAACGTTGAAGAGTCGAGCAGCCGAGCGGTTCTTCAACGAGAGAGCGATGCATGGGCGTTGTCCAGACCGAATCCTGCGCGCGGGTAGACGCCGGTAAGGCCAACCGCGCCCCACGTGATCCCTTCCACACCAAGAGCAGCCAAGCCGCCCTCGGCGCGACGGGGAGGCGCTGATGCGCGCTCCAGGCTCGCTGGCGCGCTACCGCCGGCTGCTGACCCGCTACCTGCGGCCGGAGTGGCCCCGCATGCTGCTGCTGGCGCTGATCCTCGGCGCCACCATCGGCGTGCAGGTGGCCGCGCCGCTGGTCGGCAGCCGCTTCGTCGACCAGGCAACCGCGGGCGCGCCGCTGCGCGCGCTGACCCTGCTGGCGCTGCTGTCGCTAGTCCTGGCCGTGCTGGGCCAGGGCGTGGCCGTGGCCGAGACCTACGTGGCCGAGAACGTGGGCTGGGCGGCGACCAACGCGCTGCGCGCCGACCTGCTGGCCCACCTCCTCGGGCTCGACGCCAGCTTCCACAACGCGCACACGCCCGGCGAGCTGATCGAGCGCGTGGACGGCGACGTCGGCACGTTGGCGCGCTTCTTCTCGCGCTTCGTGGTCTACGTGCTCGGCAACGTGCTCTTGATGCTGGCGGTGCTGGCGCTCCTGATCGTCGTCGACTGGCGCATCGGCCTGGGGCTGAGCCTCCTCTTCCTGCTGGGCGCGGGCGCCATTCTGGGCATCCGGGCCGCGGCCACCCCCGCCTGGGCCGCCGAGCGCCAGGCTAGCGCCGACTTCTACGGCTTCCTGGGTGAGTACCTGGCCGGGCTGGAGGACATCCGCTCCAGCCGGGCCGGCGCCTTCGTGCTCCGTCGCTGCGCCGAGGTGATGCGCGCCTGGCTCCCGCCGACGCGGCGGGCCGGGATGTGGGGCTACTCCCTCTTCGCCACCACCTACGGCCTCTTCGGCCTCGCGCTGGCCCTCGCCTTCGCCCTGAGCGCCATGCGCTACCACGCGGGCGCGCTGACCATTGGGGCGGTCTATCTCGTCTTCCAGTACCTCGAGCTGGTGCGCCTGCCGATCGAGCAGGTGCGCAAGGAGATCGAGGACCTGCAGCAGGCGGACGCCAGCATCGGCCGCGTCGAGTCGCTGCTGCGCACCACGCCGCGCCTGGTCGACGGCCCCGGCGCGGCCCTGCCGCCGGGCCGGCTCTCGCTGGAGCTGGACGGCGTCTCGTTCGCCTACGCCGAGGACACCCCGGTGCTGCGCGACGTCACGCTGCGCCTGGAGCCGGGGCGCGTGCTGGGCGTGGTCGGGCGCACCGGCAGCGGCAAGACGACGCTGACCCGGCTGATCCCCCGCTTCCACGATCCGACAACCGGTGCGGTGCGCCTGGGCGGTGTCGACCTGCGCGCGGTCCGGCTGGCGGCGCTGCGGGCGCGCATCGGCCTGGTGACACAGGAGATCCACCTCTTCAGCGCCAGCCTGCGCGACAACCTCACGCTTTTCGACGACGCCGTGCCGGACGAGCGGCTCGCCGCTGTGCTGGAGACGCTGGGACTGGGCGACTGGCTGCGTGGGCTGCCCCGCGGGCTGGAGACGCCGCTTGGCCCCGGCGGCCTCGGGCTCTCGGCCGGCGAGGCCCAACTGCTCGCCTGCGCCCGCGTCTTCCTGCGCGATCCCGACGTGGTCATCCTGGACGAGCCGTCCTCGCGGCTCGACCCGGCCACCGAGCGGCTGGTGCAAGCCGCGCTCGGCCGGCTGCTGACCGGCCGCACCGGCATCATCGTGGCCCACCGCCTGGCGACCCTCGCCTACGCCGACGAGATCCTGGTGCTGGAGGAGGGGCGGGTGCGCGAGTACGGGCCGCGCCCGGCGCTGGCCGCCGACCCGGGCTCGCGCTTCGCCGCGCTGCTGCGGCTCGCCGCGCAAACTGAGGGGGTGGCCTCATGAAGGCGCAATCGCTGCCGACCTGGCGCTACCTGCTGGGCATGGCCCGCTACCTCTGGTGGATCTTCCTGCTGGAGGCGCTGCTCTGGGCCATCTTGAACCTCTCGGGGCTCCTCCCCGGGCTGATCGCCCGCGCCTTTTTCAATAATCTCACCGGCCAGGCGCCTTCGTTCGCCAGCACGCGCGGGCTCGTGCTGCTGCTGGCGGCGCTCGCCGTGGGCCGCGCGGCGCTCTGGCTGGGCGGCGGCTTCGTCGAGATCAACTTTCGCTTTGTCGCCAGCGGGGTGCTGCGCCGCAACTTGCTGCGGCACATCCTGGAGCGGCCGGGCGCCGCTGCCCTGCCCTGCTCGCTCGGCGAGGCGATCAGCCGCTTCCGCGACGACGCCTTCCACGCCGAGGACAATATCGACTGGATCGCCGGGCTGCTCGGCGAGACCGTGGTGGCCGCGCTGGCCTTCGTGATCCTGCTGCGCGTCGACGCGCGCATGACGCTGGCGGTCTTCCTCCTGCTGCTGGCGGTGACGCTGGTGGCACGCTGGGCCAGCGGGACGCTGGGCCGCTACCGCGCCGCCAGTAGCGCGGCTACCAGCCAGGTGACCGGCGCCATCGGCGACATCCTGGCGGCGGTCCCGGCGCTGCAGGGCGCCGGCGCCGAGGAGCGCGCCGTGGCCTACTTCCGCCGGCTCAACCAGCGGCGCCGGCGCACGGTGCTGGCCGACCGCCTGGCAACCCAGGTGGTGGAGGCCGTCGCGTCCAGCAGCATCAACCTGGGCACCGGACTGATCATGCTGCTGGCCGCCGGCGGCCTGCGCTCCGGCAGCCTGACGGTCGGCGACTTCGTCCTCTTCGTCTCCTATCTGGGCGGTATCGCCGGGTTCACCGACGGGCTCGGCCGCTTCCTGGCGCACTACCACCAGACCGGTGTGGCCTTCAGTCGCATGGGCGCGCTGCTGGGCGACGCGCCGCCCGCCGGCCTGGTCGCGCCCACCTCGCTCCAGGTGCGCGGGCCGCTGCCGGAGCCGGCGGCGCCGGAGCGCGGCCCGGCCGACCGGCTGGCGCTGCTGCAGGCGCGCGGGCTGGCCTATCGCTACGCCGAGTCGGGGCGCGGCGTCGACGGCGTCGACCTGCGCCTGCCGCGTGGCACGCTGACGGTGGTGACCGGGCGTGTCGGCGCGGGCAAGACCACACTGCTGCGGACGCTGCTGGGCCTGCTGCCGCCGCAGGATGGCGAGATTCGCTGGAACGATCAACTCGTGGATGATCCAGCGTCCGTCCTGGTGCCGCCGCGCGCGGCCTACACCGCCCAGGCGCCGCGCCTCTTCAGCGAGACGCTGCGGCAGAACATCCTGCTCGGGCTGCCCGGCGATCCGGCGGCGCTCCAGTCGGCGCTGCGCGGCGCGGTGCTGGAGGACGACGTGGCGGCGCTGGAGGCGGGGCTTGAGACGGCGGTCGGCACGCGCGGGGTCAAGCTCTCGGGCGGGCAGGTGCAGCGCGCGGCAGCGGCGCGCATGCTGGTGCGGGGCGCCGAACTGCTGGTGATCGACGACCTCTCCAGCGCGCTCGATGTCGAGACCGAGCAGGCGCTCTGGGAGCGCCTCTTCGCGGGCGGCGAGGTCACCTGCCTGGCCGTCTCGCACCGCCGCACCGCGCTGCGCCGCGCCGACCACATCATCGTCTTGAAGGACGGTCGGGTGGCAGCCGAGGGGAACCTGTCGTTCCTGCTCGATACCTGCTCCGAGATGCGCGCCCTCTGGCACGCCGCCGACGAGCCGGAGGGGCTGGCGTAGGGGCCGGCGGCGACAAGATCCGGCGATAACCGCGACAGGGCAGACACGGGGGTCTGCCCCTACAATCGTCAACATCGGCATTGAATCGTGATGTTTCCGGTGGGGGGTGGCCCCGTGGCGGACGGAGCCGCCCTGTTTCCCCCCCCGTCATCGCGCCGGGCTCATGCACCTTCTGGCGGCGCTGGGGGCGGTGCCGAGGGGCACCGTCGTCTTCGTCCGCGTCTTCCGCTGCTTGTTTGACACCTGACAGCCGCCGCAATCCAAACCGGCCGAGCCGGTGTATTGAGTGCCGTATCGAGGACGCACGTTGACCGGCCGCCGATCCGGCCGCGTCCTCCGGATCGGTGGCTGCCAGGCGGAATACGACCGACCGCGGAAGGACCTTGAGACTTGTGTATGTGTCCACCAACCACATCCGGCTCCGCGACTCACGCGACGGCCGCCGTCTCGAAGAACGAAGCGCCGACCACGCCATGCTCCCGGCGCCGGTTTCTCAGGCAGATGGGCGCGCTCGGTGTCAGCGCGACTGCGCTGCCTGTCCTCTTGGCTGCCTGTGGGCGCGCCGGAGCGGCGGGCGCGACGAGCGGGGCGGCGATACCGACCATGGCCGGGATGAGCGGCACCATGGGAAGCATGCCGATGACGCCGCCGACCCAGCCCGCCAACGCGGCGACGCCCGGGCCGAATCAGGTCTTCATCGGCAACTTCGCCTTCCAACCGGCCAGCCTGACGGTGCCGGTCGGGACCGAGGTGACCTGGATCAACCAGGATGACGTGCCGCACACCGTGACCAGCCGCCAGAAGGGGGTCTTCGCCTCCCAGGCGCTCGACACCGGCGACCACTTCAGCTTCCACTTCGGCAGCGCCGGAACGTATGCCTACTACTGTGCCATCCACCCGATCATGAACGGAGAGGTGATCGTGCGATGACGACCCATGAGCAGATCTCGACCGCGCAGCCAATTGACCGCGACGCCGCTGCGCCGGAATCATCCGACGGCATCGACCGGCGCCACTTCCTCAAGTGCATGGCCTGGGCCGGCACCGGGGTGCTCTGGACGGTCTCCGGCGGCATTCTCAGCTCCTGCACCTTCGGCGGCAACGCCGCCGCCAAGCAGGGCGACTTCACCTTCGCCCAGATCAGCGACAGCCATATTGGGTTCAACAAAGCGCCTAACACCGACGTCACCGCCACGCTGCACGAGGCGATCGCCAAGGTCAACGCGCTCCCGGCGCGGCCCGCCTTCGTCCTCCACACCGGCGATCTCAGCCATCTCTCCAAGCCGGACGAGTTTGATACGGTGGAGCAGAGCCTCAAGAGCGCCAAGACCGATCTGGTCTTCTATGTGCCGGGCGAGCACGATGTCTTCAGCGACAACGGCAAGCAATACTTCGACCGCTTCGGCGGCGGCGCGACCGGCCAGGGTTGGAGCAGCTTCGACTACAAGGGGGTGCACTTCGTCGGGCTCAACAACGTCATGAACCTCCAGACGAACGGGCTCGGCAATCTGGGACCGGAGCAGCTTGGTTGGTTGCAGAAAGATGTCGCCGGACTGGCCGCCAGCACCCCGATCGTCGTCTACGCTCACATCCCACTCTGGACGATCTACCCGGCCTGGGGTTGGGGAACCCAGGATTCTGAGCAGGCGCTCTCGTATCTGCGGCGCTTCGGCTCGGTTACCGTGCTGAACGGGCACATTCATCAGGTGCTGCAGAAGGTGGAAGGCAATATCACCTTCCACACCGCCAGGGGCACCGCCTTCCCGCAACCGGCCCCTGGCACCGCGCCGGCCCCGGGACCGATGCTCGTCCCGGCGAATCAGCTTCGCAAGATGCTCGGCATCGCCAGTGTCAGCTACGTGGAGCACAAGCGCCCGCTCGCGATCGTGGATTCGACACTTGGCTAGTCGCCGGCTGGCAGGGGTGCGCCCCTGCCAGCTGCTGGTACCCTGAGGAATGCGCATATGACGCGAGCGACGTTGCGACCGGCACAGATCGGGGACGTGGCGATGAAGGAATCCGAGCACGCGAGCCCGGCGAGTGAGGGGCAGAGCGACGAGGATCTCCTGCGGCAGATGGCCGGCGGGGAGCACGCGGCGCTCCAGGACCTCCATCGCCGCTACGCCCCGCTGATCTTCAACCTGGCGGCCCAGTCGCTCGACCGGCCGGCAGCGGAGGAGATCGTGCAGGATGTCTTCGTGGCGCTCTGGCGGCACGCCGGCACGTTCGACCCGGAGAAAGGCTCGGCGCGTGGCTGGATCCTGCGCATTGCCCATCTCCGGGTCCTCAACGAGCTGCGCCGCCGCAGTCGCCGGCCGCGGGCCATCCCCGACCCCGAGGGGCTCCAGCTCGGCGCGCTGGCCGACGCCGGGCCGGACCCCTCCGAGGTCGTCTGGCAGGACTACCGCCGCGCGACGCTGCGCGCGGCGGTCAACCGGCTGCCGCCGGCCCAGCGGCAGGCGCTCAGCCTGGCCTATTTCGAGGATCTGACCCACGAGCAGATCGCCAATTACCTGCAGGTGCCGCTCGGCACGGTCAAGACCCGCATCCGTGCCGGCGTTCAGAAGCTGCGCGGGGCGCTCCTGCTGGCCCTGCTGCTGGCGATCGTCGTGATCGGCGGCATCCTGGCGGCGGTCGAGGCCCGGCTGCAGCGGCAGCAGTCGCGGATCGATCAAGACAGCCGCGCGCTGCAAGCGGTGACGTCCAGCGATGTCGTCCCGCTGCGGCTGACCGCGGCGCCGGGCGCGCCGGCCGCGACCCACGCGACCTACCGCAGCCGCCCCGGCGGCGACCTCGCCGTCATCACCTTCGAACACTTCCCCCAGGCGCCCAGCGGCCAGATCTATCAATTCTGGCTCCGTCGCGGCGGGGTGTGGCTGCCGCTGGCGACCGTCACGCCCGGCCAAGATGGGAGCGCGCTGGTGGTCGTCGAGGGCCACGGCGTTGGCCCCGCGGCCGAGGCGCTGGAAGTCACACGTGAGCCGTCCGGCGGCAGCGATACGCCGCACGGCCCGGTGATCGTCGCGTGGTCGCCGTAACCGGCCGGCAGGGTGGATCCATCGACGAATCGTTGTGCGCTCCGGGGACCAGGTCTATACTGCCCCTGGATTCACCCGCAGTCTCGCGCCCGGTCTCGCGGAATCGCTCGCGTCTCGGGCGCCTACCACGGTGATGAGCCGTGGAGATCGGAGGAACGTCCGATGGACCTCCGCTACTCGCCCGAAGACGAAGCCTTCCGGGCTAAAGTGCGTGCCTGGCTGGCCGACAATCTCCCAGCCGAGAAGCTGGAGACGTTCGAGCAGCAGCGC
>DASSHC010000304.1:0-18642 GCA_035693105.1 Thermomicrobiaceae bacterium | reverse complement strand
GGCGCGGGAGATCCACAACCAGGTGCGCAGTTGGATCGGTGTGCGGGGCGTCCCGGAGGGCGCCATCGGCGAGATCGAGGGCGTACCGGCGCTGATCACCCGCACCCGGCTGGTTGATGAGTCAGCGCCGGCCCCACCCGGGACGGTGCTGCACCGCGGCGAGACGCTCCTGGTCCAGTGCGCTGACTCCCCGCTGGAGATCGTCCGCTGGCAGCCCGTCGAGGGCGGCGAGAGCGCGCTGTAGGGGCAGACCTCTGTGTCTGCGCCCTCGTGGCCTACTGCCCACCTTCTCGTACGCCACGGACGTTTCCCGTTTCCCCGTTGCGTCTCCGTAGGGGAGACAGGGCAGACACAGGGGTCTGCCCCTACAGATACGGACGCGCCAGGAACTGTCACAGCACGAGCCGCTGTAATCCTTCCCGCACCACGCGAGCGGCGCGGTGGGCGTACGCGGGGGCGTGGCCGGCGAGCCAGGGGAGATCGGGCCAGAGGTCGGGATGGAGAGCGGCGGTGGGGCTGGCCCAGCGCGCCGAGAGCGGCCGGTGGAGCGTGTCGAGGATGACGCGCACGGTGGCGACGCGCAGGTTCCCGGGCAGGAGCGCGGTCTCCATGTCGGCGGCCGCGAAGCCACCCGCTGCCAGCCGTGCCCGCTGGGCGCCGGTCGCCAGCTGTGGCACGGTGACCAGCGCCCCGCCGCGCACGTCGTAGCCGAGCGACCGCGCCGCCGCGCTGAGGGCCGCGACCAGGTCAGGATCGCAGGCGCGACGTGAGCCATCCGGCAGCCCATCCTGCTCGGGGATCAGGACGCAGCCCGAAGGCAGGTCGTCCACCAGGGCCCCGGCGAGGCCGCAGACGACGACCGGCGTGCCCTCCGGCGCGCCGGGCCAGCGGCGCAGCCCGATCCCCGCGTAGTGGACCGGGACGCGCCCGAGTACGAGCCGGGCTGCCAGGTACTCGACCAGGGTGGGCGCCAGCACGCGCGGCGTGGCCTCCTCAGGCATCGTGCTGGTCGCGGAACCACTCGACCGCGCGAGCCAGCGCCGCGCGGCTCGGCCCCGGCGCGAAGCCCAACTCCGCCCGCGCCTTGTCGCTGGTGGCGAACATGTAGTGCCGCGACATCGCCACCCCTTCGAGCGGCACCAGCGGCTCCTGGCCGTGCTGGAGGCGGCAGCGCAGCTCGTCGGCCCAGCCGAGCGCCAGCGCCAGCCCGTAGGGCACCCGCAGGCGCGGCGCCGGTCGGCCGCACAGCTCGGCCAGCGTCGCCCAGATCTCGGTGAAGCGGCGGTTGTCGCCGCCGAGCAGGTAGCGCTCGCCGGGGCGGCCGCGCGACAGGGCCAGGACGTGGGCCCGGGCCACATCCTCCACCGGCACCAGATTCATCCCCCCGGGCACGTAGCCGAACATGCGACCGTGCATGAAGTCGACGATCAGCTTGCCGGTCGGGGTCGGGCGGCGGTCGCCGGGGCCGACCGGCGTGGTGGGCAGCAGCAGGACGACCGGCAGCCGGCTGGCCAGCGCCGCGCGCTCCTGCTCGACCTTGGAGCGGTGGTAGACCGCGGACGAATCGGTCGGGTCGGCGTGGTCGGCCTCGGTCGCGGGGCGGCCGTCGCGTGCCGGACCGGCGGTGGCCGAGCTGGAGGTCACCACCGCGCGCTCGACCCCGGCCAGGCGAGCCGCTTCGAGCAACCCGGCGGTGCCGGTCACGTTGGTCGCCCAGATCTCGCCCCGCCGTGCCGGCGCGAAGGAGTAGCAGGCGGCGACGTGGACCAGGTAGCGGCAGCCTTCGAGCTGTCCGACAAGCTCGCCGGGCCGGCGCAGGTCGCCCTCGACCCAGCGACAGCCCGCCAGTTCCGGCGGCCGGTGGCTGCCCCTCCGCGCCAGCGCGGTCACCGGGTAGCCGGCGTCGAGCAGGGCGCGCGCCACGTGGCCGCCGACGAAGCCGGTCGCCCCGGTCAGGAAGACGGGCTCGCCGCTCATGTGGCGTCAGTCGTGGCCGTGGGCGGCGTGGAGCGGCAGGCTGCCGCGGACGATATCGGCCGTGGCGCGTAGCGACTCGCGCGGCGAGCGCATGGTGGCCATGACGGCGGTCGGCTCGTAGCCGCAGTGCGCCATGCAGTTGCCGCACTTCGGGTTGCGCCCGCGCCCGTAGGACTCCCAGTCGGTCGTCTCCAGCAGCTCCTGGTAGGAGGCGGCGTAGCCGTCGGCCATCAGGTAGCAGGGGCGCTGCCAGCCGAAGACCGAGTAGCAGGGGATGCCCCAGGCGGTGCAGGCGAACTCGACCTTCCCCTCCAGAAAATCGAGGAAGAGCGGGGTGTGGTTGAGCCGCCAGCGCCGGCGCCGCCCGCTGCTGAACGCCTCGCGGAAGAGCGCTCGGGTCCGCTCCACGGCCAGCCAGTGCTCCTGGTCGGGCGCCTTCTCGTAGGCGTAGCCCGGCGAGATCTGCATCGCATCGACGTGCAAGTCGTCGTTCAGGAAATCGAGCACCTCGCGCACGCTGGCGGGGGTCGCCTGCGAGAAGAAGGTGGTATTGGTGGTGACGCGGAAGCCGCGCTCCTGCGCGGCGCGGATGGCGCCTACCGCCCGTTCGAAGACCCCATCGCGCTGCACCGAGGCGTCGTGGACCGAGCGCAGGCCGTCGATGTGTACCGACCAGGAGAAGTAGGGCGAGGGGGTGAAGCGGTCGAGCTTGCGCTCCAGCAGCAGCGCGTTGGTGCAGAGGTAGACGAAGCGCTTGCGCTCGACCAGCGCCGCCACGATCTGGTCGATCTCCTGGTGGATCAAGGGTTCGCCGCCGGCGATCGAGACGACCGGCGCGCCGCACTCCTCGACCGCGTCGACGCACTGCCGCACCGATAAACGCCGCCTGAGCACGTCCGCCGGGTGCTGAATCTTGCCGCAGCCGGCGCAGGCCAGATTGCACTGGTAGAGCGGTTCGAGCTGCAGCACGAGCGGGTATTTGCCGCGGCCCTTGATTCGTTGTTTGAGGATGTAGGTCAGAATCGTGAGTTTCTGGCGCATCGTAATTGCCACGCGCCCTCCTTGCCTGGGTCGTCTGGGAAACAACCCCTGCCTCGATTATAGGCTCGGAAACGCGGCGCGCAAGAAAGCTTGACATCCCGGCGAGCCGGAGAGAAGCTGCGGTATTGCGGCCCGCCGCTTGCGGCGGATGCCCCCGCAGGGCCGGTACGCTTCCATCACGCCTCAGCGAGCGCCAGCCGCCTGCGGGAGAGGGAACGCCGACCGCGCGCTCGCGCGGTTGGCTGCCTGGATCACACACCACGGACGGAGGCGATTGGTCATGAGTACCGACGCGACTCCGGGCCCCAGGACCGGCACACCGACGCGCAAGGCCGACCACCTGCGTATCAATCTCGAAGAGAACGTCGCCGCCAAGGGGATCACCACCGGTTTCGAAGCCTACCGCTTCATCCCACGCGCGCTGCCGGAGATCGACTTCGAGCAGGTCGATACCGGCGTCAGCCTCTTCGGCCGCGGGCTGGGCGCGCCCCTCTTCATCTCCTGCATGACCGGCGGCACCCCCGAAGCGGCGCGCATCAACCGCACCCTGGCCCAGGTCGCCCAGCAGCGCCGCCTGGCGCTCGGACTGGGCTCGGGCCGGGTGCTGCTGGAGCACCCCGAGGTCCTACCAACCTTCCGGGTCCGCCCGCTGGCGCCGGACACCCTGATCTTCGCCAACCTGGGGGCGGTGCAGCTCAACCGGGGGGTGAGCGTGGAGCAGTGCCGCCGCCTGGTGGCGATGATCGAGGCCGACGCGCTGGTGCTCCACCTGAACGCCCTGCAGGAGGCGTTGCAGCCCGAGGGCGACACCTGCTTCGGCGGTCTGCTGGCGAAGATCGCGAACCTCTGCCGCCAGTGGGAGGTGCCGGTGATCGCCAAGGAGGTCGGCTGGGGGATCGCGCCCGACGTGGTGCTCAGCCTGCTGGCGGCGGGCGTGGCCGCGGTGGACGTGGCCGGCGCCGGCGGCACCTCCTGGAGCGAGGTCGAGCGACACCGCATCCACGACCCGGTGCGCCGGCGGGTGGCGGCCGCCTTCGCCGGCTGGGGCCTGCCCACCGCCGAGGCGGTGCGCCTGGCGCGCCGCGCCGCGCCGGGAGGGCTCATCTTCGCCAGCGGCGGCATCCGCGACGGCATGGACGTCGCCAAGGCGCTGGCGCTGGGCGCCGACATGGCCGGCATCGCCGGGGGCTTCCTGCGCGCCGCCGCCGCCGGGCTGGACGCGGCGCTGGAGCTGGCCGAGGAGTGCATCGAGACGCTGCGCACCACCATGTTTTGCCTCGGCACGGCGACGGTGCGCGACCTCCAGGGCACCCACCGGCTCGTCTCGACCCAGCCGGCCGCGAGCGACGCCTTCGCCCGCGAGCTGGACATGCTGCCGGTGGCCGGCGCTGGGGGTGGAGGCGCGGGCGGAGGCGGCAGATGAGTGCGTTGAGTGCCCTGGTCGCCGCCGACAGCTACTGCCGCGTGCTGGCCGCGCGCCACTACGAGAACTTCTCGGTCGCCTCGCGCATCCTGCCGCCGGAGGCGCGGCGGCACCTGGCGCGCATCTACGCCTACTGCCGCACCACCGATGATCTCGGGGATGAGCGCTCGGGCGACTCCCTCGCCCGGCTGGCGGAGTGGCGCGCCCTGGTGCTACGCGCCTTCGACGAGCCAGGGGAGCCGCTGCATCCGGTGCTGCTGGCGCTGCGTCCGACGATTCGCGCCTTCGCTCTCCCGCCGGAGCCGTTCCTCGATCTGATCGCCGCCAACGTGCAGGATCAGACGACGACCCGCTACGAAGAGTGGGACGCGCTGCACGCCTACTGCACCCGCTCCGCCGCGCCGGTCGGCCGGCTGGTGCTGCGCGTCTTCGGGGTGCGCCAGCCGGCCGCCGACAGACTCTCGGACGACGTCTGCATCGGGTTGCAACTGGCCAACTTCGCCCAGGACGTGCGCCGCGATGGGGAGCGGGGCCGGGTCTATCTCCTGCAGCAGGTGCTGCGCCGGGAGGGCAGCGCCGCCGCCGTGCGCGATCTCTGCGACCGCGCCGCGCGGCTGCTCGACTCCGGCCGAGAGCTGGAGGCGCTGGTCCCCGGCCGCCTGGGGGTGCAATTGGCGCTCTACCGGCTGGGCGGCGCGGCGGTCGTCGCGGCGATCCGCCGCGGCGACTACCGGACCGACCAGGTGCGGCCGCGGGTCACCGCGCCGGCCAGGACCCGTATCCTGGCCGCCGCCCTGCTCGAGCGCGGAAGGAGGCACGCCGATGTTCGGACAGAGCTACCAGCCGACCGATGGGCTTCCGTCGCCGACCGGGACCCAACAGCCGCGCACGATACCTCGTCCTGATGGCCTCTCCGACGGCTGGGATCTCCGCCGCAGCGAGGCCTACTGCCAGGCGCTGACCCGGCGCGAGGCCAAGAACTTCTACTGGGGCTTTATCGCCCTGCCCCGCCCCCGGCGCGTGGCCATCTACGCCCTCTACAGCTTCGCGCGCCAGGTCGACGACGCCGTCGATCTGCGGATGGCGTGCGGTGGCGCGCTCGCCGGCGATCCGCTGGCGCCGCATCGCGCCCGGCTGGACGCCTGTTTCGCCGGTCATGTGGCCGATCCGGTGATGCACGTCCTCTCCGAGGTCATCCGGCGCTACGGGCTGCCGCACGAGGAGCTGGAGGGCCTGATCGACGGTGTCGCGCTCGACCTGCGCGTCACCCGCTACGCCACCTGGGAGGAGCTGCGCCGCTACTGCGAGTTGGTGGCCGCGACGGTCGGACGCATGTGCGTGCGCATCTTCGGCTACGACGACCCGATCGCGCTGGAGCAGGCCGTCGAGTTGGGGGTGGCGATGCAGCTCGCCAACGCGCTGCGCGACGTGCGCGAGGACTTCCAGCGCGGCCGCGTCTATCTGCCCCAGGAGGACCTGGCGCGCTTCGGCCTCAGCGATGACGATCTCGTCTCGGAGGGGCCGCCGGACGGCTGGGACGCCTTGCTCCACTTTGAGGCGTCTCGCGCCCGCGAAGCCTTCGCAGCCGGGCTGCACGTCCAGGAGCACATCCCGCGACGTGCCGCCGCCTGCGTCCTGACCATGGCGGGGCTCTATCAGGCGATCCTCGACCGGCTGGAGCGCGAGCCGGAACTGCCGCTGCGCCGGCGGCTGTCGCTCGACTCGCGCCAGAAGCTGGCGGTGATGGGGCGCGCATGGGCACGGGTCATCTAGCGGTCGCGGTCGTCGGCGGCGGGCTAGCCGGGCTGAGCGCGGCTCGCGCGCTCACGCGGCAGGGCTACGCGGTCGATCTCTTCGAGCGCTCGCGCCTGCTGGGCGGCAAGGCGACCTCGTTCGAGATCGACGGCGTCGAGGTCGACAACGGCCAGCACGTCTACCTCGCCTGTTTTACCGAGTTCATCGACTTCGTCGAGCAGCTCGGACCGCTTCCCGACGGCGGCGCGCCGCTCTACCTCCAGCCGCGCTTCGACGTGCTGCTGCTGGCGCGCAGCCGGGCGCCCGCGCGGATGCGGGCGGCGCGGCTGCCCGCGCCGTACCATCTGGCGCCGGCCCTCATGCGCTACCGTCACCTGTCGCTGGCCGACCGGCTGCGGCTGGCGCTGGCGGTGCGCGCCGCTCGGCGTCCGGCGCCGCCGGACGAGACCTTCGCCGCCTGGCTGCGCCGGCAGCACCAGTCCGAGGCCGCGCGCCGCGCCTTCTGGGAGCCCTTCCTGGTGCCGGCGCTCAACGCCCGGCCGGAGTCGGTCAGCGCCGAGGCCGCCTGCTTCGTGATCGCCACCGCCTTCCTGGGCGATCGGGGCGCGGCGCGGCTGGGCTGGTCGCGCGTGCCGCTGGGGCGCCTGGCCGAGCAGGCGGCGCAACCGCTCAACCGGGTCTTCCGTCGCCGTGGGGTGGCCGCGCTGGAGCTGGCGAGCGGGCCGGACGGGCAGTCGCGCCCACACCTGCGCGCGCTGGTCGCGGCCGACGGCGAGCGGATCGCCTACGACGGGGTCGTGTTGGCCCTGCCGCCGCAGGCGCTGGCACACCTGCTCGGCGAGCCCGAGCGTCTCGGGCTGAGCGGGCTCGACCGCTTCCAGAGCGCACCAATCGTCGACGTGCACCTGTGGTACGACGTCGCGCACCTCGGTTTCGGCTTCGCCGCGCTGATCGACTCGCCGGTGCAGTGGGTCTTCGAGAAGGCGCCCGGCTACCTCTGCTGCAGTCTGAGCGCGGCCGAGGAGCAGGTGCTGCGCCCCGAGGCGGAGCTGATCGAGCTTTGCCAGCGCGAGCTGGCCGCGCTGCTGCCGCCGCTGGCCGGACGGCGACCGCTGCGCGGCGCGGCTACCCGCGAGCGCGAGGCGACCTTCATCCCGGCGCCGGGGCTGCGCCGCCCCGGCCCCCACACGGCCTGCCCCGAGGTGGTCATCGCCGGGTCGTGGACCGATACCGGCTGGCCGGCGACGATGGAGTCGGCGGTGCGCAGCGGGCGCGCGGCGGCGGCGGCGCTAGCGGCGAATCTGGCGGATCGAGAGGCGGGCGGCGATGGCTGAGGCGCTCGGCCAGGCGGTGGCCTGGCTGCGCGAGCGGCAGAACCCGGCGGGCTGGTGGCGCGGCGAGCTGGAGACCAACGTCACCATGACCGCCGAGCACATCCTGCTGCTGCGTTTCCTCGGCCTGCCGCTGGAGCCGATCCGCGACGGCGCGCTGATCCACATCTTGAACAACCAGCGCGAGGACGGCTCCTGGGCGCTCTACTACGCCGGCCCGGCCGACCTCAGCACGACCGTCGAGGCCTACGTCGCGCTCAAGCTGCTGGGGGTCGATCCGGCCAGCGCGCCGCTGACGCGGGCGCTGCGCGTGATCCACCAGCTCGGCGGGGTGGCGCGGGCGCGCGTCTTCACCAAGATCTGGCTGGCGCTCTTCGGGCAGTATCCCTGGCGCGGCGTGCCCAGCATGCCGCCCGAGCTGTACTACCTGCCCGCGAATCTCCCCTTCAACCTCTATGATTTCGCCTGCTGGGCGCGCGGCACCATCGCGCCACTCCTGATCGTGCTCTCGCGCCGCCCCTGCCGCCCACTCGGCTGCCAGCTGTCCGAGTTGGTGACGCCCGGCAGCGAGCCGCTGCTGGAGCGCGTGCCGGGCAGCGGCCTCTTCTGGTGGGCCGACCGCCTGCTCAAGCGCTACGACCGCCTGCCGCGCCAGCCGGGGCGCGCCCGCGCCCGCCGCCGTCTGGTCGACTGGATCGTAGAGCGGCAGGAGGCCGACGGGGGCTGGGGCGGTATCCAGCCCCCCTGGGTCTACTCGCTGATCGCCCTCAATCTGGAGGGGATGGCGCTCGACCATCCGGTGATGCGTCGCGGCCTGGCCGGGCTGGACAGCTTCGCCTGGGAGGACGAGGGCGGCTGGCGGCTGGAGGCCTGCCAGTCGCCGGTCTGGGATACCGCCTGGGCCGTCATCGCGCTGCGCCGGGCCGGCGTGCCGCGCCAGGATCCGCAACTGCGCGCGGCGGTGCGCTGGCTGCTCGAGGAGCAGATCTCGGGCGGCGGCGATTGGCAGGTGCGCGTGCCGGAGCCGGTCGAATGCGGCGGCTGGGCTTTCGAGTTCGCCAACGATACGTACCCCGACATCGACGACACCGCCGTGGTGGCCGTGGCGCTCCTCGACGCCGTCCATGAGGGCGAGGCAGCCGAGGTGCGGCAGGCCGTGCGGCGCGCGGTGCGCTGGGTGCTGGCGATGCGCTCGCGGAACGGCGCCTGGGCGGCCTTCGACCGCGACAACACCAGCCGGATGCCCTACCGCCTCCCCTTCGCCGACTTCGGCGCGCTGACCGACCCGCCGTCTGATGACGTGACGGCGCACGTGCTGGAGATGCTGGCGCGCGACGGCTACGGCCCGGCCGAGCCGGTGGTGGCCGGCGGACTGGCCTACCTGCGGCGCGAGCAGCGGCCGGACGGCTCCTGGTGGGGCCGCTGGGGGGTGAACCACATCTACGGCACCTGGTGCGTCATGGCGGCGCTGGCGGCGCTCTACGGGCCAGGCGAGCGGCTCCCCGACCGCGCCGGGCGCGCGGTCGACTGGCTGCTTTCGCGCCAGAACGCGGACGGCGGCTGGGGCGAGACCTGCCACTCCTACCTCGACCCCTCCTTCGCCGGCGTCGGCGAGAGCGCCCCCTCGCAGACCGCCTGGGCCGCGCTCACGCTCCAGTTGGCCGGGCGAGGGGACGAGCCGGCCTGCCGGCGTGGTCTCGACTTCCTGCGCCAGCGCCAGCAGGGCGGCACCTGGGAGGAGCCGCAGTACACCGGCACCGGCTTCCCGGGCGACTTCTACATCAACTACCACCTCTACCGGCACATCTTCCCCATCATGGCGCTGGCCGGCCAGCGGATTTGATAGGCTTCGGCGTCGGCACGTACTCTGGATGGGGACACGGGGATGACAGTGGGGAAGCTGCCGGCCAATCAGTTGGCCGGACGGGTGGCGCTGGTGACGGGCGCGGCGTCCGGCCTGGGACGCGCCTCGGCCTGTGCCTTCGCCCGCGCCGGGGCGCGCGTGGTGGTGGCCGATATCGAGCCGGAGGGGGGCGCGGAGACCGTCGCGCTGATCGCCGCGGCCGGCGGCGAGGCGACCTTCGTGCTGGTGGATGTGCGCCGCGCCGCCGATGTCGAGGCGATGATCAGCCGTACCCTGGACATCTATGGCCGGCTCGATTGTGCCCACAACAACGCCGGCATGATCGCCGGCGATATCGCCCTGGAAGAGTACACGGAAGACTTGTGGGACGCGATCCTCGGCGTGAACCTGAAGGGAATCTGGCTCTGCCTCAAGCATGAGATCCCGCTGATGCGGGCGCGGGGCGGCGGGGCGATCGTCAATACCTCCTCGGTCGCGGGCTTACGCGGCGATGTGGGACGCGCCGCCTACGTGGCCAGCAAGCACGGCGTGATCGGGCTAACGCGCGTCGCGGCGCTGGAGTGCGCGGCCGCCGGCATTCGCGTGAACGCGGTCTGTCCGGGCTGGGTACGCACGCCGCCGACGGAGTTCATGCTGGCCGTTATCCCGGGGCTGGAGCAGCAGTTGATGGACCAGGCGCCGCTCGGGCGCATCTGCACGGCGGAAGAGGTCGCCGAAGCCGTCGTCTGGCTCTGCTCCGACGCGGCCTCCTTCGTCACCGGCCACCCGCTGGTGATCGACGGCGGCTTGCTCGCCTGACGCCGGGGCGAAGCCGGGCAGAAGGGGCGTCCGCCCTATTCGGCGCTGCCGGAGATGACCACGTCGCCGCCGTGGCGGCTGATCAGGCTGAGTTTGGTGGCGGTGTTGGCTAGCAGCCAGGGGGTCAGGCGCCGTAGGCCGGAGTTCGACTGGTCCTTCGACTCCCAGGTGTGGATCAAGATCAGGGTGTCGCCGTCCGCCCGCACCACTTGCAGGTCACGAAAGCCCGGCTGGCTCTGCAGCTTGGGCAGGAGTTCCGCTTCCGCCTTGCCGAGGAGCGTATCCAATCCCTCGGTCGACTTCGCCTTCCACAAGGATACGTTCGCGTACATCCTGACCTTCCCTCCCAGTCGCAGCGCTCCACGCGTCGTGTGAGCGCGCCGGGCCTCACGTCTGGTCCAGCAGCTCCAGCACGGGCGCGAGCTGCTCGATCCCCTCGATCGTCGTCGGATAGGTGGCCACCTGGAGATGCGAGATGCCCTCCCGCGCGAAGGCCCGAAACGCCTCGGCGAGTTCTTCCGGCGACCCCGTCAAGGGTTCCATGCCGTCCGGATACCAGCCGAAGCCGGAGCAATCGACCAGCACGGCCGCGCTGCGGGCCAGCGTCGCCGGGTCGCGCCCGTGCTTGCGACAGGCGGCGTCGACCGCCGCGCGCAGGGGCGGGATGGCATCGGGGCGGCTGCGGCCGAAGGCCAGCATCACGTTCCAGATGTCGGCGTACTGGGCGGTCAGGCGGAGCATTCGTGGGGATTGGGCCAGGGCGCCGATCAGGAAGGGCGGACCGCCGGCGCGCGGCCCTGGCGGCAGGAGTTGGCAGTCGCTGGTCTGGTAGAAGCGGCCCTCGAAGCTGCTCTGGCCCTCATGCAAGAGCGCGTGCAGGATGGTGAGGGCTTCTTCGAAACGGCCGACCCGCTGCTCGAAGGGGATGCCCATAGCCCGGTGCTCCTTCTCGGCGTCGCCGGCGCCCAGGCCGAGAATGAGCCGCCCATCGGTCAGGTCGTCAAGCGTGTTGACCATCGCGGCCAGCACCGCGGGCGGGCGAAAGCTGGTGCTGCTGACGAGCGTGCCGATCTCGACGCGCGTTGTCGCGGCGCCGATCGCCGACGCCGTCATCCAGCACTCCCAGCTGCCGAGCGGGGGAAAATCCGGGCCGCGAAAGTAGAGCAGGAAGTGATCGGCTAGCCAGACCGAGTCGAAGCCAAGCTCCTCGGCGCGCCGCGCCATGGCGACCAGCCCCGCGACGCGACACGGCTCGCCGGTGATCAAGTCCCCCGCGCTCGGGAGGATGATGCCGACTTTCAGCGCGCGATGCTGCTTAGGAGCGGTCAGTTCCTCCCCCTAACGTGCAAAGGCCGAAGGCCGCAAGATCGGTAGATATCATCCGAATCGGTGAACGGCCTGCCGACCGCGCACTCCGCGCTACCGCGCTGAGCGCGAACGGGTGCTCGACAGGGTGGGCCGAAATGCCGGCAGAGTGTACCAGATGCCAGCGGGCAGCCGCCACGCGACGTTGACAGCCCCGGTAGACGGTGACACACTGGCGCGCGCAGCGACAGCCAGCACGGCCGCGCCGGACTGCGGTGCGGAACCGATGGGCCGGGCGCATCTCCTGAGATGCCGGCCCGGCGAAAGGAGCCATCATGAGCGTGACGCTGGGGAGCGGTCCCTACACCTACGAGGCGCTCGACCAGTGGGAGAGCCTGCCGGAGGGCGCGCGGCTGATCGAGTGCCCCGGCGTGGCCGTCGACCGCGACGATCAGGTCTACGTGCTAACGCGCAACGTGGAGAACCCGGTGCTGGTCTTCAATCGCGAGGGCGACCACCTGCGCACCTTCGGCCAGGGGGTCTTCAGCGCCCGTACCCACGGCATCAGCGTCAGCCCCGACGGCCACCTCTTCGTCGTCGACGACGGCTCGCACACCGTCACCAAGTGGACCCCCGAGGGCGAGCTGGTGATGACGATCGGCACGCCCAACGAGCCGGCGCCGCGCTGGAGCGGCAAGCCGTTCAACCGCCCGACCCACGCCGCCGTCTCGGCCAAAACCGGCAATATCTACATCACCGACGGCTACGGCAATGCGCGCGTGCACAAGTACAGCCCCGAGGGGGAATGGATCACGTCATGGGGCGAGCCGGGGATCGACGCCGGGCAATTCCTGCTGCCGCACAACATCGCGGTCGATGACCAGGAGCGCGTGATCGTGGCCGAGCGCGAGGCGCACCGGGTGCAGGTCTTCGACGCCGACGGCAACTTCCTGACGATGTGGAACAACATCTTCCGGCCGGACGGCATGACCATCGGCCCCGACGGCAACATCTATATCGACGAGCTGAACGGCGGCGGCGGCATGGACGACGCGCCCGGCCTGGGGCACCGCATCAGCATCCTCAGCCCCGAGGGCGAGCTGCTGGCGCGTTTCGGCGACCCGCAGGAGGGCGAGGAGCCGGGCAAGTTCATCGCGCCGCACGGCATCGCGGTCGACTCGCGCGGCGACATCTACGTCGGCGAGGTCTCCTACACGATCCGCGGTCGCCGCATGGAGCCGCCGCGCGAGCTGAAGAGCCTGCGCAAGCTGCGCAAGGTGAGCGCGTAGGGCGGGGAGGGCCGGAGAAGGGTTTGTCCCGGTTCCGGCGGCCCGGTGCCTGGGGGTCGCCCCGGAATAAATTCCCGAGCTGAGTCCACGAAGCCTACTCTAGGGGCCGGGATAGTGCCTTGTAGGGGCAGACCCCCTGTGTCTGCCCTGTCGCCCCTACGCCGATGCCATCGGAATATGGGTGAACGGGGGTTGCGCCGACAAAGCTCGCCAGCAGGCCATGAGGGCAAGGGTGAACACAGGGGTCTGCCCCTACCAGTGGTGCATGCTGCGTTCGAGAAACTCGGTCTCGTTCAGCTTCTGCCCCATCGACTTCGGCGGCGGCTTGTAGCCGCGCCGGTCGTTGCCGAGCACGCGGCCGAGCGCCACCAGGAGCGCCAGGAGGAGCCAGACGCCGATCGCGAACAACCAGTTGAGCATGTCACGGCCTCCTACCGGTGATCGTGGCCCGAGCGCGCGGCGCGTCCGAGTCGCGCCGTGGAGCTAGAGGGGCTAGGGCCAGGGGTGGACGTGGGTGAGGCCGATGCCGAGCGCCATCGCGTAGAAATTCAGCGCGATGAACAACATGCCGAGGGCGAAGAAGATCAACGTTCCCAGTCCGTAACGGCCGCTGATATCCAACGCGCATCACTCCCTTCATCGGTCGATCTCTCCCCAGCATAGCACCCCTTTGCTGGGAGGGCTAGAGCCCGGCAACGCGCACGCATGCTTGGTACCAGCGCGGCTGGTCCGGCGGCGGCCGGATGAGTATCCTCTGGCGTATCGATCATCGCCGCACCCCGAGCGGAGCTTGCCGAGGGTACCGGGTGGAGACGCCAGCGGAGGTCACGAGCGTGGAGCTGACGGAGCCGGCGGCCGACCCGCCGCGCCCGCGCTCGCGCCCGCGCACGCGTCTGTCCGCCGCGCTGACCCGCGAGTACAGCATCTCCGAGGGAGCCATCATCTTGATGGCCTCCTTTTTCTTCTCGGCCATGCTTGGCGCGGTACGTCAAGTGCTCTTCAACGCGCAGTTCGGCGCCGGAAACGAGGCCAGCGCCTACTACGCCGCCTTCCGCCTGCCCGACGGCCTCTTCGCGCTGATCGCCGGGGGCGCGCTCTCCGGCGCGATGATCCCGGTGCTGGTCAGCACCGAGCGTGAGGCTGGGGCGCGCGAGTGGCAGCGGCTGATCAATGTCACCCTGACGACGCTGCTGGCCATCATCACGCTGGTCGTCTTCGCCGCCGCGCTGGCCACGCCCGCCTTCGTCAGCCACGTCCTGGCGCCCGGCTTCGACCGCCCGACGACCGATCTGACGGTGAGGCTGACGCGGATCATGCTGCTGCAGCCGCTGATCCTGGCGGTCGGGAGTGTGGCGGTCGCGATCCTCAACAGCCGGGCGCAGTTCCTGCTGCCGGCGCTCTCGATCGCCTCGCACAACCTGGCGCTGATCGCCGGCATCCTGGCCACCTGGATCTTCCCCGGCCTGGGCATCCTCGGCCCGACGCTGGGCGTGGTGGCCGGCGCGCTGATCCAGGTGCTGATTCTTCTGCCGGGGCTGCGCGGCGATCACGTGGGCTATCGCCCGCGCTGGGACCCGCACGACGCCCGGCTACGCGAGGTGATCGCGCTGACGATCCCGAACGGCCTGGCGGTCACGGTCGAGTACGCCGGGGGCATCCTCGACACCGCCTTCGCCTCGAAGGCCGAGAGCGCGGCGCTCTCGGCGATCCACAACGCCTGGCTGCTGGCCGCGCTGCCGCTCTCGCTCCTCGGAGTGGCGATCGCGCAGTCGACCTTCCCCCACCTGGCCGCGCACGCGGCCGCGCGCCAGTGGACGCGGCTGCGCGGCACGCTGCTGCGCTCGCTGGGGGTGGCGCTGCTGTTGGTCATCCCGGCGATCCTTGGGCTGGTGCTGGTGGGGCGGTTCCTGGTGCGCATCCTCTTCCAGCACGGGCGCTACGACGCGGCTGCCGGAACCCTGACCTACGACGTGCTGGCGATCTACGCGCTGGGGCTGCCGGCGTACGTGGCGCTGGAGGTGCTGGCGCGCGGCATGGTCGCCATGAAGGACACGCGCACGCCGCTCCTGACCAACCTCGCCCGCCTGGGGTTGCGCGGCGTGCTGCTGGTGCTGCTTATCCAGCCGCTCGGCGCGGTGGCGATCCCGGCCGCCTTTGCCGCCAGCGCCCTGTTCGAGTCCCTCCTGCTCGGCGTCATCCTGCTGAGCCGCCTGCGCCGCGGCGTCGCCCGCGAGGTCGTCTCGCTCGGCTAACGCCCTTCCCTGTCCCCTTAGACAGCGACGCCCTGTCCGCTGACCCAGGTTTCAGCCTAACTAGATTCATTCAGAATACCGGTTAGCTCGCTCTGATCGATGGTCGAGCAGGGAGCCGGCGAGGCGAGTTCGGGGAGGTGCGCGCGGGAAGTGTTGGACTGGTGGAGACGAGAACTTGTGGCACTTCGACGGCATGCGACGATAGCTGACACAGGAGGTTCGCTGATGACGGTCCACTCGACGGCCTTGGCCGGGCCCGCCCCGGTCGTGCTGCCCGGGCAGGCGCGGCACGACCGGATCCTCGGTACGCTCGGGATGCTCGGCAGCCCGTTCCTCTTCCTTTCGCTAGCCGCCAACGGCTTCGCGCAAGGGGATAGCAACCGGCTCGGCGCGGCGCTGGGGCTCCTCTTCGCGGCCGGCTGGCTGGCGAACGTGCTCGGGCTGCGGGCGCTCGCTGTCGCCGGCACGAGCCGGCCGGCCCGCGTGCTGCTGGCGATCCAGGTGGTGACGGTCACGCTCGCCGGCATCTTCCAGGTCTACGAGTTCGCCGCGCCGGGCTCCGGCAGCCTGCTCTACACGATCACCGACGTGGCCTGGCCGCTGAGCATGCTGCTGCTCTTGATCACCGGCATCGTCGCGCTGCGGGCGCGCACCTTCGATGGCTGGCTGCGCTTCACCCCGCTGCTGGCGGCGCTCTGGCTGCCGTTGGGCATCGCCGAGATGGCCGCCATTGGCGAGACGGTTGGCCAGGCCGTCGGCGGGCTGCATACCGCCATCGGCTGGTTCCTGATCGGCTACGCCGTCCAGCGCGGCGGCCGCCTGAGCGCTCGCGCCTGAGTATCTGCGTTCGCCGCGCCGGGAGGATTGACCTTCCCGGCGCGGCGCCTTCTCGTATCCAGCTTGACGCCGCGGGCGCGAATTCCTACCATTTGGGCCGGATCACGACGAGGAGCGTTGAACCTATGTCTTGCGTGCGCATTCGACCGGTCTAGACGGAGCCTGCGGCATCCGCGTCCCGGTCGATCGATCCCGATCCGACAGCTGAACGCATCCCGCACGCGGGCTCTGTCCGTGTTCGTCCCCGGCGCTTGCTGGGGCGGCTGGGCGAGCGCGCGCCTCGAGATGGGAGCGTTGCAGATGTCACGGGAGTCACGCAAGCGGAGCAGTCATGCCCAGAACTTCCTCGCGCGCCCGGCGGTTGCGCGGCAGATCATCGCGCGAGCGGAGATCGAACCCGATGACCTGGTGATCGAGATCGGCGCCGGCCGCGGCATGCTTACCCGCGCGCTGGCAGGGAGTTGCCGCCAGGTGCTGGCGATCGAGAAGGACGGGACGCTAGCCCGGCGGCTGGCGCGGGAGGTGCGCCCTCACGGCAACGTGGCGCTGGTCGAGGGCGACTTCCTCGATCTGCCGCTGCCGTTGACGCCCTACAAGGTCGTCGCCAACATCCCGTTCAACATCACCGCCGCCATCGTCGCCAGGTTGACCCAGGCCGGCAATCCGCCCGAGGAGGCCGTGCTGGTCGTCCAGCGGGAGGCGGCCGAGCGCTTTGTGGGTCAACCCCGGCAGACGCTGGCCGCGGTGTTGCTCCAGCCGTGGTTCGAGCTCTCGATCGCCGCCCGCTTGCGACAGAACGACTTCGTGCCGCCGCCGCGCGTCGAGGTCGTCCTGCTGCGCTTTAGCAAGCGCGGCCCACCGCTGGTCGCTCCCGAGGACGCGCAGGACTATCGGGACTTCGTCACCTAC
Source organism: Thermomicrobiaceae bacterium (assembly GCA_035693105.1). Taxonomy (GTDB): domain Bacteria; phylum Chloroflexota; class Chloroflexia; order Thermomicrobiales; family Thermomicrobiaceae; genus DASSHC01. Next base: position 1,861 of record DASSHC010000304.1, on the reverse strand, counting down.
GGCTTCACCGCCTGGAAGCCGACGCTGCGCGAGGCCTACGGCACCGTAATCCCACCGGCCCAACAGGCGCGGTTGGCCGAGGACATTCACCTCGATCTCTGCCGGAGACCGAGCGAGGTCGATTTCGACCGCTGGCTCGCCCTCTTCCGCGCCCTTCGCCGGCCGGCCTCGCCGACCCGGTGGCGTGTCATCGCTGGAGCGGAGGAGCGGCTGCGCGCGCGGCAAGAAGGCTTGATCAAGCCGCACCGCGGTCGGGATGGCGGGGGTTGAGGAGCGTAGTAGCATGCATGAGCCTGAGGCAGGGCGAGGACCGACCGGTTTGGCTTGGGCCAGCTCACGTTCTTTCCCTCGGAGCGCAAAGGAGTGATGGTGGCATTGACGGCCCCGTCCGGTGAGCGGCCCCCGTTGGGTCGTGCGTCTGCCACTGCTGGGTTGGCGTCCACCCACGACGCCGGGCCGGTGACGGCTCTGCCGACGCCCTTGCCGGGACCAACTGATTCGGGCATCGAACACGTCGTGGTCGTCATGCTGGAGAACCGCTCCTTCGACCACTTTCTCGGCTGGTTGCCGGGCGCCGACGGGAAGCAAGCGGGGCTGCGCTACGCGGATCGGGACAACCACTGGCACGAGACCTATCCCCTAGCTCCCGACTTTCAAGGCTGCGGGCACGCCATGCCGGACCACTCGACCGCGGCCGGGCTGACCGCCTACAACCACGGCGCCTGCGACGGCTGGCTGCGGGCGGGCAGCAATGACCTCTACGCGATCGGCTACTACACCCAGGCCGATCTCCCCTTTCTCGGTCAGGCCGCGGCCAGTTGGACGACATGCGATCGCTACTTCGCCGCGATCATGTCCGAGACGATTCCCAATCGCCTCTACCTGCACGCGGCCCAGACCGATCGCACGACCGACACGCTCCGGCCGACGAGCCTCCCGACCATCTGGGATCGCCTGGCACAGCACGGACTGGCCGGCCGCTACTACTTCAGCGACGTGCCCGTGCTCGCGCTCTGGGGCCTGAAGTACCGGCGCATCGTCCACCGCTTCGAGACGTTCCTCAAGGACTGCCGCGACGGGACGCTCCCGGCGGTGGCCTTTGTCGACCCCCACTTCCTCTTCGAGAACCTCGGCATCTCGAACGATGATCACCCTTTCGCCGATATCCGGAACGGCGAGGTTTTCCTCAACCAGATCTACCGGGCGGTGACCACCGGTCCGGCCTGGCCCAGCACCGTCCTGGTGATCACCTTCGACGAGTGGGGTGGCTTCTTCGATCATGTCCCGCCCGAGGAGGCGCCCGACGCCGACCCGAGCCACGCGCTCCGGGGCTTCCGCGTGCCGTGCCTGCTCATCTCCCCCTGGTCGCGGCCGGGTCAGGTAGCCCACGACGTCTATGACCACACCTCGATCCTCAAGCTCATCGAGTGGCGCTGGGGGCTGGAACCGCTGACCGCGCGGGATGCGGCGGCCAACAACCTGGCCAGCGCGCTCGACTTCAACCAGGCGCGGCGCGAGGCGCCGGTCTTCGACGTGCCGACAGGTCCATTCGGAGGGCCCTGCCTCCCGCGCGGGTCGAAGATCCAGACCACCCTGCGCCGGCTCCGCCTGCTGGGTGAGCGCGCCGTCTGGGCGCTCGGTAGGCATATCTAGCCGCCGCGGCGTTTCTCCGGCGCGACCAGCCCACCCTCGGGGCTGATACGACCGGCCAGACGAGCGCGCCGGCGATCATCCACGCGCTCCAGCCGTGCGAGCACTCCTGGCTCCCAGCTCCCGCGGCATTGGCCGAGACGCCGCGTCTCGCAAGCGCCGCTTGCCAGTTGAAGGTCGCGCACAAGACCTGGGCGCCGCACGTTGGCTA
>DASSHC010000303.1:0-3050 GCA_035693105.1 Thermomicrobiaceae bacterium | reverse complement strand
CCGGTTCGAGATGATCACCCTGGCCGATGCGCCGCCAGCGGGCGGCGGCGCCGTCCGGGCGACCGAGGTCAACTACGGCATCTACCGGGCGCTGGGCGCGCAGTTCGGCGTCGAGCTGGCCGAGGCATCGGGCGGGGTGACGGCCCGACTGCACGATCTCAACGCGTCACAGGTGCGGAACCAGCAGAGCTTCAGCCTGCCGCAGCCGTCGGACCCCGGCTACCGGCTCGAGGTGCACCGCGTGGCGGACGAAGTCGCGCGCTGGGCCACGGGCACTCCCGGGATCGCCGCCAGCCGGCTGCTCTTCGTGGCCGGCGGCAGGGTCTACCGCATGGACAGCGACGGCGAGGACATCGCGGCGCTCACCCCGGCGGGGCAGACCGCGCTCTCACCGGCCTGGTCGCCCGACGGGCAGCGCTTCGCCTTCACCCAGTTCGCGGCGGGGCGGGGCGCCGTGCTGGTCCAGAGCCTTGCCGGCGGCGCCGGCCAGCAGGCGCCGGGGACGGCGGCCGCGCTCAACATCACGCCGGCCTTCTCGCCGGACGGGCGCCTGCTGGCCTACGCGCACTCTGACGAGAGCGGCACCGACGTCTACCTCGCGAACATCGCCGACCGCTGCTGCGCGCAACGCTTGACCGTGGGGCGCTTCGCGGACAACTTATCTCCGACCTTTTCACCAGATGGCCGCCGCATCGCGTTCGTCTCCACCCGCGCGGGGCCGCCCCAGATCTACGTGATGGCCGCCGACGGGACCGATCAGGAGCTGCTGGCGCCGTTCGACTACGGCGCGACCGGCAGCTCCAACGCGCCCGAGTGGTCGCCGGATGGAGCCAGCGTCGTGTTCCATCGCGAGGTGTCCGGCAGTCCGCAGCTCTTCCTCGTCAGCGTGGCGGGGCGGCGGGTCCGGCAGCTCACGTCATCCGGCCGCAACGAGGACCCGACCTGGGGTCCCGACGGCCGACACGTGACTTTCGTCTCCGACCGGAGCGGCCGCCGGCAGCTCTGGGTCATCGACGTGGAAACCGGCCGCGTGCGCCAGCTCGATACGCCTGGCGCGGCGCGGCTTCCCGCTTGGTCCCGCCGCCTGAGTCGGACCGCCGTCGCCCCCTAACCTCGAACTCGGAGTGATGATGCGCGCTACTTCATGGATGTTGGTCCTGGTCACCGCCGCCGTCGCGGCCGCCTGCGGCGGGAAGGCCGCGCCCGAGGAGCCGGCGCCGGAGCCGACGCCCGCCCCGGCACCCGCGCCCGCGCCCGCGCCCGTGGATGACAGCGCCGAGCGGGACCGGCTCGAGAAGGAGCGGCTGGCGCGCGAGGCGACGGAGCGCGCCGCGGCGGTGGCGGCGGACCTGGCCACGATGATCAACTTCGAGTACGACCAGGCCACCGTGCGGGAAACCGACCAGGCCACGCTCGACCGGAAGGCCGCCATCCTGGCCGCCAATCCGAACGTCAAGCTCCAGATCAGCGGACATGCGGACGAGCGCGGGTCGGACGAATACAACCTGGCGCTCGGCAACCGGCGCGCCGGCGCGGCCAAGCGCTACCTGGAGAACAAGGGGATCGACGGCTCGCGCATCGACGTCGTCTCCTACGGTGAAGAGCGGCCGCTCAACCCCGGCCACGACGAGGCCGCCTACGCTCAGAACCGCCGGGACGAGTTCCAGGTGACGGCCGGCGGGGACAACCTCGTCGCCCCGCAGTGAGCTCCGCGCATCGGCCCCTGTCTGCCCGGCTCGCCGCCGCCCTCGTGGTCGCGGCGGGCCTGGGGGCCTGCGTCAGCAAGAGCGACGTGCAGATGGTGCAGGGTGAGGTGGCGCTGCTCCGCGCCGAGACGCTGCGGCGCGACTCCACCCGGGCCGCGGAGCTGGCGGAGGTGATCCAGATGCAGCAGCGGATCATGGACTCGCTCGCGGTGAGCCGGCGCAGCGTCGGCCAGCTCAAGGGCGACATCTCGTCCGATCTGTACAACATCCAGCAGCAACTGGTCCAGCTCCAGGAGCTCACCGGCCAGAGCCAGCAGCGGCTGAGCGAGCTCCGGACCCAGCTCGAGGCCCGCAGCGCGCAGCTGGAGTCGTCGCCCGGCGCGCCGGCGGCCCCCGGCGACAGCGCGCAACCCGAGGGCGCCGCGTCCGCGTCGGCCGACCAGATGTACGAAGCGTCACTGGCCCAGCTCCGCCGCGGCAGCACCGCCACCGCGCGCCTGGGCCTGCGCGAGATGCTGCGCACGTACCCCACCAGCCCGCGCGCGCCGGACGCGCTCTATTTCGTCGGGCAGAGTTTCGCGGCCGAGAACCCCGACTCCGCCGCCGCCTATTACACGCAGGTGGTGGACAAGTATCCGACGTCTCCCCGGGCCGGTTCGGCCCTGTACAACCTGGGTCTCCTCGCCGAGCGCCGGAAGGACACGGCCAAGGCACGGGACGCCTACCAGCGCGTGGTGGAGAAGTATCCGCAGTCCGACGAGGCCGCGCTGGCTCGCGATCGCCTGAAGGCGCTCGGGCGCTAAGCCCCGGGCGCCGCCGCCCCCATGACGGACCCCGCCGGGGAGATGCCCTTCCTCGATCACCTCGAGGAGCTGCGCTGGCGCATTCTCCGCTCGCTCGGGGCCATCGTGGTCGGATTCGGGCTGGGGCTCTGGCTGGTCCAGCGGTTCCAGCTCGTCAACCTCCTCAAGCAGCCGATCGCGCCCTATCTCACCGGCGCCGGCGGGAAGCTGGTCGTCACCAGCCCCACCGACCCGGTGATGATCGTCTTCAAGCTCGGCCTGCTCGTCGGGCTGGTGCTCGCCTCCCCGATCATCCTGTGGCAGCTCTGGGCATTCCTGGCCCCGGCGCTCTACTCGCGGGAAAAGCGGGCGCTGGTGCCGGCCCTGTTCGTGGGGCTGCTGCTCTTCCTCACGGGGGCGGTGCTGGCGTACCTCTTCGTGGTGCCGCAAGCGCTCCGGGTCCTGTTCAGCTTCCAGACCGAGGCGATCCAGCCGTTCATCACCTACGACGCCTACTTCGACTTCGTCCTGCAGGTGGTGCTGGCGCTGGGGATCTCGTTCG
>DASSHC010000302.1:0-11756 GCA_035693105.1 Thermomicrobiaceae bacterium | reverse complement strand
TGCTCCGCTTGCCCTGCCCGCCATGCCGGCGTGCCCGCTCCCCTCCGGGCGCCCGCTCGCGCCGCCCGCGCCGAGGCTATCACCCGGCCGGCGGGACGAGCCAGCGGCGGATAGGGACCAATTGGTGAGACGCCGGCACGGGGCGCGGCCTACCGCCGCGGCGCGGGCTGCGGTAGGATGTCCGCTCGGAACGCGGTAGTTGGTAGTATGGACGAGGTAGCGCGCGCATGAAGCTGCCCCCGGTCGCCCGTGGAGCGAGGCTGGAATTGACCCCAGTGCCCAAACTGGACGAGCAGGAGCGGATGTTCTGCCCGCAGTTGCGCTTCGGCGGGCAGCGCACCTGCGCCCACGGCCTCGGGCGCACCATCTCGCCCGAATATCAGCAGCGCTTCTGCCTCACGGCGGGCTTCAGCCAGTGCCCGCTCTACACCGGCCCGCGCCTGCCGCTGCGCGCGCCGGAGCCCGCTCCGCCAGCCACGCCCGCTCCGCCAGTCTGGCCCGCCGCGCCGCGCGAGGGTGGGCGCCGGGCTGGGCGACGACACCTTCGCCCGCTGGTTGCCGGCTACGCCATCTCGGCCGCCCTGGCGCTGGGGGCGGTGGCCGGCACGCTCTGGCAGTTGACCAGCGAGGCCACGCCGGGGGCGCCCGCCGCGCCCACGCCGGCCATCACGGCCACTGCGGCCGCCCAGCCGGGCGCGCTCGCCGCCCCGGCCACAGCCACACCCACGCCCACCCCGGCGCCGACTCAGGCCCCCACCGCCGCGCCGGCGGTTGTCACCCCGGCCCCGGTCGTGCCGCTCGCCGCGCCCCCGCCGAGCCCGGCCGCCGCGACCGCCGAGCCCGCCCCCGCGCCGCCTCCCGCCGCCACGGTCGCGCCGGTCACACCGGCGCCGGTCCCGGCGCCCGTTACCCCGGCGGCCAGCGCCGCCCCAACGACCCCCGCGCCGCGCGAGACCACCTACACCGTCCAGCCGGGCGACACTCTCAACGCCATCGCCCAGCGCTTCCACGTCAGCATCGACGCCCTCATTCAGCGCAACCAGATCGCCGACCCCAACGTGATCACGCCCGGCGCGGTGCTGCACATCCCCAACCCTGGGTGAGCCGGGTGAGCCGGGTGAGCCGGCGGCGCGCTCAGCCGATGCGCTCGGGGCGCCGGCGCCCCTGCACCCGCGCTGCGATCTTCGCCCGCCGAACCACCCCCACCGGCGAGGACCGCTCGCTCGTCACTCGCGCTCGGCCCCCCCGGCGGCCAGGAGCGCCTCCGCGCCGGGGAGGTAGCCGAGTTGGGTCGAGATCTCCCGCGCCGCCGCCACGACGGTCTGGATGTAGTGGTCGGCCTCCGGCTCCCGCAGGCGGCTGGCCGGCGCCGAGATGCTGATCGAGGCGACCAACTCGCCGCGGTCGTTGAAGATCGGCGCGGCCACGCCCCGGGTGTCGGGCTGCAGATCGCCGATGTTGATGTGGTAGCCGCGCCGGCGGATCGCCAGCACGTCGGCGCGCAGCTCGTCCGGGTCGATAATGGTGCGCGGGGTGAGCTGTTTGAAGCCGCCGGCCGCCAGAATGCGCTCGCGATCCTCCCGCGGCAGGTAGGCCAGCACGACTTTGGCCGAGGTGCCGGCGTTCCAGGGCATGCGCGCCCCGATCTGGGCGTAGACCCGCAGCCCGTGCGGGCTGACGATGACGTCGATGCAGACGGCCGCGTCGTCGTCCGGCACGACCAGCCGCACGGTCTCGCCGGTCTCGCGCCCCAGCCGCTCGAGCACCGGGTGGGCCACCCGGCGCAGATCCAGTTGCTCCCGCATCGCCATGCCCAGCCGGAAGATCTGCAGCCCCAGCCGGTACTGCTTGGTGGCCGGGTCGCGCGCCAGGTAGCCGGCGGCTTCGAGCGTGCTGACGATGCGCAGCACCTGGGTCTTGTGCAGGCCGAGCCGCTCGCTGAGGTCGGTCAGCCGCAGCTCCGGCTCCTCCAGGAAGCAGTTCAAGACCCTGACGACCCGGCCGACACTCTCGAGATGGTTCTGCTCGCCCACGCTCCAGTATTCCAATCCGGCCACGAGCGGACAGTTGCACGCAGGCGCAACTGCCTGGGGCAATACCGTTCGACACACGACGGACGTTCCGCCGCCATTCTGCAACCTGATTGCGCGAGGCGCAACCCGGGCAAAGGTGCCCTCCGGTACACCCGCGCCGCGGCCGGCGGTTGACAGGCTCGCGTCCACGCCCCTAGAATAGCATCAGTGGAGTAACACGGTTTCTCTGAGAGCAACTCAAGGCAGCGCGGCGCTTGGGTCCGCGGCGGAGCCTCCGGCTCTCAGGGTGGTTGGGTGACATGGTTGCGTTGAGTGAGGGAGCAGGCATGACTGTCGCTGAGCTGTACGTGAGCGATTCCCGCTATCCCCGCTGCTCGGATGCAGAGTACGCCCGCCGCCACCGGCTGATGCGCGCGGCGATGAAGGAGCGCGGCCTCGACTGCCTGATCATCTACGGCGGCTACCGCAACATGTACCAGCAGAACTTCTTCTGGACCAGCGGCTACAGCGACTCCTTCCAGGGCTACATCGTCTTCCCGCTCGAGGGCGAGCCGTCCCTCTACAACGCCGTCTACCCGCACCTGCTGCCGGCCAAGCGCCAGTCGGTCTTCCCCAAGACCGAGTGGGGCGGCCCGCGCATCGCCGAGACGGTCGCCAACCGCATCAAGGAGCTGGGCCTGGAGCGGGGCAAGATCGGCTACGTCGGCATCGACACCCCGCGCACCGTTACCATCCCGCACAGCCACTACGAGACGCTCACCGAGCTGCTCCCCCAGGCGACCTTCGTCGATGCCACGCCCTGGTTCATGACGATCCGCTTCCAGAAGAGCCCCGAGGAGATCGAGTTCATCCAGCGCGGCGCGGAGATCACCGACGGCGTGATGCGCGATCTCGTCGCGGCCATCCACCCCGGCGTCTGGGACTACGAGCTCTTCGCCGTCGTCTACGCCAGCGCCCTGCGCCAGGGCGGCGACAGCAACTTCGCCCTGCTGGCCTCGACCGCGATGGACAACCCCGACATGCCCTATCCCTACCCGGTCCCCAGCCGGCGCCAGATCCAGCAAGGCGACCTGGTGCTCAACGAGCTCTGCGCCAACTACCGCGGCTACTCGGGTCAGCTGATCCGGCCGATCGCCGTCGGCCAGCCGACCCCGGCGCTGAGCAAGCTCTACGACATCGCCGTCGAGCTCTTCTACGCCATCTTCGGCGCCATCAAGCCCGGCAACACCACCAATGACATCCTCGACGCCGTGCGGCCGATCGTGGCGCGCGGCGACTTCAACATCCAGGCGCCGCTGGTGCACGGCTGGGACAACCTGCCGCAGCCGCCGCTGATCGGCCTCCCCGGCGGCGAGCGCGCGTACCCGCTCGACCCGCACGTCTTCGAGGAGGGCCAGTTGATCATGATCGAGCCCAACCCGACCAGCCAGGATCTCAGCACCGGCATCTTCTACGGCAATCTCTGCGTGGTGACGAAGGACGGCTGCCGCAACCTGCAACAGTTCCCCGACGAGTTCGTGGTCGTCTAGCCAGCAGCGGAGCGGGGCCAACCCCGCGACGCGGGCGGAAGGAGGTAGCCGATGTCCACATCCCCAGACGCGGCGATGGGCCGGCTCGAGAATCACTACCGCAAGGCGTCACCCCAGGAATTCAAGCGCCGGCACGAGCTGCTCTACAAGCTGATGCACCAGAAGGGGCTCGACGGCGTCATCGTCTATGGCGGCTACAAGGAGATGTACCAGGCCAACGCGCGCTGGCTGACCGGCATGCGCGAGGCGATGCAGTTCTACGCCTTCTTCCCGGCGCGGGGCGAGCCGACCGCCTGGAACGCGCTCTTCCCGCATCTGATCGCGGCCCAGCGCATGTCCGCCATCCCCGACACGCGCTGGGGCGGGCCGAGCATCGCCGAGGCGGTGGCCGGGCGCGTCAAGGAGCTGGGGCTGGAGAACGGCACGCTCGGGCTGGTCGGCGTGCACTCCGCCCGCGGCATCACCCTGCCGATGGACCACTGGCTGATCTGGCAGGCGGAGCTGCCCAAGGTCGAGTTCGTCAACGTCACGCGCGACATCGAGGACATGCAACTGGTCAAGAGCGCCGAGGAGCTGCAGTTCTACGAGAAGGGCGCCGAGTACACCGACTACACCATGGCGGAGCTGATCAAGGCGATCGAGCCGGGGGTCGACGAGGTGACCCTCTTCGGCCGCATGATCATCGCCGCGCACGAGATCGGCGGGCAGCTCGACTTCGCGCTCCTCGGCAGCACGCCGATGGCGAACCCCGATATGCCCTATCCCTGGCACGTGCCCACCGAGCGGGTGCTGGCGCAGGGTGACGTGGTGCTGAACGAGATCAGCACCAACTACGCCGGCTGCTCCGGCCAGTTGATCGTCCCGATCAGCCTGGGCGAGCCGACGCCGGAGTATCGCGAGCTCTACGACATCGCGGCGGAGTCGCTCGAGCGCGCCCGCCAGGTGCTGCGCCCGGGCGCGACCCAGGACGACATCCTGGAGGCTGCCCGGCCGATCACCGACGCCGGGCTCACCTCGCAGGCCTCGTTCATCCACGGCTGGCCCAACCCGCCCATGCGCCCGGCCGTGCGGCTCGGCGAGCGCGGGGCCGCCGAGGGGCGCGACCAGTTCGTGCTGCAAGAGAACATGATGATCATGATCGAGCCGAACCCGACCACGCCCGACAAGAAGCGCGGCATCTTCCTGGGCGCGCTGCACGTGGTGACCCCGGAGGGTGGCCGCAACCTGCACAAGTATCCCCTCGAATTCGTGCGCCGCTGAGGCGGCGCGGTCGTCGAGATCCGGGCCGCTCGCCCGGCCCAGAGGAGGAGATCGCACATGGCAGAGCACGCATCGCGGTTGGTCGATCGTTTGACGGCAGGGCGTCTCAGCCGCCGCACGCTGCTGCGCAGCGGTGCGCTGGCCGGGGCCGGCGCCTCGGCACTGGGGCTGCTGGCCGCCTGCGGCGGGAGCTCCTCGTCCACCACCCCCGGCTCGTCCTCCGGCGGGGCCACCCAGGCCAGCGGCGGGTCGAGCTCGACCGCCGCGCCCACCCAGGCGAGCGGGTCGCCCGCCAGCGGCACCCAGGCCGCCGGCGGGGGCAAGCCGAAGTTCGACAAGGTCGTCATCGCCGAGAGCGCCGACATCCGCTTCTTCGACCCGACGCTCCGCCCGACCTCGACCGACGCCACCATCCTGGTCAATATCTACGACAACCTGACCCAGCTCAACGACAAGTTCGAGCTCGTCCCCGGCCTGTCGACCAAGTGGGAGCTGGGCGCCAACGACCAGCAGACCTGGACCTTCACCCTGCGGCAGGGCGTCAAGTTCCACAACGACGAGCCGTTCAACGCCGACACGATCACGGCCTGGTACGACCGGCTGGTCAACATCCCCACCCTGGTCAAGGACCAGCCCAGCTCGATCCAGCAGATCGCCAGCGTCGACAAGGTCTCCAAGGTCGACGACTTCACCGTCAGCTTCCACACCAAGTACACGGACCCGGTGCTCCCCCGCAACCTGGCGACCTACTTCTTGCAGGTCCCCTCGAAGACCGTCTTCGAGCAGGGCGGCCCGAACGCGCTGGCGGAGAAGGGCGTCGGCACCGGCCCGTACAAGTTCGTCGAGTGGGTCAAGGCGAGCCACGTCTCACTGGAGGCGAACAACGACTACTGGGGCGGCAAGCCGGCGATTCAAAAGCTGGAGTTCCGCACCATCCCCGAGCCGAGCGCCCGCTCGGCGGCCCTGCTCAACGGCGAGGTGGAGATCGCCGACGCCATCCCCATCGCCTCACTGAAGCAGATCGCGAGCAGCGCGAACGCCGAGGTGCGCACCGTGCCGCTGGCCGCCTGGATCTTCTGGGTCCAGCTCAACGCGCGCGACATCAAGGAGCTGCAGGACGTCAAGGTGCGGCAGGCGATGAACTACGCGGTCGACAAGCAGGCGATCATCGACAGCGTGCTGGCCGGCAACGCGATCAACAGCGCCAGCATCGTGACCAAGGAGTGCTTCGGCTACAAGGATGTGCCGCTCTACGAGTATGATCCCGACAAGGCGAAGCAGCTCCTGAAGGAGGCCGGCTACGAGAACGGCTTCAGCGTCAAGTTCTACTACTCGCCCGGCCACTACGTCGGCGACACTGAGGCGGTCCAGGCGATCGCCAACTACCTCGGCAAGGTCGGCATCAAGTGTGATTTCGTGCAGAACGAGTGGGCGAACCAGTTGAGCTTGATCACCAACCAAAAGATCGACGGCATCGTCTACGGCGGCAAGACGATCCTCTCGATCGACGCCGACTACATGTTCGCCGAGCTGCAGCCGAAGAAGAACTTCGGCTGGATGTACCCGCTGCAGGGGAAGGCGGAGGAGCTCTACAACCAGGAGCGCCAGGAGATGGACCCCGCCAAGCGCGCCGACCTCTGCGGGCAGATCTCGCAGCTCTACCGGGACGAGGCCGGCATCCTCTTCCTCTGGGAGCCGAAGGGGCTCTTCGGCGTCGCCAAGGGGCTCGTCTGGAGCCCGCCGGGCGACGGCTACATCCGCGCCTTCACGATGTCGTAGCCGGATCGTCACCGGCCGCCGCACCCCCGGCACGCCGCGCGTGCCGGGGGAGGAACGGGAAGCCATCGAGCTATGGGCGCATACGTATTCCGCCGGATCCTCCAAACGATCCTGGTCGCCTTCGCCGCGGTCATCGTGATCTTCGTGCTGGTCCGCCTCTCCGGCGATCCGGCGGCGTTGATCGCCGGCCCCTCGGCGACGCAGGAGGATGTGGAGCAGATCCGCCATCAGCTCGGCTTCGACAAGCCGATGGCGGTTCAGCTGGCGGATTACCTGCGCCAGGCGGCCAAGGGTGACCTCGGCGAGTCGATCCGCTACCAGGAGCCGGCCGTCCAGGTCTCGGTCGAGCGCATCCCGGCCACGCTGGAGCTGACGGGCGCGGCGATGGCGCTCTCGCTGCTGGTGGCGATCCCGGCCGGGATCATCTCGGCCACGCGGCGCAACAGTCTGATCGACCGGGTGACGATGGTCTTCGCGGTCGTCGGCCAGACGATGCCGGTCTTCTGGCTCGGCATCATCCTGATCGTGGTCTTCGCGGTGCAGCTGCACTGGCTCCCCACCGGCGGGCGCGGCACCCCCCAGCAGTTGATCATGCCGGCCATTACCCTGGCGCTGTTCAACATGGCGCGCATCGCGCGCCTGGTGCGCTCCGAGATGCTGGACGTCATCGGCAACGAGTACATCCAGGTGGCGCGCAGCAAGGGACTGAGCGAGCGGCTGGTCATCCTGCGCCACGCGCTGCGTAACGCGGCCATCCCGGTGGTGACGATCATCGGGCTCCAGGTCGGGCAGTTGCTCGGCGGGGCCGTGGTCACCGAGACCGTCTTCGCCTGGCCGGGCGTGGGCCGGCTGATGGTCGACGCGATCCACTACCGGGACTACCCGATCATCCAGACGGTCGTCCTGATGATGGCGATCACCGTGGCCGTCATCAACCTGCTGGTCGATCTCTCGTACGCCTGGCTCGATCCGCGGGTCCGCTACAGTTGAGCTATGGCCGAAGCGCTGGGAGCGTCTCGATCGTGCTGGTGAGGAAAGCGTAGATGGCGTCCACGCAGGCTCTGGCGGAGAATCAGCGCTTCGACTCGCGGTCGCAGACTGCGCGGCGCTCGGTCCTCTCCAAGATCGTCGCCAATCCCGTCGGGCTGCTGGGGCTGAGCGTCACCGTGCTCTTCATCCTGATCGCCATCTTCGCGCCGCTCCTGGCTCCCCACGATCCGGGCGGCCAGAACCTGAGCCTGCGCTTGCTGCCGCCCGCCTGGCAGGCGGGCGGCAAGCTGTCCTACATCCTCGGCGCCGACGCCCTGGGGCGCGACCTGCTCAGCCGGGTGATCGAGGGCTCGCGTATCTCCCTCCTGGTCGGCTTCTCCTCGGTGTTCATCGGGGCGGTCGTCGGGGTCGCCGTGGGCCTCGTCTCGGGGGCCAGGGGCGGCTTCGTCGATACCATCCTGATGCGCATCGGCGACGTGCAGCTCGCGTTCCCGCCGCTGATCCTGGCGATCGCGATCATGGCCGTCTTCGGCCAGGGGTTGCTCAACATCATCCTGGTGCTCTCGATCTCGGGCTGGATCCAGTACGCGCGCATCGTGCGCGGCCGGGCGCTCAGCCTGCGCTCGGCCGACTACATCACCGCGGCCCGGGCGATCGGGGTGGGCGAGGGGCGCATCATGCTGCGCCACATCCTGCCCAATGTGATGGCGCCGATCATCGTGATCGCCTCCTTCGTGCTGCCGCAGGTCATCATCGCCGAGGCGTCGCTGAGCTTCCTGGGCATCGGCGTGCCGCCCTCCACCCCCACCTGGGGCAACATGCTGGCCGACTCGCGCGACTACATCGCCACGGCCTGGTGGCTGTCGGTCTGGCCGGGGCTGGCGCTGATGCTCTGCCTGCTCGGGATCACGGTGCTCGGCGACGCGCTGCGCGACGCGCTCGACCCGCGGCTCAAGAACCTGTAAGCGGAGCGGTCGAGTACAGCCAGACACGTATCCTCGGAGTCGATCGGTTCTCGCAACGAAAGGGAGAGACGATGCCACTGCCAGTCGATGTCGAAGCGACCATTGATCCGCGCCGGAGCGTGCTGCTGCCGATCGACATGCAGCGCCGCCATCTGGATGTCGGCGGAGTCGGCTACCACACTCTGCCGGCCGAGCGCGCGAAGCTCGCGGTCGAGCGCGGCGGCGTGGCGCTGCAAGCGGCCCGCGACGCCAACATGCCGGTGGTGCACGTCGGCACCTGGTCAATGACCCCCGCGCCGCCCTGGGGGCCGCGCGAGGGCCGCAACCCCTTCTGGGCCTGGCAGAACGGCAAGCCGATCCCGGGGGCCGGCTTCGTGCGCCAGGCGACCAAGTGCGTCGAGGGGAGCCCCTACGCCGAGTTCATGCCGCCCGAGCAGCCGCTGCCGCACGAGCCGGTGGTGGTCAAGCGGCGCTACAGCGGCTTCTACATGACCGACCTCGAGCTGATCCTGCGCAGCTTCGGGGTCGACACCATCTTCATCATCGGCGTCAACACCAACAACTGCTGCCTGCACACCGCCTTCGACGCCCAGGCGCGCGACTTCCGCGTCGTCTTGCTGGAGGACGCCTGCGGCAGCATGAACGGGCAGGAGTACCACGAGGCGGCGGTCAAGCAGATCGAGGCCGCCATCGGCTGGGTCATCAGCGTGGCGGACTTCACTACGCTGATCGAGAAGAAGGCCGGCGCGCTGGTCGGCTAGAGCGGTTGCCGCACCGGTTATCCGTGGTAGGGGCAGACCCCTGTGTCTGCCCTGTCGCCCCACGGTTAGGCAACGGGGACACGGGCGACGTTCCGCGGCGAATGAGTGTGTAGGCAGTAGGGCTGCGAGGGCAAGGGTGGACACGGAGGTCTGCCCTGCAGGTGCGCGCGTGGGAGCCGTGCGCCGCCGGATGGACTGGCAAAGGCTACGAGGTATGCAGGCGCTTCGCAGGGAGGAAGAGTAGATGACGGCTGAGCGGCGGCGCGACAACCAGCAGTGGCTGCTCGACTGGCTGGTGAAAGAGACCGGGCGCGTGCAGAACTTCGCCAACGACGAGCGCACCGTGCCCGCCGAGGTCAAGTCGTACCGCATGATCCCGCGCGTGCTGGCCAAGCAGGCCGCGCACTTCGAGACCATCGCCCGCGCGGCCGAAGATCACGGCCACACCGACACCGCCGCGCAGGTCTACTGGCGGGCCATGCGCGTCTACCTGGAGGCGCAGCACACCATCTTCGAGGACGACAACCCCGAGAAGATCTTCCTGCACCAGAAGACGCTGGAGTGCTTTGACAAGACCGCGCGCTACTCCGGCAACGTCGTCGAGACCGTCGAGGTCCCCTGGGAGGGGGTGCAGATCCAGGGCCGCTTGCACCTGCATCAGGACCGGCGCCGGGCGCCCACCGTCCTCTTCCTCCCCGGCATGGACATGACCAAGGAATCCTTCCCCAATCCCCTGGGCAATCCCTTCCTCAAGCGGGGCATGAACGTCCTCTCGATCGATGGGCCCGGGCAGGGGATCAGCAACATCCGCAAGATCCGGGTGCGCGCCGACAACTACGAGCGGGCGGCCAGCGCCGCCATCGACTTCCTGGTCGAGCGGCCCGAGGTCGATCCCGCGCAGATCGCCGTGGTCGGCTCATCCTTCGGCTCGCACTGGGGCGCGCGCACGGCGGCGCTGGATACGCGTGTCAAGGCGCTGGCAACCACGCACGCGGTGGTCGGCCCCAAGCAGGCGATCTTCGACGAGGCCTCGCCGCGCTTCAAGCAGGTCTTCATGTACATGGCCGGTATCCACGACGAGGAGGCCTTCGACGCGATGACGGCGGACATGTCCACCGTCGGCTACGCCTCTCAGATCAGCTGCCCCAGCCTGTTGGTGGCCGGCGAGTACGATCCGCTCTGCCATCTCGAAGCCATCGTCGAGTACTTCGCGGAGGTCGCCGGGCCGAAGGAGCTCTGGGTCTTCGAGAACGAGTTCCACCGTGTGACCAACAAGGAGGGCATCGCCGACCTGGAGATCTTCCCCTTCATGGCCGACTGGGTCAAAGACGCGCTGGAGGGCAAGCTCCCGGCCGACCTGAACAAGCTGGTGCTCATCCCGCAGAACCACGGCGCCGGGCCCTACACGCCGCCGGTGCCGTCCCTGTATCTGCCAGGGCGATTGCCCCAGGCGTAATCCCGGTCGCGGCATGGCCCAGCGAGCAGGGCCGCAATATTGGAGCAACGAGTTGGTCATCGATCTGCACAGTCACTACTTTCCGCTGGAGGCGGCCGCGCAGCCGGGCGCGCCGGTGACGCTGGCTGAGGGCGGCGAGACGCCGCGCCTGCTGGTCGGCGGGCATGCGATGAGCCTGAACGCCGGCCTCTTCGACCTGGGGCGCCAGCGCGACGACCTCCAGCGCCAGGGCCTCGCGCGGCGCGTGCTCGCCCCGCCGCCCTTCACCATCCTCTACGAGCTGCCACCCGCCGAGGGGCTGCGCTGGTCCCGCTCGCTGAATGACGCCATGGCGCGCGCCCAAGGGCAGGACCCAGAGCGCTTCATCGGCTTCGCCACAGTGCCGCTGCAGGATCCCGGTGCGGCCGCCGAGGAGCTGGAGCGTGCCGCGAGCCAGCTCGGCTTGCCGGGGGTCGAAATCCTCACCAGCGTCAACGGCCTCGGCCTGGACGCGCCGTCGCTCGACCCCTTCTGGCGCACGGCCGAGCGCTTAGCGTTGCCGATCCTGGTCCACCCCCACTACGTGGCCGGGGCCGAGCGCATGGGCGACTACCACCTGCGTAATTTGGTCGGCAACCCGGCCGAGACGGCGCTGGCGGGCGCGCGCCTCCTCTTCGGCGGCGTGGTCGAGCGCTTCCCGGGAATGAAACTCATCCTCTCGCACGGCGGCGGCGCGCTGCCGCACCTGGTCGGGCGCCTGCGGCAGGGGTACGCGGTGCGGCCCGAGGCCCGGGCGCGGGCCAGTGACCCGCTCGCCGGCCTGACGCGCCTCTACTACGACACCATCGTCTTCGACCCGACCGTGCTGCGCCATCTGGTGGAGTTGGTCGGCGCGTCGCGGGTCGTGGTGGGGACAGACTACCCCTTCGACATGTCCGAAGCGCTGCCGGTCGAACTGGTGCGCGCGGCGGGTTTGAGCCAGGACGAACAGAGATCGGAAGAGC
>DASSHC010000301.1:0-2744 GCA_035693105.1 Thermomicrobiaceae bacterium | reverse complement strand
CCGTCGGGCGAATACTTCAGCGCGTTCGAGATCAGATTGGTCAGCACCTGGTCGAGCCGGGAGGCGTCCCACTCGCCCACCACCGGCTCCGGCGCCTTCAGCACCAGCGTATGCGCCTCGGTGCGCTCGGATCCCTCGCTGAAGCGATCGAGCACCTCGCCCGCCAGCTCGCGCAGGTCGAGCGATTCCGGGTGCAGCGCCAACCGTTCCTGCTGGATGCGGGAGACATCGAGCAGATCATTGACCAGCTCTTCGAAGCGCTCGGTGGACTGGAGCAACTGGCGCATCAGCCGCGCCAGGCGCGCGCGGTCCGGCTCCGGCTGCCCGGTGAGCCGCTCCAGCAGTTGCCCCAGCGCCTTGATCGTGGTCAGCGGCGTCTTCAACTCGTGGGAGGCCATCGAGAGGAAGCGCTCGCGCACCTCCACGGCATCCTGCGCCTCCCGGTAGAGGCGTGCGTTGTCGATCGCCAGCGCGGCCACGTCGGCCAGGTCCTGGGCGAAGCTCTGCTCGGCGGCGCTATAGGGCCCGCGGCTGCCGTCACGGAAGAGGGCGATCGAACCGATGATGCGCTCGCGCAGCCGCAACGGCACGATCAGCAGCGTGTGGTAGCCGAATTGCTGGTGAAAGCCGGAGTACTCCGGGCGCAGGTGCTGGAGAAACTCGGCCTCCTTAGCCGCGGGGATGTGCAGGGGCTGGCCGCTCTCCAGCACCAGCGCGTTGAACCCCTCGTCGATGCGCTGCCGCACGGTGGAGAACATCCCTTCGAGGCTCTGCTGCTTCTCCGCGTCGGGATGATGCGCGGCGACGACGTCGAGCCACTGGTCGTCGTCGGAGACGAGCCTGACGACGACGCCGTCACCCACCTGCTCGGCCACGATCCGGGTGATGCTCTGGATAATCGAGCGCAGGTCGAACTGCACCGCGACGACGGCGCGCGAGGCCTCGGCGCGCGCCGTGGCCCGGGCCGCGTGCTGCCGCGCCTCCTGGTAGAGCCGCGCGTTGTCGATCGCCAGCGCGGCGCGGTCGGCCACGTCCTGGGCGAAGGCCAGGTCATCCGCGCCGTAGTGGTAGCCCGACTCGGCGGCGACCAAGGTCAGCGCGCCGAAGGTCCGGCCGCGGGCGGTCAGCGGCACGATGATCAGCGAGGAGAAGCCGATGCGCCGGATGATCTCGAGCTGCTCCTCGTCCGGCTTGGCGGCCTCAATCATCTCCTCGGTGATCTCGGGTATCAGCAGCGGCTCACCGGTGCGCAGCACCAGGCCGATGCCCTGGTCGGTTTCGATGTCGGTGGGGTTCCGCTCGTTCAGCTCGCGCGCCCAGGCGATCTTGGCCGGATCGACGTGCGCCACGGCCAGGCGCTCCAGCGTGCGCGCCTCGGAGACGATATCGACCGCGCACCAGTCGGCCAGCATCGGCACCGCGAGCTGCGCCACCTGCTGCAAGGTCACGCCGTAGTCGAGCGAGCTGGCCAGGAGCCCGCTGGCCTGGGCGAGAAACGCCTGCCGTTGCTCGTTCGTGCGCCGGGCGCTGGTCAGCTCGACCCGGTCGAGCGCCTGGGCCACCTGGTTGCCGAGCGCCAGGATGAAGGAGCGATCCTCACGCTCGAAGGCGCGCGGCTCGTCGAAGCCGAAGAAGAGGACGCCGAGCGAGCGATCATCCAGCCGCAGCGGCACGGCGGCCAGCGCGGCCGCTGTCTGGAGAAACGCCCGCTGGTTCACCAACGGGAAGCGCTCGACGAGCGCCTCGCGCGAACCGAGAAAGAGCGCCTCACCGGCCGCCGCGGCCGTAGCCGGGAGCGGCTGGTCGAGCGGGATGGTGCTCCACCCGCCCAGCTCCGCCTCCGGGTAGCCGGACGCGCCCAGGAGCGTGAGCATGTCCCCGGTGCGCTGCAGCACCGCGCCGCGCCGCGCACCGACCGCCGCCAGCCCCTCTTCCAATACGGTACGGGCGACGGCCTCCAGCGTCGGCGTCTCACCCAATGCCTCGATCAACAGTTGCAGGCGCTCCATACGCTCGGCGGCGTGCTGCAGCCGCGCGCTGAGCGCACGCAGATCGGGTGGGATGACCGGATCATTGACCGTCATCGTGTTCTCTCACCACTCCAGGATCGGCTGGCGGCAGGCGTTGCCATCCGGCGGCGTCAACCAATCGACATCGGCAGGCAGACGAAAGATACGGCTAGAGCGATTCTACCGCAATCTAGCCGATTTGCGCGCGGAACGGGGTCCGTTGATGGTCCTGAGTAGCCATCCGGTCAGGGGTATTCGTTTACCGGTACAGCGTCAGGCCGGGGATATCGTCGTAGTCATCGATGTTGCGGGTAACCAGCGTGAGGCCGTGCTCCAAGGCCGTCGCTGCCACCATGAGATCCAGCGCTCGGCCGCGGACGCGCTTCCCCTGCTGACGCAAGCGCTCGCGCAATTCAGCGCAGCGCCGTGCGACGGCGGGTGAGAAGGGCAGAATCGGGGCGGCAACCAGGAAAGTCCCGAAAGAAGCTTCGGAGTGCTGGCGTACTGGACTGCGCAAGACACCCTGATAGACTTCCATATAGCTGATAATGCTGATGGCAATGCCGGCTTCCGCCAGGCGCTCGATGAGCGCGCTCGCTTCCGGCTGATTTTGCAGATGATCGATTAGAGCAGGTCGCAGAAGCATTGACCGGAGCCGGGAGATCCTTCGGCCGCGGCCTCAGCATGACAAGACAAACAGCGACGTCACCCCGGTCATCCTGAGCCGCAGCGAAG
>DASSHC010000300.1:0-10990 GCA_035693105.1 Thermomicrobiaceae bacterium | reverse complement strand
CCGCGACCGCGCTCGGGATGACTGGGAAAAGGGGAGGGGCCTACGACAACGCGGTGCGTCGTCCGCTAGGCCGCCTCCCTCTCCCGGTCATCCCGAGCGCGGTCGAGGGATCCGTCGTGGAGCGGCACTTAACGTCGTCGCGAGAGGCGCGCCTACTCCGTCTTGCGCGAGCCGTGCAGGATGGTCAGCCCGCTCGGTTCGACGCGCTCACCACGGGCGACGAGGCTGTAGATCAGGCTGAGCACGAAGGCGGCCACGCCGAAGAGGGCCAGGTAGATAGCAAAGATGGTCGAGACGATGAAGACATAGAGCCCGAGCGCCCAGAAAAGCGTGAAGGCCAGGCCGAACGGCTCCGGGTGGCGCAGGCTGTCTTCCGATTGCAAGAGCAGCGCGTCGACGCGGATGCGGATCGAGTTCATGAAGTAGAAGTAGGAGCCGCCGAGCACGACCATGATCACCAGCAGCCAGAGCCCGTTGCGCCGCCGCGCGTAGAGGAGCGCGTCGACCAGCACCGAGGCGCCGATCAGGCCGAACGAGATCCAGCGCACGACCGCAGACGCCGGCGTGGTCGTGAACGGGTTGCTCATCCAGCGGTCGTGCGCGCTGAGGCTGTAGCCCAGCAGATCGCGCCAGTTGTCGAAGCCGGCGACCCAGAGCGGGATCAGCACGGCGAGCACGATGGCCGCTCGCCCGAGCCAGGTCCAGACCGGCCGCTGGTCGCGCCACAGTTCCTGGACGGTGGAGCGGTGCCGCACCGCCCAGTAGGCCAGGACCGCCAGGATCGTCAGGGTGATCGGGAAATCGCCCGATACGAATTGGTAGAGCATGGCATCCTCTGCCGTTCAGGCGTCCAGCGCCGCACGTCGTCTAATTGTATCGTTCGAGGCAGGCGCAGAGGGCCGCGCATGGTCGGCACAAGTGCGATTCGGGAAATGGCCGCGTCAGCCGAGGCGCGGCTGCAGTTGGTTGCCGCCGAGGACGTGGAAGTGGAGATGCGGCACCGACTGGCAGCCGTGGGCGCCGGTGTTGGTGACCACGCGGTAGCCGCTGTCGGCGATGCCGGCCTCGCGCGCCACTCGCACCGCCACCTGAAGGAGCCGCGCCAGCAGCTCCGCGTCCGCCTCCTCGGCCGCGTCGAGCGAGTCGAGGTGCTTGTTGGGGATCACCAGCAGGTGTGTGCTGGCCTGGGGCCGGATATCGTGAAAGGCGGTCACCGCGTCGTCGGCGTAGACGACGCGCGCCGGTGCATTTCCGGCGGCGATCTTGCAGAATAGGCAGTCAGCCGTCATCGTCGTTCCTACACTTTCTGGGTTGGAGTATTCATGCCCGAGCTGCCCGAAGTCGAGACCGTGCGCCGCGGCCTGGCCGAGGCGATCAGCGGCGCCACCATCGAAGATCTGCGCGTCGGCGCCTTCAGCGGCAGCCTGGCCGGCATCACGCCCGAAGCGCTGCGCGCCGAGATCGTGGGCGAGCAGATCGTCGATGTCGGGCGGCGGGCCAAATACCTGCTACTGGCCCTCTCCAACGGGCGCACCATCGCCATCCACCTGCGCATGACCGGCGAGTTGAAGGTGGCCCGGCCCGAGGAGCCGAGCGGCAAGCACCACCACCTGACCTTCGTGCTGGCCGGCGGGCGCGAGCTGCGCTTCCGCGACATCCGCAAGTTCGGCCGCATCCGGCTGCTCGACGCCGCCGAGCTGGCCGCGCTCGACGCCGCGCTCGGACCGGAGCCGCTGGCGTCCGAGCTGACGCCCGCGGCGTTCCACGCCCGGCTGCAGGGGCACCGGCGAGCGATCAAGCCGCTCCTCCTCGAGCAGCACTTCCTGGCCGGCGTCGGCAATATCTACGCCGACGAGGCGCTCTTCGCGTCGGGTATCCACCCGCTGCGGCCGGCCAACTCGCTCACGCCGGAAGAGGCCGGCCGCCTGCTGGAGAGCATACGCGCCGTGCTGAGCGGCGCCATCGAGCGGCGTGGGACGACGCTGCGCAACTACCGCGACGGCTTCGGGCAGGCCGGCGGCAACCAGTTCCACTTGCAGATCTATACTCGGGCCGAGGGCGAGCCGTGCCCACGCTGCGGCTCGCCCGTGCAGCGGCTGGTCGTCGGCCAGCGCGGCACCAAGCTCTGCCCCCGCTGCCAGCCGCTGTAGCGCGCCGGTTCGGATGACGCGGGGAGCGAGGGGTTGTCCCTACCTTCCACGCGCCGTGCCACCTGCGGCCGAGGAGAGATTCTTCGCCTCCCCTTGTCATTCTGAGGCCGCAGCCGAAGAATCTCCTCTGCCCGACACGCTCGGTGCCGGTTGATGCTGATGAGAGATCCTTCGCTGCGGCTCAGGATGACAGGAGTGGCGGCTCAAGCATTCCCGGGCATCGTCAGCGGACGGTGCATCGCCGTACGTTCCCGTCGCTACGACGCCAGCTTCACCACCTGCTGCACCACATCGGTCGCGTTCGGGTCGAGCAGCGGGTACTCGCCGTGGACCAGGTCGGTGTGCTTCATGCCCGAGCCGGTGGCGTAGAGCAGCACCTCGTCGTCCGGCGTGAGGAAGCCCTGCTCGCGCAGGTGCTTGGCGGCCATCACCACCGCGCCGACCTCAGGTGAGGCGAAGACGCCCTCCAGCGACGCGAGCTGCCGCACGCCCTGCATGATCTCGCTGTCGGGCACGGCGATGGCGGTGCCGCCGCTCTGGCGCACCGCGTCGAGGATCAGGTAGTCACCGATGGCCACCGGGACGCGGATGCCCGGCGCCAGCGTCTCGGCGCCCTGCCACAGCTCGGCGTGGCGCTTCCCCTCCTGGAAGGCCTTGACGATCGGCGCGCAGCCGGTCGCCTGGACCACGATCATCTTGGGGCGCTTGGAGCCGATCAGCCCCATCTGCTCCAGCTCGTCGAACGCCTTCCACATGCCCACGATGCCGGTGCCGCCGCCGGTCGGGTAGACGATGGCGTCGGGCACGCGCCAGCCGAGTTGCTCGGCCAGTTCCAGGCCCATGGTCTTCTTGCCCTCGGCGCGGTAGGGCTCCTTGAGGGTCGAGACGTCGAACCAGCCCTGGTCGGCCGAGCCCTCGCGCACGATCTTGCCGGCGTCGTTGATCAGGCCCTTGACCAGGAAGACCTTGGCGCCGTAGGAGGCGCACTCCGCCTTCATCACCTCGGGCGCGTCCGACGGCATGAAGACGAAGGCGTCGAGCCCGGCGCGCGCCGCGTAGGCCGACATGGCCGAGGCGGCGTTGCCGGCCGAGGGGATGGCGACCGAGGGCGCTCCCAGCTCCTTGGCCATCGAGACGGCGGCGCAGAGCCCGCGCGCCTTGAAGCTGCCGGTCGGGTTCTGGCCGTCGTCCTTGACCAGCAGGTTGGCAAGGCCGAGCGTCTGGCCGAGCCGCGGCGCCGGCAGGATCGGCGTGCCGGCTTCGCCCAGGGTCAGGGCGTCGTCGGGGTTCTCCACCGGCATGATCTCGTGGTAGCGCCAGAGGTTCCAGGGGCGGCCCTTGAGCGACTCCTTGGTCATCTGCTTGGCGGCGGCTTTGAGATCGTAGCGCGCGAAGAGGACCTTGCCGCACTTGGGGCAGGTCGTCATCAGCTTGCCTTTGTCGAACACCTCGCCGCAGTAGGTGCACTCCAGATTGGTGATGTAGCTATACATTCCCTCTCCTGACCCGAGACTGGGCACGACGGCCGCCCGCGCGGCCCCACCTGCGATTGTAACGCTGGACGCCAGATGCTCAAGCTGCTATACTCCGGCGTGATAATGCGGGTGTAACTCAGTTGGTAGAGTGTCTGCTTCCCAAGCAGAATGTCGTGGGTTCGAGTCCCATCACCCGCTCCCCCGCCTGTTTCGTGGTCGAATCCCCGTCGCAGAACGCCAAACGCGCGCTTTGGGCCGTCTATCTTGGGCAATTCGCGGCAGACGGGTTGTCATGCCCGAGGCAGCATGCGACTGCGCGGGCGATACTTGGCGGCGGCCCAAATCGCCAGCACCGACGCCGTCGGCTAAGGAGTAATCAGATGGCTGCAGGAGATCGGGGCGACCAGACGGCGGCGCTCAGCGAGCGCGCCGAGCGGGTGTTGCGCGGGTGCACCCGCTTCCTCACCCAGCACGGTCTGCGCTCGCCGCGCGAGATCCTGCTGGAGCTGGCCGAGACGACCGACCCCGACCTCGCCCCCGACCGCTACGGCACGGGCGAACTGATCACCGGGTTCGAGGCGCGGATCGCCGAGCTGCTGGGCAAAGAGGCAGCGGTCTTTCTGCCGAGCGGCACCCTGGCGCAGCAGATCGCGCTCCGGGTCTGGTCGGAGCGCCACGGCAGCCCCAACATCGCGATGCACCCCAAGAACCATCTCGATCTCCACGAAGGCGACGCCTATCAGCGGCTGCACAACCTGCGCGGGATCGCGGTCGGCCAGCCTGATCGCCTGCTGACCCTCGACGATCTCCAGGCGGTTGCCGAGCCGCTCGCCGCGCTCCTGCTGGAGCTGCCCCAACGCGAGATCGGCGGCCAACTGCCGCCCTGGGACGACCTTCTGGCCCTGACCAACTGGGCGCATGCGCGGGGTGCCGCCACCCATCTGGACGGCGCCCGGCTCTGGGAGTCCGGTCCGTACTACGGGCGGCCTTACCACGAGATCGCCGCGCCGTTCGATTCGGTCTACGTCTCGTTCTACAAGGGGCTCGGCGGGCTGACCGGCGCGGCGTTGGCTGGCCCCGCGGAGGTGATCGCCGAGGCGCGCGTCTGGCAGCACCGGCAGGGTGGTCGGCTCTTCCAGCTCTTTCCCTACGTGCTGTCGGCGCGGCACGGCCTCGAACAGCGGCTGGGACGGATGGCCGACTATCACCGTCGGGCGGTCGAGATCGCGAGCGATCTCGCGGCGTTTCCCCAGATCGCGATCGTGCCCAACCCGCCGCAGACGAACATGATGCACCTCTACCTCCCGGGCGACCGCGACCGCCTGCTGGCCGCTGCCATCGAGATCGCGGAGGAGACCGGCATCGGCGTCCTTCGCGCCCTGGCGCCGACGCCCCTGCCCGGGTATCAGAAGTGGGAGTTCACCGTCGGCGACGCCACGCTGGCGCTCACGCGCGCGGAGATCACCGCGACGATCGGTGCGCTGCTGGAGCGGGCCGGGAGCTAAGCTTGCGCGGATCGATCCAAGACGTGCTGGCCGTCGGCAAGGGATCGACCACGGAAAGCGCACTGCTATCGTGCCGGTTACCGTGTCTGGATCGCCCGGCGAACCTGCCTCTAACCGGTTGGAGTGAAATGGAAGCCAGTCGCGACTTCGACACAACCCGATACCAAGAACTATCCATCCCTGGGCGAGATCACGTTATGGGCTCTAAAGCCGCTATGGCCGCAGTTCCGAACTCCGAGGCCAAGAGGCTTTGAGAGAGTAGCCGAGACGGCAATTGAACCGTTCTTGTGCGAGATGGGACGCAAACGGAGGGATTGCGCTCACCACGGTGGACTGCTACGGTACCGTGGAGGCAAACGTGCTGACTCCGCGTAGGCAGACTGCGTAGGGTCGAAAATGGAAGACTTGGCGAGCGCTGCTTCCCAGGCAGAATGTCGTGCGTTCGAGTCCCATCACCCGCTCCCCAGGCTCACCCCTCTCAGGTACAAGGTCGCACAGGCAAACCGCTGAACCTGCGCGATTGTCAGCATCAACACGAAGGGCGGTCCGTCACATGAGCAGCGCTCCGCTCCGCGTCGAGATCAACGGTGTCCCGATGGCGGTCGATGATGCGGGTAGCGGCCAGCCGGTCGTCTTGCTGCATGCCGGCATCGCCGACCGGCGCATGTGGGAGCCGCAGCTGCGGTTCTTCGCCGGCGAGTACCGGGTCATCCGCTACGACCTGCGGGGCTTCGGCGAGACGCCGCTGGTGCCGGGTCCGTTCTCGTTGCGTGCCGATCTGCGCGACCTCCTCGAACGGCTCGAAGCGGTTCCGGCGGTCATCGCCGGCAGCTCCTTCGGGGGCAAGACCGCGCTTGAGGCGGTGCTGCAGTATCCCGAGATCGCTCGCGCGCTCGTGCTGGTCGGCGCACCGCTCGGAGGCTACGACTGGGGTGCGGAGCTGGCGGCCGACGAGGCGGAGATCGAGGCGGCGTTCACGGCGGGGGACTTCGAGCGCGCGGCCGCGGTTGATCTGCGGCTGTGGGTTGACGGTCCATCTCGAACGGACACGGATCTCGACCCCGCCTTCCGGGAGCGGGCACGGCGGCTGGCACGACACGTCTACGAGGTCGCGGTCGACGTCGATGCGCGGCCGGAGCCGTTAGAGCCACCGGCAGTCGGCCGTCTGCGCGAGGTAAAGGTGCCGACCCTGGTCGTGGTCGGTGAGCAGGATCAACCGGCGATGCGCGAGATGGCGCGGGTGATGGCGGCTGGGATTCCCAATGCCCGCCACGTCTCGATCCCGAATTCCGCGCACTTGCCGAGTCTGGAGCGGCCCGAGGTATTCAATCACGTCCTGGGGCAATTCCTGGCTGAGGTCATTCCTCCCGCGTGAGCCGTTCCTGATGCTTTCGATAACACGCGCTGGGCGTCGTCGCGAAGGAGGGTCCCATGCATTGGCTGACGAGAAGGCTGGGAGTCTTGCACCATGGCGCCGCCCGCCTCGGCGCGCCTTTCCTGCTGGTCGCGGGCCTGCTCGCGGTCGCCCTGAGCACCGCCCCGCCGGTGGGCGCGGTGCCGCCGACGGTGTCCAGCCCGCGCACCGATGGCACCACGATCGCCTGGATCGAGTACTACTACTATCCCACGCTCTACGTGCAAACGATTGGCGCCCAGCAGCCCCAAACGGTGGCCAGCTACGTCGATCATCCGGATGTCAGCGGGGATCGCCTGGTCTGGGAGGCACTGGACGAACCGGTTCCGCCCGGCGGCGTCGCGGGTCCGACTCGGCTGGGCGGGGTCAATCTCGCCACGGGTACGCCGCTCACCCTGCCGAACACGACGGGGGAGCAACTGGAGCCGTCGCTCTCGGGCAACTGGCTCGTCTGGGTCAACCACGATCCGAGCGACCTCCTGGCTCCCTGGGCGGTCCTGGCCACGGACCTCTCCACATCGTTCTCGCCGCTGGTGCTCGGCACCTTTCCCAGCAGTGTGACAAGCGTCGGACGGCCGGAGATCTCCGGGAGCCATGTCCTCTGGAGCGTCGGGACCGATCTCTGGCTAGCGGACTTGAACGGCGGCACACCAGCCACGATCGCGGGCGCCGCTGGGCGTTACCAGGACGGCGGCGGGTACGATATTGGCGGCCAGTCGGTCGTCTACGCCGCCAATAGCCAGGTGCACCTGATCGATCTCGCCAACCCCACCGCGGACCGCGTCCTCAGCGGCCACGGCACCACGCCCACCACCGACGGCCGCTACGTCTTCTGGGAGGACACCCAACTGAACAGCGCCGGGCTCCAGCAGCGGTCGGTCGTTGCCTACGACATCGCCAGCGACAGCTTCTTTGCCGCGGCCGTCAACGCCAACGAGTTCAACTGGGCGCCGCGCACGCGTGGGGGTGTTCTGGTCTGGATGCAAACGCTGCCCTACAGCTATGGCGGCATCCCGCAGGCGCGCCCCATCCACGACTTGCTGCCGAGCGCCCCGCTCCCCAATCCAGGCACGAGTGATCCAAACTGGACCTACTACCCCCCGACTGGCCACTACCTGGGCGCTGGCTTTCGCAGCTTCTGGCAGCAGAGCGGCGGTCTGCCGGTCTTCGGCTATCCCCTGACCGAGGAGTTCACCCAGGGGGGCTACACGGTGCAGTACGTCGAGCGCCAGCGCTTCGAGTATCACCCGGAGTTCAAGGGCACGCCCTACGAGGTCGAGCTGGGTCGGCTCGGCGCCGCGGACGCGGCCCAGCGGAGCCTCGACAGCACCCAGCCCTTCCAACCGCTGCCGCCTGGCACACCGTCCAATGCCGACTGCGTCTTCGTGCCGGCCACCGGCCACCGGCTCTGCCGTGGGTTCAAGGCGTACTGGCAGTCGCATGGGCTCGACTTCGGCGACCCCGGCGTCTCGTATCGAGAGAGTCTCGCCCTCTTCGGCTACCCGCTCAGCGAGGAGTTCACCGACCCCGCCAGCGGCTTGACGGTGCAGTATTTCGAGCGAGCGGTCTTTGAGTATCACCCCGAGAACCCCGAGCCGTACAAGGTGGAATTGCGGCTGCTCGGGACGCGGCAACTCCAAGCCGCCGGCTGGTAAGGACATCAGATGGCCGATGGCGACCGACGGCAGAGGGTGGACAAGGCGGACGGTTCGCGGTCGCGCAGGCAGAATGCGTGAGGCGCAACATGGTTGGGATGGAGGGTTCTGTTTCCCAAGCAGGACAATTGACCGCAGCAGGGAGATCCCTTCCTTCGGCAAGCTCAGAACCAAGCTCAGAGCTTGCCCTGAGCCTGTCGAAGGGGCAGGCTCTTCGGCTGCGGCCTCAGGTTGACAGGGTAAAGGAGCCGCCTCCCCGGTCATGCTGAGCCGCAGCGAAGCATCTCTCCGCCCTGACAGGTTGGCCGATAACTCTGCACCATGCTCGAATTGGGCAGCACTATAGATTCATGGTCGTGACGGTGTTTGCGATCTGCTTGACGTGCGGGCGCTCGTGGCGGGCGAGCCACTGGGCGTAGGTGTGGACGGTGCGCGTGAGCGGCTTGCCGGCGCCGGTGACGGTCGCGGAGCGCGACCAGGCTTCGGCTGGCAGCGGCTCCAGCAGCGCCAGGAGCGCGGCGCGCTGGGCGGTGAAGGCGTCGAGCGAGGGGTGGAAGTCCAGTTCGGGGTAGTCGGTCTGCTTGATCCAGGTGCGGGGGTTGATCGCGCGCAGCGTCGCTGCGTCTTCGGTGATGATCCGCTGGATGCAGCCGCCCCAGACATCGGCACAGGCGCGGAGATGCGCCAGCACTTCTGTCGCGGACCACTCGTCAGGGGCCGGCGACGCGCGCAATTGAGCCGGCGACAGGTCCGCCGTGAGCGCGGCGATGCGCTCTGGGGTTTCGGAGAGCAGAGTGAGAATCTCCGCGATCGGGAGCTGTCGCTCGGGCACGTGGGCTCGTCCTTCCCTGTATGAGCTGGGAACGCGTTGACCGCTAGGACCGGAGTCAGACGACGACCAGGGCGTCGGCCGCCACGCAGCCCTCGCCTTCGAGGCCGACCAGCAGCGGGTTGAGGTCCAGCTCCTGAATCTCGGGCAGTTCGCTCAGGAGCTGGGAGACGCGCTCGATCACGTCGGCCGCGGCCGCGATGTCGACCGCCGGCCGGCCGCGGAACGGGCCGAGCAGCGCCGCGCCCCGCAACTCAGCGAGCATCCGCCGCGCTTCCTTGGCGTCGATCGGCGCGAGGCGGGTGGAGACATCCTGGAGCGCCTCGGCCAGCACGCCGCCGAGCCCGGCGACGACCACCGGGCCGAAGAGTGCGTCGTTGCGCCCGCCCACGATCAGCTCGATCGCTCCCGAGACCATCCGCTCGACCCGCACGCCGTGTATCCGAGCCTCGGGCGCACGCGCGGCGACCCGCGCCAGCAGCGCGGCGTATTC
Source organism: Thermomicrobiaceae bacterium (assembly GCA_035693105.1). Lineage (GTDB taxonomy): Bacteria > Chloroflexota > Chloroflexia > Thermomicrobiales > Thermomicrobiaceae > DASSHC01. The sequence continues at coordinate 1,469 of DASSHC010000300.1, read as the reverse complement.
CGCTCGCAGATCCTCGTTGGAGGCGATGCCCAGCGCGACGCCGCCCACCTCGGTCTTGTGGTGCACGCCCTCGGCCTCGATCTTCAGCACGACCGGATAGCCGACCTCATGGGCCAGCTCCAGCGCCTCCGCGACGCTCCCGGCCAGCCCGCCCCGGGGGACCGGGATGCCGTAGCGCCGCAGGAGTTCCTTGCTGACCGACTCTGGCATGCCGCCGCTGCCGGCTGAGGGCAGCAGCGCGAGCGCGCCGGCCCGCCGCTCGGCATCGACAGGGTGCGCGCTATGCAGGACGCCGCGCTCTTGCCGCCAGCGGGCGTAGCGGCCGGCGTGGCCGATGGCGCGGGCGGCGGTGCGCGCGCCCGAGAGCTGGATCACTCCCCGCTCGGCCAGCGCGTCGGTCAGCTCGTAGGCGACGTCGCTGATGGTGTTGATCAGCGCGATTGGCTTGTCGCTCCGCGCCCGCGCGTCGGCCAGCCCGGCGATCATCTTGTCCCAGCCGGTCGCACCGAGCGGGCCGGAGCTGCGCGTGGTGTCGCCGACGCAGGCGACGATGTCGACGCCCGGCGTCTTGGCCAGCAGCGTGGCGACGCTGCCGTAGAGCTCGCGGTTGCCCCAGCCCGAGGCGGTGATGTCGAGCGGGTTGAGCGGGTTGGCGAAGGGCGGCAGGAGATCGAGCAGGTCGGCTCGCGTCTCCGCTGGCAGCTCGGGCAGCTCGACGCCACTGGCGGCCGCCAGGTCGGCCATCAGCCCGCACTCGCCGCCGGAGCTGGCGAAGACGCCCAACCCGGCGCCGGCGGGACGCCGGTCGGCGGCCAGGAGCTTGGCTGTCTCCATCAATTCGTCCAGATCGTCGACGCGGACCACACCGTACTGCTTGAAGAGCGCGTCGTAGAGCTGATCCGAGCCGGTGAGCGAGCCGGTGTGGGCCACCGCCGCGCGGCCGGCCTTCTCCGAACGGCCGAGCTTGAGCGCCACGATCGGCACCTCGCGCTCGACGGCCCGAGCGGCAACGCGGCGGAACTTGGCCACATCGGCCAGACCCTCGATTACGGCGGCGATCACCCGCACGCCGGGATCGGCCAGCAAGAAGCTCATCACGTCGACCGCGTCGACTACGGCCTGGTTGCCGGCCGAGACGACGTAGGCTAGCGGCAATCCGCGGCTGGAGGCCATCAGCGTCAGCGCCATGTTGCCGCTCTGCGCCACCAGTCCCACCGACCCGGCCGCGCGCCGCCCTCCGATCGGGATGGCCCAGAGCGCCGCGTTGCCGGGGTAGCTCATCACGCCGAGGCAGTTCGGCCCGATCAGCGGGAAGCGCGCGCCGCAGAGCGCGCACAGTTCGGCCTGCAGCGCCCGGCCCTCGTCGCCCGCCTCCGCGAAGCCGCTGCCGAACGCGATCCCGGCCTTCGCCCCGGCGTCGAGCGCCTGCCGGACCACCCCCGGCACCGCCCGCGCCGGGACCGCGATGG
>DASSHC010000299.1:0-4344 GCA_035693105.1 Thermomicrobiaceae bacterium | reverse complement strand
CCCGAGCGCAGTCGAGGGATCCGTCCGCACACAGCACTAGACGTCCTCAATGGCAGCGATTTCGCCCCCATCCTACAGCCCCGCCGAGAGGACCCAGCCGGCGCCGAGCGCGATGGTGAGCAGCGTCGTCAGCTGGAAGAGGTAGCGATCGAGCAGCCAGGGGGCGCGGTGGCCGGCCGCCAGCGCGCCCGCCAGCAGCAGCGCGCAGACCGCCGCCGCCAGCAGCGCCGGCGCGGGGCGGGGGCTGAGCCAGAGCGCGAAGAGGGCGATCTCCAGGCAGGCCAGCAGCGCCGCCGCGCCGAGCAGGGCCAGCGACGCCCGCCGCCCGAGCCGGGCCACGAGCGAGCCGGCGCCCGCCGCGCGGTCGCTCTCGGCGTCGCCCAGCGACTGCGCCAGATGCACCGCCAGCACCATCGGCGCGCCCAGCGGGTAGAGCAGCAGCAGACGCGGCTCGGGCCGGCCGAGCGTCAGCCAGACCCAGCTCGGCAGCAGCGGCAGCGCCACCAGATAGGGGAGCCAGCTCCAGCGCGTCGCCTTGAACCAGAGGTCGTAGACCAGCCCGGCGCCGGTGAGAATCAGCAGCACCAGCAGCGGTGTCAGCCCGAGCAGGATCCCCGCGCCGGCCATGACTAGCAGGCCGAGCCCGACCAGCCGCAGCGCCGCCGCGGGCGTGACCGCGCCCGAGGGGATCGGCCGCCATGGCTTGCTGCGCGCGTCCAACTCCCGGTCGCGGTACTCGTTGAGCGCGCCGATTGCCACCTGGCCGCCGAGCATCCCCGCCAGCAGGAGCGCGTAGCGCGCCGGGTCGGGACGCCCGCCCGCGGCCAGTAGTCCGAAGAGCGCGGTCGCCAGCATCACGACCAGCACCGCCCAGGGGTGGATCAGCGCGACGTAGGACCAGGCGCGGCGCAATTCAACGCGCTCCCTCGGGAAAGCTGCCACTCGCCTCCGAGCCCATGCGGAAAATCCGCGCTCCATTATGCCGCGCGCCGGTCGCGGACGCCGCTAGAAACGCAGCAGGCAGCTCTCGAGCGTCAGCCCCGGCCCGAAAGCCATCATCACGCCCCACTCACCGGGCCGAGCACGGCGCGCGCGCAGCAGCTGCTCGAGGATGAGCAGCACGCTGGCCGAGGAGCAGTTGCCGCGCTCGCGCAGCACTTGCCAGGAGAGCGCCAGTTGCCCGTCACAGAGCCCCAGCGCGGCGTGGATCGCGGTCAGGATGTCGGGGCCGCCGGGGTGCACCAGCCAGTGGCTGATGTCGCCGGGCGCCAGGCCGTGCGGCGCCAGCAACCGCGCGACCGCGCCGGCCACGTTGCGCCGCAGCGTGACCGGCACCCGGCGCGAGAGCCCCATGGCGAAGCCGTGATCGGTGATGCGCCAGGACATCTGGTCCGCGCTCGCGAAGTCGGCCCAGCAGGCGACATCGACCAGCTCCGGGCCGCGGGCCTCGTCGCCGGTTGTCAGGACGAGCGCGGCCGCGGCGTCGGCGAAGAGCGCGGCGGCGGTCAGGCCCTGAATCTCCAGCGTGCGCTGGCTGTGCAGGCTGCACAGCTCGACCGAGACGAGCGCGACGACCGCACCGGGGTGCGCCCGCAGCGCCGCCAGCGCGGCCCGTAGCCCGACCAGCGCGCCGTAGCAGCCCATGTGCCCGATCACCGTCCGGCGGGTGTCGGACCGCAGGCCGAGGTCGCGCGCCAAGAGGATATCCAGGCCGGGTGCGCTGTAGCCGGTGCAGGAGACGACGAAGATGTCGGTGAGATCGCCCGGGCAGCAACCGGCCGCGTCGAGCCCGGCCAGTAGCGCGGCCCGGGCCAGGGGATGCGCCAGCCGTTCGTAGTCCGCCATCCGCTGGCCGGTGGTGCGCTCCTCCTGATAGTAGGAGACGACCTCCAGCGCCATGCGGCGATGCTCCACCCGGCTGGCGGCGAAGACGCGCTCGATCCGTTGGACCTCAGCGGCGTCGGGGCGCTCCGCCCAATCATCCCCCAGCAACATGCTACAAAGCGCGTCGCGCAGGTCCGGCTGCGCGTAGCAGTAGGCGGGGTTGGCGCTGCCCAGGCCGGCGATGTGCATCGGGATCGTCATGGATTCCTCTCGCGAAGCGGCGGGCCGGCGAGCGCGACCGGGACAATCCTTTGCCCCGGCTACCGGCACCTCCGCCGGAGCGGAGCGTCAGCCCAGCCATAGCCTGTACGTTGGACGCTGCGTAATCAGATGGCGCGGCCGGCAGCGGCCCCGAATCTCCCGGTTCGCTATCGGCGTGCCGTGGCTATCCCGCGCATCCTCGCGGCCGTCCCAGAGGAACGCGCCGAACGGAGCAACCCGAGGAGCGGTTGATTGGTCGGGCGCGGCGGCAGGGGCTATACTCGACGGGCGTGATGACTCTCCGGCAACGCCGACGCGCCGCCCGACGGAAAGGGGCTGACCGATGAACTTCTTCCGCTGGAGCCCGATGCGCGAGATGTCCAGCCTGCGCGAGACGATGGGCAACCTGGTCGATGAGACGATCGGCCTCGTGCGTGGCGGCATGATCCCGCTCGACGTGCTCGACACCAGCGACGAATACCTCATCACCGCGCCGCTCCCCGGCGCCGAGCCTGCCGATGTCAGCATCTCGATCCTCGGCACGACGCTGCACCTCTCCGGTGAGATCCCGCCGCCGCTGACCCGCTCCGGCGCCAGTTGGCTGCTGCGTGAGCGGCACACCGGCTCGTTCGACCGTCAGGTGACGCTGCCGATCCCGGTCAATGCCGAGCAGGCGCAGGCCGAATTTCACAACGGCCTGTTGACGATCCGCCTGCCGAAGGCCGAGCAAGCCCGGCCGCAGACCATCACTATCGGCAGCACGCAGGTTCCCTAGCGCCGCGTGCTTCCGCTCCTGGCTTCCGACCGCATCGACGCCACGCTGATCAGCGCCGACCAGCTCACCGCACACCTGCGCGGCTTCGCCGAGCGGGCCGCCGGGCCGTTCTTCTCGATCCTGGTCATCGTCGCCGTCACCGTCCTGCTGCTGCGCGGCCTGCGCACCATCGTGCGCCAGTTGATGAAGCGCGTGCTGGAGCGCTCCAATGAGCCGCCGCGCGAGCTGGCGCTGCGCGTCAGCACCCTCTCCAGCGTAGTCGAGTCGGCCGGACGGATGATCATCCTGATCGTGGCCGGCATGACGGTGCTCACCAATCTGGGGCTCGACATCGGCCCGCTGATCGCCAGCGCCGGCGTGGCCGGCATCGCCATCGGCCTGGGCGCCCAGAGCCTGATCCGCGACCTGATCGGCGGCTTCTTCATTCTCTTCGAGGACCAGTTCGGCGTCGGCGACGTCATCAGCGTCGACGGCCAGAGCGGCACCGTCGAGCTCTTCAGCCTGCGCCGCACCGGGCTGCGGGCCGCCGACGGCGCCATGATCACCGTGCCCAACGGCGACCTGCGCACGGTCAAGAACCTGACCAAGGACTGGTCGCGCGCGATCATCGATGTCGATGTCTCCTACGACGACGATGTCGACCGGGCCATCGCGGTGCTGGAGGAGCTGGCCGCCGAGCTGGAGCAGGACCCGGACCTCGGCGGCGCCCTGGTCGGCCCCATCGAGGTGCTGGGCGTGCAGGCGCTCGGCGCCTATCAGGTGACGATCCGGATCATGGCCAAGACCCGGCCGCTGCAGCAGTGGCGCGTCGAGCGCGAGCTGCGGCGTCGCATCAAGCGGCTGCTGCAGGAGCGCGGCATCACCATCCCCTATCCCCACAGCGTCACGCTGCTGCGCCAGGCCACCGGCGGCAGCGCCGATCACCCCGGCGCCGCCTTCGTCGCGCCCCGCGGCGGGTCGGGCGAGCACCACGCGCCCGGCGACGAATCGTAAGCCCGTCACATCCGTCAGATGACCCCCGGCCCGCATATTGCTACCACTCCGCGCAGTACGCGATCGTGGGGAAGGCAGGGGACTGAGTTCACGCACCCGCCTTGCCCTGGTCGCGGTGACCGGGAAACGCCCGACGCGCGGGGTGAGCCGGCAGTGGTGGCTGGCCGCGCGATCGCACGGCGAATTGGTCCACTGGCATGGTGGAGCATTTCGAGGAGGAGCCCTGTATGGGTCAGGAGAAAGAAGTCCGGGAGCTGCTGCACGGCGCCATGAGCGGCCGCCTGAGCCGGCGCGACGTGCTGCGCCGGGCCGCGCTGCTGGGCCTGAGCGCGCCGGTCGTCGGCGCGCTGCTGGCGGCCTGCGGCGGTGGCAACAACAACGCCACCTCGGGGGCCGGCGCGGCCACCAGCACCAGCGCCGCCACCAGCGCGCCCAGCGCGCCCAGCGCCGCCGCGACCAGCGCAGCCACGGCGGCCGCCGCCAGCCCGGCG
>DASSHC010000298.1:0-11019 GCA_035693105.1 Thermomicrobiaceae bacterium | reverse complement strand
AGCGCACCCCACGCCACGCCCATCGTAAGTGCGGCCCCCGCTCCGCCAAACAGGCCAATTAGTTGGAGTCGATGACACAGGGGTCTGCCCCTACAGGCGGTCAGCGAGCAGCCAACGACACTGCAAGGCGCTTTAGCCCAGCCCGTAGGCGCTCAGGCCGCCCTGCTCGTCGGCGATGTAGACGCGCCCGTCCACCACGATCGGGCTCTCCCAGTGGAGCGAGCCGATCGTCTGCCGCGGCTGCGTCTCCGCGCTGCTCCAGAGGTGCTTGCCGGTCGCCGGGTCGAGCGCCAGCAGCGCGCCGCTGGTGGCCAGGTAGAGGACACCGTTGGCCAGTACCGGCGTGGTGCCGATGTCGCCGCTCTTCCAGCCCAGCTCCAGCGTCGTGGCGCCGGCCTGATCGGTGACGACCTGGTAGCCGGCCAGGGCGCAGGTGCCGGCCACGATCAGCCAGACGGTGCCGTCGGACGCGCTCCAGACGACCGGCTGGGTGAAGGTGGCGCAGCCGGCCGACTCGATGGCCTGTAGCTCGCCGCCGACGTGGCCCGGCCCGCCCTGGCCGCTCATGTCCGCGCGGTTGAGCAGGCGCAGCAGCCCGTCCTTGCCGCCCTGCACCAGCAGCAGCGGCGTCTTGCTGCCGGGCAGGCGCGGCAGCAGGGCCGGTGCGGTGCTGCCGAGGTCGACGTCGCGCTCGTCCAGCGTCTGGTAGTCGCTGGGGGTGTAGGAGTCGAGCACTTTCGTGCCGTCGACGCTCAGGCGCAGCACGGTGTCGCCCCAGTTGTGCTTGGCTGGGTCGAAGGGGCCGTTGCCGGTGCTGACGTAGATGCTGGGGTTGACCGGGTCGGCCACCGCCCCGGCGCGCGCCCAGATGCCGGAGCGCTGGGCGTCGCAGTCGTCTTTGCCGAGCAGCGCCGTCTTGTCGGCGCAGAGCGAGTTGAAGACCTGCGCGGCGCCGCTGGCCGGGTCGATGGCGACGACGTGCCCCTGGTAGGGAGGCGCGTCGCCCAGATAGCCGCTGGTGGTGACGTAGAGCAGGCCAAAGGCGGCATTAGGCGCGGAGGACTCCTTCTCGGTCCCGGTGAGTTTGGTGATCGGCACCGGCCAGCCGTTGCCGCTGATCTCCTGTCCGGTGGCAGCCTGATACTGGTGCAGCGCGCCGTCGAGCCCGTAGGCGTAGACCACACGCCGGGCGGCGTCGGCCACGGGCGAGGAGTTAGTGATCTTCGGCCCCTTTGGCTGGCGCTGCCAGAGGATCGTGCCCTCGGCGGCGTCGAGCGCGACCAGCCGGCCATCGCGCGTCTCGACGTAGAGCACGTCGTGGGTGCTGCCGTCTGGGAAGGGAAGGGCGTGCAGGAAGGCCGGCGAGGAGTCGGCCACTTCGGGGAGGTGGGCGCGCCAGAGCTGATGCAGGCCGGCGACGTTCCCTGGCGTGAGGGTCGTCTCAGCCGGGTTGACGCCCGAGCGCGCCGGGTCGTAGCCGAAGCGCAGCCAGTCGCCCTCCGGTGTCGCGCCAGGGGTGGCGGCGGATGCGGCGGGCGTCGCGGTCAATATGGCCACTGGCGAGGCTTCCGCGACCGCGGGTGACGGCTCGGCGCTCACCGCTGTACCGGGCGGTGAGGACTTCCCAGAACCGCCACAGGCGACCAGCAGCGGCAGGAGCAACGCCACCACGAGAACGATCGCGCTCCTGCGGCGGACGACCTTGGCAGTCACGAGCCGGTCAGGCGCGCGACCACCGGCGCCAGCGCCTCCATCTCGGCCGCGCCGACGGCGACGACGTACGAGATACCTAACTCCTCGCGCAGCCCAAGGAGTTGCTCGACCACCTCGCTCGGGCTGCCGGCCAGGGCGTGCAGCTGCTGCGGTACGTCCTCTACCGGCACATTCCGCTTCCGCGCGATCATCTCGCGCGCCTTCGTCGAGTCGTCGTCGACCGCCACGTCGAAGAAGAAGGTATTCAGTTCAAGCTCGGGCCAACGCGTACCGGCCGCCTCGCGTGCCCAGCCGGCCATGCGGCGGAGAGCCGCGGTCGATGATTCGCCGGATGGGGCATCCGAGGCCCGGCGGGCGGGAGTGAAGCTGACGATATCGGCTTTCCGCGCCGCCAGCGCCAGCATCCGCTCTCCGGAACCACCGAGCAGCAACGGTGGATGCGGCTGCTGGAGCGGTAACGGGTATCCTTCGAGCCCCTCAATCTGGTAGTGCTTGCCGGAGAACGCGAGCGTGCCTCCGCGAAAGAGCGCCGTGATAATCTCCAGCGCCTCGCTTAGACGAGCCAGGCGTGCGCCTGGGCGGTCGAAGGGGATGCCCGCGCTGGAGTACTCCGGCTCCGCCCAACCAGCACCGATGCCGAACTCGAAGCGGCCTTCGGAGAGAAGGTCGAGCGTCGCGGCCTCTTTAGCTAGCAGGGCCGGGTGGCGGAAGTCATTGTTGCAGACGTAGCTGCCGACGCGCAGCGTGCTGGTCGCATCGGCCGCGGCCATGAGCGCCGCGATCGGGGCGAGCTGGCGCTGGAAGTGGTCCGGGACGAGCAGCATGGCGTAGCCGAGCGCCTCGGCCCGCCTCGCCAGCTCTGTCCACTCCGCGCGCGACTCAGCGCCGAAGAGACCGGCTCCGAAACGGAAGGGACGCGCCACGCTCACCTCTTCTCATTCCCGCTCGTCCGTGGCGGCTGCACGAACTCCTGGGCTGTCAGGATTTGGGGCATTATACGCTCGGTCGCCGGCGGCACACGGGGGTGATACGGAGCAGTCAGCGCGAGCGATCCGATCTCCTGGTAAAGTCTGGTGGTAACGGTACGGCTCAGAACGGCAGAGGGGGGCAGACGCTGCTATGAGCACGCCGGTCCGGCGGCAGTATCTCGCGATCAAGCGCCAGTATCCCGACGTCGTCGTCTTCTTCCGCCTGGGTGACTTCTACGAGACCTTCGACGACGACGCCCGCCTGGCGGCTGCGGTGCTCGACATCACTCTGACCTCACGCGAGCTGGGGCGTGACCGGCGCATCCCGATGGCCGGCATCCCCTACCACGCCGCCGAGGGCTACATCGCCCGCCTCATCGCCGCCGGGCACAAGGTCGCGGTCGTCGATCAACTGAGCGAGCCGAACGGGCGCCAGTTGGTCGAGCGGCGGGTGACGCGCGTGGTGACACCCGGCACGATCACCGACCCCACCATGCTCGACGGCGAGCGCAACCGCTTCATCGCCGCCGCGCTGGTGGAGGGCGCCCGCGCCGGGTTGGCCGTGGCCGACCTCTCGACCGGCGAGTTCGCCACCACCGAGATCGCGGCCGTCGATGCCGAGGCCGCGCGCGGCGCGCTGCAGCGCGAGTTGCTGCGGCTGGCGCCGGCCGAGTTGCTCCATCCGGCCGAGGACGAGCCGGGGGATTGGGCGCCGAGTGAGGCCTTTCGTAGCCCGCTGGAGCGGCGCTGCTGGCGGCTCGATGTCGCCACCGAGGAGTTGAGATGCCACTTCGAGGTCGAGGTGCTCGACGCCTTCGGCTGTGCCGGCAAGCCCTGCGCCATCCGCGCGGCCGGGGCGCTGTTGCACTATGTCGGCGAGACGCAGCTCGGCAGCCTGCGCCAGATCGTCGACCTGGTCACCTACAGCACCGAGCGCTACATGACGCTCGACGCGCAGACGCGGCGCAACCTGGAACTGAGCGAGAGCAGCCGGGGCGACCGTCGCCACGCGCTGGTCAGCGTGCTCGACGCGACCAAAACGCCGATGGGCGCGCGGCTCCTGCGCCGCTGGCTGGGCCAGCCGCTGCTCGATCTGGCGGCGATCCGCGAGCGCCAGGACGCCGTGGCGTTCATGTTCGACCGGGCATTGGCCCGGGCGCGGCTGCGCGAGCAACTGGCCAAGGTGGCCGATGTCGAGCGGCTGCTCAACCGGGTGGTGACCGGCGCGGCCGGGCCGCGCGAGCTGGGCGCGCTGGGGCGCTCGCTGGCCGCGCTGCCGGCGCTCGACGCCGCGCTGGATGACCCCGAGCGGCCCGCCGCCCTGCCGCGCCTGCCAGATTGCTGCGCGGCCGCCCAGCGCATCGCTGGCGCGCTGGCCGACGATCCCCCGGCCGTGCTGAGCGCGGCCCCGGCCATTCGCCCCGGCTTCAGCGCGGAGCTGGACGGGCTGCGGCGCGCGGCGCGCGAGGCGCGCGACTGGATCGCCGGGCTGGAGCGCGGCGAGCGCGAGCGCACCGGCATCAAGTCGCTCAAGGTCGGCTACAACAAGGTCTTCGGCTACTACCTGGAGATCAGCCACGCCAACGCCGCGCTGGTGCCGGCGGACTACCAGCGCAAGCAGACGCTGGTCGGCGCCGAGCGCTATGTCACGCCCGAGCTAAAGGAGTACGAGAGCCGGGTGCTGCACGCCGAGGAGCAGATCGCCGAGCTGGAGACGCAGGTCTACCGCGGGCTGCTGGCGCAGTTGGCCGAGGGCGCCGAGCGGCTGCGCGCGGCGGCGCAGGCGCTGGCACGCATCGACGTGCTGGCGGCGTTGGCCGAGGTGGCGGTGACGCGCGGCTACGTGCGGCCGGAGGTCGACGAGAGCACGGCGCTGGAGATCCGCGCCGGGCGGCACCCGATCGTCGAGGCCGCGCTCGACCCCGGCCAGTTCGTGCCCAACGACACCCGCCTCGACAGCGGCGAGGCCCAGATCGCGATTCTGACCGGGCCGAACATGGCCGGCAAGAGCACTTACTTGCGCCAGGTCGCCCTGGTCGTGCTGCTGGCCCAGGTCGGCTCCTTCGTGCCGGCCGAGCGCGCTCGCGTCGGGCTGGTCGACCGCATCTTTACCCGCATCGGCGCGCAGGACGACATCGCCGCCGGGCAGAGCACCTTCATGATCGAGATGGTCGAGACGGCGGCCATCCTGCACCACGCCACCCGGCGCTCGCTGGTGGTGCTGGACGAGATCGGGCGGGGCACCAGCACCTACGACGGGCTGGCGATCGCCCGCGCCGTGGTCGAGCAGCTCCACAACAGCAGCCGCCTCGGCTGCCGTACCCTCTTCGCCACCCACTACCACGAGCTGACCGAGCTGGAGGCGATCCTGCCGCGCCTGCGCAACGAGCGGCTCGACGTGCTGGAGGAGGGCGACAGCGTGGTCTTCCTGCACCGGGTGGCGCCGGGCGGCGCCGATCGCAGCTACGGAGTACACGTGGCACAGCTGGCCGGCATGCCGCGCGCGGTGGTGCGCCGGGCGCGCGAGATTCTGGCCGATCTGGAAGATGGATCGGGCAAGCCGGAGCGCGGGCGGCGGCGCAAGGTGATGGCGCAGACCGCCGAGGCGCCCATCCAGCTCACGATGTTCGGTGCCCCCAACCCGGTGGTCGAGGATCTGAAGCAGCTCGACGTCGAGGGGCTCTCGCCGCTGGAGGCCCTGACCGCGCTCTTCGAGCTGCGCCGCCGCGCGCTGGACGGCTAACGGCTACGACTCCTGGGTGAACTCCAGCGCCTGCTTGACGTTGGGCTGGTAGAGCTCGATGTGGCCGTCGACGATCATGAAGGGGATGCGCCGCTGGCGCAGGTGCGTGAACCGGTCCTGGTAGTCGCGCTCGGTGTCGTTGGAGACGAAGGGCGCGTCCCTGTCCTTGGCGGTCTCGAGCACGAAGTAGTCGGCGTCGGTGCCGGCCGGCGCCTGGAAGATCTCGCCGGCGTCGATCAGCTTGTCCAGCTCGTCGGGCTGGTCGATCTGGTGGTGCAGCGCGGCGTCGACGATGACGATCGGGTCGAAACCCATGCGCGTGAGCGTCTTGCGCATATCGCGCAGGTTGCGGATCTGCGGCTTGCCGTTGGCGTTCTGGTCCTCCCAGGCCACGTTGGAGCCATCGACCACCACCGGCCCCAGATCCTTGCCCTGCCCCTGCTCTTGCTCTTGCCCGCCGCCGCTCATCGTTCCCTCCATCTCGCCGTCCTCGCCGTCGGCCACATCGCCTCTGTCGTGCGGCAAGGCAAGGCGCGTGCCGGGGGACGGTGTGCGGACAGGTCATCGAGGACGTTGGGTGCCACATGGGGCACCCAACGTCCTCGACGGGCAGGAACCCCCGCCTACGCCGCGTTCCCCGTCGGCTCGAAAGCGGCCACGATCATGCCGTAGTAGGTGGGCACCTGGTAGCTCAGAACCTCGCTCTTCATCGGCACCAGTTGCTCCACGCCGCCCAGCATCAGCGTCTGCCAGAGGCCGTCGATCGAGGCGTTGCGCACCTTGTCCTGCGGCAGGTCGATCAGGCGCAGCGGATCGTTGTCTTTGAGCGCCTGGATCACGATCTGATCGACCTCGGCCGCGTCCGGGTGGAAGCCGTAGGGGCCCGACTCAGCGTGGGCGTGGGCCCAGTCGCAGGAGGCGACGAAGGCCACCCGGCGCCCGTCCTGCTGCGCTGCCTCGGCCACCGCCTTACCGAAGTCGACCATCGCCTGGCGCGGCAGCGTGCGCGAGGGCGCGGCGATCACCACCGGCGGGCCGTCGTCCCGCGGCGCGTCAGCCAGCACGTTGCCGTAGCCGGTCATGTTCTGCTGGTGGCCCAGGAACCAGGCCGGGGTCAGCGTGCCCCAGTCGAGCGGCAAGCCGCTCTGGTCGCGGCGATTGCCGCCGAAGCCGCCCAGCGCGATCGGCACGTCGCGCGCCCGAGCGGCGTCGGCAATCTCGTCGGTCAGCCTGCCGTCGACCGGGATGTTCAGCTCGATGGTATGGCCGTCGCGCGACAGCGAGCCGGCAGCGCGGGCCACGTCGGCCAGGCAGATGGTGCCGTTGACGCGGAAGCCGTGTGGGGTGGCGATCACCAGCACCTCGGGCCGCGCCGCCTGGCAGCGGCGGGCCAGCGCGAACATCGCCTCGCGCGTCTGCAAGCCGCCCTCGGCATCCGCGCTGACGTCGGGGATGAGGCTGAAGCCGTGGGGGACCACGCATCCGAATACAATGGGCATTGTCGAGTCCTCTCTCTCGCAACGCGATCCAGGGCCGCTATGGTCGCGCGGCCCCCGGTCAACGTCAAGCCGCGGCGAATGGTATCCTCCCGCGAGCGGATGGGGGAGAATTTGTGACCACCGAGACCCGCGTCGTGCGGCGGACGCGCGTCCCGCTGCTGGCGCTCTTCACCGGCAATGCGATCTCGCTGATCGGCAGCCAGTTGACCGCCATCGCGGTCCCCTGGTTCGTGCTGGTGACGACCGGGAGCGCCGGCAAGACCGGCCTGACCGGCGCCGCCGCGATCCTGCCGATGATCCTGGCCGGGACGCTCGGCGGCAGCTTCGTCGACCGCCTCGGCTTCAAGCGCGCCAGCGTGCTGGCCGACCTCGCCGCCGGGTTGGCCATGGGGCTGATCCCGCTCCTCTACCATACGGTCGGCCTGGCCTTCTGGCAGCTCCTGGCGCTGGTCTTTCTCGTCGGGTTGCTCGACGCGCCGGGCGGCACCGCGCGCCAGAGCCTGATCCCCGACCTGGCCGCGCTGGGCGGCGCGTCGCTGGAGCGGGTCAACTCCGGCTTCGCCTCGATCGGCCGAGGCGCCCAACTGGTGGGCGCGCCGCTGGCCGGCGTGCTGATCGCCATCTTCGGCGCCAGCAACGTCCTCTGGCTCGACGCCGGCTCCTTCCTGGTCTCGGCGCTGCTGATCGCGGCGGCTGTGCCGGGCGCGGCCACCGCGGCACGGCTGGAGGACGAAGCGTCGCTGGGCTACCTGGAGGGGCTGCGGCAGGCCGTCGGCTTCATTCGCCGCGACTCGCTCTTCGCGAGCGTGCTGATCTTCGTCGCCGTCACCAATTTCCTCGGCTCGCCCCTCTTCGCGGTCATCCTGCCGGTCTACGCCGAGCGTGTGCTGGGCAGCTCGGTGGCGCTGGGGATCATCTTCGGCGGCTTCGGCGCCGGGGCGCTGGCCGGCGCGCTCCTCTACGGCGCCCTGGCGCACCGGCTGCCGCGCCGCCCGACGCTGCTGGCCGGCTTCGCATTGAACGCCCTGGCACTGCTGGCGCTGGCCGGTACGCCGGGCACCCTGGGGTCCGCGCTGCTGATGGCGCTCGCCGGTCTGGCGGCTGGGCCGCTCAATCCGATCCTGATGACCGCCGCGCACGAGCGCATCCCCGAGCAGATGCGGGGGCGGATCTTCGGGCTGATGATGGCGGTCTCCTGGGTGGCGATGCCGGCGGGGATCCTGGCCGGCGGCTATCTGGTCCAACTGGCGGGCGCGGCGCCGGTCATCTTCGCCATCGGCCTGGCGCAATTGCTGATCACCGCGGGGATGGTCTTCAACCCGGCCCTGCGCCGCCTGGAGCCGGCCTCCGCGCCCTGAGGCGAATACTTTGCGTGCCCCGTTGCCTTTCCGTCAGCGCGGGCGTATTCTGGGACGTAGAACCGTCGCCGGCGCGGCCGGCATCGACTGCTCCAACTGATGGGAGGTCCGCATGGCTCGCCTGATCATCGCCAATCGACGCGGCCATCAGGTGCTCGAGTGGAATCCGGCGCTGGATACCGAGGAGACGCGCGCCGCCATCGAGGAAGCCGAGCGCATCATCAAGGACGCCCGGGATCGCGGCTGCGCGGTCTCGCGCAAGGTCGGCGGCCAGCACGTGCTGGATCACGGCCCCTTCGACCCGCAGGCCGAGGAGTATCAGATCATCGCCCCGATCGCGGGCGGCTGATCGTGCAGCAGGGCGGGGCGGCGCCCGTCGCCCCGCCGGTCAGAAATGCCGGACGACGATGCTCGAGCGCCTGCGCCAGTTCTTCTGGCGCCGCCACACGCCCCTCGCCAGCGATGGTGAGCACCCCATCGAGATCCCCTGGCGCCGCCGCTGGCACGACGTGCCCAAGCGCAGCGCCGGGCACGACTTCCGCGCCGAGGACTACCGGCGAGCGCGGGAGAACGCGCGCCAGATCGCGCGGGCGACCGTCGGCGAGGGGGTCTGGGGCCAACTGCAGCGGCGGGGCTACGTGGAGTTGCCGTCGCGCCACTACCCCGGCCTGACCTACCGGCTGCGCGTCGGGCGGCGCATCGAGGTGCGCTGCGCGCCGGGCGTCGATTCGCCCTGGCCCTTCCCCTACCTCTGCATCAACCCCACCTACCCCCTGCCCGAGGAGGAGTTCTTCGCCCAGCTCTACCTCTACCTGCGCGACAACGAGGCGGAGATCATCCGCGTGGCCGCGCCCCAGCCCTGGGACCAGCTCCTCGGCCGCACGTTCTGAGCGCGGCCAGCACCGCTTTTGGGCCGAGCGCCATTGTTCTCGTAGGTAGGGACAGCCCTCTGTGTCTGCCCTGTCTCCCCTATGGGAATGCGACGGGGATATCGGGCACCGTGGGGCGGCAAACGAAGCGGCGGGTACCAGGGCGGCGAGGGCAGACACAGGGGTCTGCCCCTACAAGAAACGCGCGCTGGTCCCACCCGGAAATGGCATTCCACATTGCAGCGTTGTAGCCGTACAGAGGGAGTCGCGCCGCGCCCGGCGGTGCATCGAGCGAAAATCGCAAGGAGCGCGTATGAAGATCGGCCTCGTCCTCCCGCAGACGGAGATCGGCGACGACCCCGCGGTGATCCGCGACTACGCCCAGACCGCCGAGGGTCTCGGCTACACGCACATCCTGGCCTACGACCACATCGTCGGCGCCGACGTCACCAACCGCCCCAACTGGCAGGGCGCCTACCAGCTCAAGGACCAGTTCCACGAGCCGTTCGTCCTCTTCAGCTACTTCGCCGCCTTCACCACCCGCCTGGAGCTGGTCACCGGCGTGATTATCCTGCCCCAGCGCCAGACGGTGCTGCTGGCCAAGCAGGCGGCCGCGCTCGACGTCCTCTCGGGCGGCCGGCTACGCCTCGGCGTGGGGGTCGGCTGGAACGAGGTCGAGTACGTCGCGCTCAACGAGAATTTCAAGAATCGCGGGCGGCGTGAGGAGGAGCAGATCGAGGTGATGCGCCTCCTCTGGACCCAGCCCTCGGTCACCTTTGAGGGGCGCTGGCACCACCTCCCCGGCGTCGGCATCAACCCGTTGCCGGTGCAGCGGCCAATCCCGGTCTGGCTCGGCGGCCGCAGCGAACCGGCCTACCAGCGCATCGCGCGCATCGCCGACGGCTGGATGCCGCAGTTCCGCCCCGACGCGCAGGGCGTAGCGATCGTGGAGCACGTGCGCGAGCTGACGCGTGCGGCGGGCCGCGACCCGTCCCAACTCGGCATGGAGAGCCGCCTGTCGCTGGCGCAGATGCCGCGGGAGCAGTGGCGCGCCGACCTGGAGCGCTGGCGCGAGCTGGGCGCCGACTACCTCTCGATCAACACCATGGGCCTGGGCCTCTCGCCGCGCGAGCACATCGCCACCGTCGAGCGGGTGTATCAGGAGCTGGGCGTGGCGGAGTTCAACCGGGGGTGAGGGGCAGCGCTTGCCCTTGCCTCTGAAACCAATGCGCCGGGCGGCGAGGGCGGCCACGGGGGGCCGCCCCTACCGCGGGAACGCGGCGTTGACGTTGTAGGGGCAGGCCCCCGTGCCTGCCCTCTCTCGCGTTCCCCGCCTCGCCTACCGCGTCACCTGCAACCCTAGCACGCTCCCGGCGGCGCGCAGCGCGGCGCGAGCCTCCTCGATCTCCTGGCCCGCCTCGGCCGCGCCGGTGATCGCCTCGCCCATTTCTCGCAGCGCCTCGATCGCCCCGGGCGTATCGAGGTCGTCGGCCACGGCGGCGAGCAGCCGCTCCTTGAGCGGGGCGACGTCGAGCGGGGCGCCGGCGCCGCCGCGCAGCAGCGCCGCCTCGCGCAGCGTGGCCACCAGCGGCTCGAAACGCGCCGGGCCGTCGTTGTGGTACTCCCAGGCCTCGCGGTAGTGGTGGCTGAGCAGGTAGAGGCGGATGGCGTCGGCGCTGTGATAGCGCAGCACGTCGCGCGCCAGCACCAGGTTGCCGAGCGACTTGCTCATCTTCTCGCCCTGGTAGCGCACCATGCCGATGTGCATCCAGAAGCGGCTGAACGGCTCGACGCCGCTGGCGTGCTGGCTCTGGGCGATCTCGCACTCGTGATGCGGGTAGATCAGGTCCGAGCCGCCGCCGTGCACGT
>DASSHC010000297.1:0-25654 GCA_035693105.1 Thermomicrobiaceae bacterium | reverse complement strand
CGGCGCCGCGCGCGCCGCCACCCTCCAGCACCGGCGCCGCCCGCAGGCGCGAGAGCATCGAGCGCGCGTCGCCCGCCGAGAGCGGCGGCACGCCGAGCGTGACGTCGTTGAGCGTCTCGACGAAGATGCCGCCCAGCCCGACCGCGATGGCCGGCCCGAAGCCGGGGTCCTGGGTCATGCCCAGGATCAGCTCGCGCCCGGCCGGCACCATCTCCTGCACCACCACGCCGTTGAGCTGGGCGCGCGGGTCGTGGCGCTGGGCGTTCTCGATGACGCGCGCGAAGCCGTGGCGCACCTGCGCCGCGTCGCGCAGGTCGAGCAGCACCCCGCCCGCCTCGGTCTTGTGCGCGATATCCGGCGACTCGATCTTGAGCACCACCGGGTAGCCGATCTCGCCAGCCGCCGCCACCGCCTCGTCGGCGGTTGTCGCCAGGCGCTCGCGCGTCACCGGGATGCCGTAGAGCGCCAGCACTTCCTTGGCCGCGCGCTCGACCAGCGGCTGGCCGCCGCCCGCGCGCACTAGCGCCCGGGCCGCCGATGCCCGCTCCTGGTCGCCGGCCACGCCGGACTCGCCAGCCTGGCGCTCCCGCAGGAACGCGGCGTAGCGGTTGAGCGAGCGGATGGCGCGCAGCCCGTTCTCGGCGCCCTGCAAGAAGGGCACGCCATTCCAGGCCATCGTCGGCTCCTCCGGCTCCTGGTCGCGCTGCCGCCCCTCGGCAACCTTCCCAGTCACCAGCGCCATGGCCACGAAGACCTTGTCCGGGTAGCGCTCGGGGACCGCCTTGAGCACCTGGCCGACCGGGGTCGCCAGGTCGATGCGGCTGGGGAAGGCTTGGCCGTAGACGATGGTGTGGATGTTCGGGTCTTCGGCCATCGCCCGCAGCGAGCCCTGCATGATCTCCGGCTGCTGCGCGGCCTGGCCGGTGGTATCGAGCGGGTTGCCGACGGTGCCGTAGACCGGGATGACCGGCGTGAGCTTGTCGACCGTCTCGGGCGCCAGCTCCGGCAACGACACGCCGAGATCCTGCGCCAGATCGGAGATCATGCCGCCGGCGCCGCCCGAGACGAAGATCGTCCCGACCCCCGGCCCTTTGGGCAGCCGCCGGCTGTGGAAGACCGCCAGCGTCTCGATCATCTCGTCGAGGCTGAAGACGCGCACGATGCCGTACTGGCGCATGACCGCGTCGGCGATGGCGTCGGAGCCGACCAGCGAGCCGGTGTGGGCGCGGGCGGCGCGGCGGCCGGCCTCGGAGCGCCCGATCTTGAGCACGATAATCGGCTTCTGGCGCTCGGCGGCGAGATGGGCGACTTCGCGCAGCTTCTCCGGCGAGCGGAACTGCTCGATGAAGCAGCCGACGACCTGCGTCTCGTCGTCCTCGACGCAGTAGCGCATGAAGTCGGTGGCGTCGAGGTCGGCCTCGTTGCCGGTGGTGACGACGTAGGAGTAGCCGAAGTCGCGCTCTTGCTGCGGGATGGTCACGCTGTAGGTCAGCAGCCCGCTCTGGAAGACGATCCCGACCGGCCCGCGCTTGATGTCGGTGTAGGGGCCGGACATCGCGATCAGGTTGGCCGGTGTGCTGATCAGCCCCAGGCAGTTCGGTCCGACCACGCGGATGCCGGTGCGCTGGGCGAAGCGCTTGATCTCGTCCTGGCGCGCGTGCGCCTCGTCGTCGGCCTGCTCGCCGAAGCCGCTAGTGATGATGTTGAGCGCCTTGACCCCGGCCTGCTCGGCCTGCGCCAGAATCTCCATCACCACCTGGCTGGGCACGACCACGATGGCCGAGTCGACCCCGCCCGGCACGTCGGTCAGCGTGGGGTAGCAGGGCGAGCCGAAGACCTCGGGGTAGCGGGGCGTGATGCCGACGACCTCACCCTGATAATGGCGCAGGATGTTGCGGTGGATCGCGCTGGCGAAGCCCGGCTTGGGCGTCGCCCCGACGATGGCGACGCGCTCGGGATGAAAGAGCGCGCGCATCGCGGTGTGAAAGCTCTCGCGCTCGGCCGCCGGGTTCTGGCCTGTACCTGTACCGGCCACCGCCGTCCGTTCAGGCTGCGCAGTCGTCATCACCTTTCCTCACGTCGTAGGCTGGCCCTCACCCGCTGTCCTTCGAATAGGATGAGTGCCGGGTGAGGACGGATCCTTCGACTGCGCTCAGGATGACAGGGAAAGGGAGTGGCCTACCGGACGACGCTGATCGTTGTCGTTCGCCCCAAAATGTCACTGTCATCCCGAGCGCCGTCGAGGGATCCAACCTCACTTACTTCCCATGCGCATCATTCGCCACCTCCCCTCTCCCGCGCACGGGAGAGGGGCCGGGGGTGAGGGCTAGAAGTACGTCCGCCCCAGCGTCTCGGCCACGCAGGCCGGGCGCTCCTGGCCCTCGACCTCGATCGTCTGCTCGTTGGTCGTCTGCACCGCGCGCCCGGCGCCGCCCTCGATCTCCTCGACCTTGAGCAGCCGCGTGTGCATGCGGATGCGGCTGCCGACCGGAACCGGCGCCGGGAAGCGCACCCGGTTGAGCCCGTAGTTCACCCCCATGCGGCCGCCGAGGTTGATGCGCGGCCCCGCGACCTTCAGGCTGCCCAGGTAGGGGATCAGCGAGAGCGTCAGGTAGCCGTGGGCGATGGTGCAGCCGAAGAAGGTCTGCCTGGCCCGCTCCGGGTCGACGTGGATGTACTGATGATCGCCGGTGGCGTCGGCAAAGAGGTTGACGCGCTCCTGGGTGATCTCCAGCCAGTCGCTTACGCCCGTCTCCTTGCCGACCCACTGGCGCAGCTCATCGACGGTCGTGATGACCTGCCCAGTCTCGGCCCCGCTCACGCCGCACCGCCCGCCGTCACCCCGGCCACGTGCCCAGCCAGGAACTCCTCCAGCACGCGCTCGCGGTGGTACTCGGTGTCTCCGTAGAAGGGCTCGTAGTGCTTGGCGCGCTTGAAGTAGAGGTGGAGGTCGTACTCCCAGGTGAAGCCGATGCCGCCGTGGGCCTGGATGGCGTCGCCGCAGACCTTGCGCGAGGCCTGGTTGAGCGTGGCCTTGGCCACCGAGGCGGCCAGCGCGGCGTCGGGCGCGTCCGCGTCCTGCGCCCAGGCGGCGTAGTAGACCGCGCCGAAGCTCGTCTCCACCTGCTCCAGCATCTCGGCTAGCATGTGCTTGATCGCCTGGAACTGGCCGATGAACTGGCCAAACTGCTTGCGGATCTTGGCGTACTCGGTCGCCATCTCCAGCGACTTGCGCGAGGCGCCGAGCTGCTCGGCCGCCGCGCCGATCGCCGCCAGCCGGTGGGCCTGCTCGATGGCCGGCCAGGCGTCGCCCTCGCCGCCGATCAGGTTGTCGGCCGGCACGCGCACATCGTCGAACTTGAGCGTCGCGGTGCGCGTGGTCAGGTCGAGCGTCACCTCCGGCTCGACCGTCAAACCGGCGGTCTCGCGCGGCACGGCCAGCAGCGAGACCCCCTCGGCGCCCTGGCCACCACTGCGCGCGGCCACCAGGACGACGTCGGCGCTCTGGCCGTAGGGGACGAAGCGCTTGATCCCGTTGAGCACGTAGCTGTCGCCGTCGCGCTTGGCCGTGAGCTGCACCTCGTTCGGCCCGTAGCCGATCGAGTTCTCTAGGAAGGCGAGCGTCATCGTCAGGTCGCCGTTGGCGGCGTCCGGCAGGTAGCGCGCCTGAGCGTTCTCGTCGCCGGAGGCCATGATCGCGCTGCCGGCCAGGATGACCGTGGCGAGATAGGGGCCGGGGTAGGGGATGCGGCCCATCTCCTCCAGCACGATCGCCTGCTCGACCATCCCCAGCCCCGAGCCGCCGTAGGCCTCGGGGAAGGGCAGCGTGCCGAGCTGGATCAGCTCGCGGTAGATAGCCGGATCGTAACCGAGCGGCGTCTCCATCATGGCGCGCACGTGGGAGACCGGGCAGCGCTCGGTCAGGAACTCGCGCACCAGATTCCGCAGCATGACCTGATCTTCGCTGAATTCGAAGTCCATTACGCGCCACCCTCCTGGCTCTGGCTCGTGTTCTGGCCCTGGGCCGCCGCCGCCTTCTGCTGCAACTCGATCCGGTCGGTGCGCACCTCCTTGGGCAGCCCCAGGACGCGCTCGCCGAGGATGTTCTTCTGGATCTGCGACGAGCCGGCGTAGATCGTCCCGGCTCGCGAGTAAAGGAAGGTGTGGACCCAGCTCCCCGCCTCGCCGTACTCGTCGACGTCGGGTCTGAGCTGGTACTCATCGGGCGCGTTGAGCTGCTGGCCGTACGGGCCGAGGATGTCGAGCACGATCTCCTGCACCCGCTTGTCCAGCTCGGAGTAGTGCAGCTTGGCCACCGAGGACTCCGGCCCCGGCCGCTGGCCCTTCTCCAGCCGCGAGAGGATGCGCAGCGAGGCGTAGCGCAGCGCCTCGATCTCGCTGTAGATCTGGCCCAGCTTCTGGCGCACCGTCGGGTCTTCGATGAGCGGCTTGCCGTCGCGCTCCAGCGTCTGGCAGACCTCGATCAGCCGCTCGAACTGCTCCTGCATGCGCGCCACCCGGCTCAGGGTGTTGCCGCCGCGCTCGTAGCCGAGTGTCGTCTGCGCGATGTGCCAGCCGGCGTTCATCTCGCCGATCAGGTTATCGGCATTGCGGCGCACGTTGGTGAAGAAGACCTCGCAGAACTCGCTGCTGCCGCTGATCTGCTTCAGCGGGCGCACCTCGACACCGGGCTGGTGCATGTCGATGATGATGTTGGAGATGCCCTGGTGCTTGGGTGCGTTGCGGTCGGTGCGCGCCAGCATCAGCCCGTAGTCGGACTGGTAGGCGCCGCTGGTCCAGATCTTCTGCCCGTTGATGACGAACTCGTCGCCGTCGACCTCGGCGCGGCACTGGAGGCTGGCCAGGTCGGAGCCGGAGTTCGGCTCCGAGTAGAGCTGGCACCAGATCTCCTCGGCCGAGAGGATCTTCTGGACGTAGCGCTCCTTTTGTTCGTCGGTGCCGTGGTGGATGAGCGTGGGCGCCACGATCGAGATCGCCAGGCCGTTGAGGCTGCCGGGCGCGTTGGCGCGCGCCAGCTCCTCGCCGACGATCGCCTGCTCCATCGGACGCGCCTCCTGGCCGCCGTAGCGCTTGGGGAAGCCCATGCCGATGAAGCCGGCCTCGAAGAGCTTCTGGTGCCAGGCGCGGCGCTCCTCCAGCGTCTCGGGACGCTTCTGCGGCAGGTTCTCGGCCAGCCACTGCCGCACCTGCCGCCGGTACTCCTGGTCTTCCGGCGTGTAGTTGAGGTCCATCGAACGAACCCTCCCTGTAACAACAGCCTCCAGCTCGATTGTCTGCGCTGCGACAACGGTACGACTTCATCTGGAGGCCGTCAACAGATCGGGCAACCCTGAGTTGCCGTCAGGGCGCGGCGGTCTCGACCGGCTCGAACGCCAGGGCCGGGGCCGTCGGGCGCTGGCCGCTGCGCCAGAAGGCCAGCAGGGTGAAGGGCAGTACCAGGCTGATCACCGGGATGATCGCGCCCTCGCCGAGCACGGCGAGGATGATGCCGCCGAAGATGGCCGCGCCGGCGGTGCCGGCCTTGCCGACCACGCCGTCGAGCGAGAGCACCGCGCCACGGTCGTTCGGCAGGCTATCCTGCAGCAGCACGTTGAGCGCGACGATGCCCAGCGCGCCGAGCGTCACCACGAAGATGCCGTAGATGACGAGTGACGCCGCCAGGCTATTGTTGGCCAGGGGGAAGACCAGCGCGGCCATCATCTGGAGCGCCGCGGCGGCGATGCAGACCGTGCGCGGCGGGTACCGGCGCAGGACGACGGGCGCCAGGTTGCTCCCGACGGCGTAGCAGATGCCGCCGAGCAAGAAGATCCAGCCGAAGCTCTGCAGCGAGAGATCGAAGAGCCCTTGCCAGATCGAGGCGCTGTAGATCAAGGGAGCAGCCTCGGCCATCGCCAGCGTCAGCGTCCCCAGGTAGAGCCAGCGCGTCTCGTGGTTGCGCACCACGCGGCGGTAGCTCGCCAGGTAATCGCGCACGAAGGTGGTGCGCGGGCGCAGGTGTTGTGAGGGCAGCACGCCGATCAGCAGCGTCGCGGCGGCGCAGGGCACCAGCAGCGCGGCGGCGGCCCAACGCCAACTGCTGGCGGCGGCAATCTGGGTCAGGATCGGCACGCCGATGACCGAACTGGCGCCTCCGGCGGCGATCACCAGGCCGAGACAGCGGTTGCGCTTGGTCAGATCGGGGAAGGCGTCGCTGGCGATGGCGAAGCAGGAGCTGCCGCCGAAGGCCGCGCCGAAGCCGGCCAGCCCGTGCGCGGCGAGGAGCAGGGTGAACGAGGGCGCCACCGCCGAGAACACCGTCGCCAGGGCGATGATCGTGACCGCCAGGTAGAGGAGCCGCCGGCGCTGGTAGCGATCGACCAGCGGCGCGACCACCAGCCCGACCAGCCCGGCCGCCACCGCGTAGGTCGTCGAAAGTTGGCCGGCGGCCGCCTCCGAGACGCCGAAATCGGCGGCGATCAGCTTGAGAAAGGGCGTCAAGAGGTAGACGTTGAGCGTGCCGGTGAAGATGGCGATCGCCAGCGCGAGGACGATCAGCCGTTCCCGGCGCGTAAAGGACGACATCCCGTTCCCTTCCTGACCCGCACGGTCGGCGTACCGTGATCCCCTGCACGTGCATGGGCGCGACGGTATGCACACCGGAGGCGTCGCGGCCGCCGCGCGGGCAGCACGCCTCCAAGAAGGTTATGTCGCGCCTGCTACAACTATAGCAGGCGCGCGGGGGCCGAGACATCAGGGAGCGATCATCGTGTTCTCCGAGGGGGCGGGGCCGGGAGCCGGCCCGAGCGAGACCCACGGGCCAGCCGGCGGCACCTGACCAACGCCGGGCTGGCTGAAGTCACAGACGCCGTCGGGGAAGATGGCCCGCATGCGCGCCTGCTGCGCCGCGTCGAAGGGAACCGTGTAATCGCTGAAGTCGATCGGCTTGAGCGCGCACTTGAGCACGTTGTCGACCAGGGGCGCGCCGGCCACGATCCGGGGGTCGGCGTGGATGGGCAGGGCGTCGGTGCAGGTGCCGGGCGTGACCTCGCTCGGGTCATCCGGATTCAGATAGCAGCGGTCAGTGAGGTTCGCGGGCTTGTCCCCCACGATCTTGTCATGGCGGCTCAGGTCGGAGGTGTCGGCCGTGACGTTGTCGAGCCACTGGGTCATCGCGGCGAAGGCGGCACGAGCGCCCGACTGCCAGAGGTTCACACCGTAGGCGGTCTCCCAGAGCAGCATGTTGTCCGTGTTGCCGTTGGCGTTCTCGAGCCGCTGGCGAATCGCCGTTGACCAGAAGCTCGGATGGAACTCGCCCAACGGATCGGTATACACGCGGAAGTCGATGATCGCCGTGCTCGCCAGACCCAGACCGCCATTGAGCACCATATCGGCGCCGTAGATGTTGGCGAGCCCGATGGGATCACCGACGGAGCGCTGGTCCGTGAAGGCGCCTTCCTGGTCGACTCCACCGATGCCGGCATTGAGATCGAGAAACTGATCGACGCTGATCACGCCGGAGTTCAGGGCGCTCAAGCCAAACTGCAGCCCCGTATTGTCATACACGTCGCGCGCGAAGCCGGTCGCCGGGTCGCGGCCCAACACATTGACGTTGGTGTCGGACACGGTGCAGCGGGCTCCCCCGGGGTTCGTGACCGGATCGTAGATCAGCTCGGGCGGCACCACCGAGGGGCAGCCGGTCGAGGGATTGGTGAACCGGCCGAAGAGCTGCTGGATCAACTGGCAGCTCTTGAATGTCTCGGTACCCGCTACCGCTGCCTGCTGCGCGTCCGTCCAGCCCTCGGCCGAGTCGAAGTAGTTGGCGAGCAAGATGCAGTCGGCGCCGGCGGGGTGCGCCAGATCAGGATCGCTCAGGTCGGGCACGATCCCATCCAGGAGACCGGGATAGGCATCGGCGATCAGGTATTGCGCCAGGGCGCCGCCCGACGAGCCCCAACCCATGGTGTAGCGCGGCACGCCGTAGTTCGCGATGAAGTGCGCCTTGACCATCATCATGGTCTCGGCCGCCAGGATGGCGTTGCACGAGTTGCCGAAATCATCGAGGGTCGAGGTCACGATCGCGAAGCCCTGTTCCAGCGGCAGATGGCCGAGCCACGAGGGGTGCAGCACCGAGTCGATCGTCGCCACGCCCTGGTGGTATCCCGGCCGGCAGTTGATGCCGAAGTTGAAGAGCACGCGGCCGTTCCAGCCGGCCTGCGGAGCCCACGGCTCCCAATCCTGGTTCGGATCGTAGAGCGTCGCGATCTGGTAGATGCCGCGGTTGATCGTACCGCGCTCGACCCGCACGATGTCGTTGACGGTCACCCCGTTGAGCGTCGTGGTCGTGGCCACATCCGCCGGCACCCGCTTGGGGAACAGCATGAGGTGGTACTTCTGATCGACACGCGACTTGTAGAAGTACAGGTTCTGGGTCGGGGCCGCGCAATCGGCGTCGAGCGCGGGGCCGAGCCCAGACTGGCTCGTCTGACAGACGAAGGGGGTCTGCTGGGGCCCGGAGAAGATCGGACCGGCGGCCGGGTAGTCGACGAGCGACTGCGACGCCACCACCTCGTTGGTCGCGCGGTCGACGACGGTCAAACGGCTCGGGCCCGCCGGCACCCGCTCCAGACGCCCCAGCAGCGCCGGGCCAGCGACCAGATGAAAGGACGAGGTCACATCGATAATGCCATCGAGCCGTATCTTGACCGAGCTGGGATCGGTGCCCGCGGGCAGCGTGACCTTGATGAGCGCCTCGCCGCCGCTGAGCATGTCGGGCCGGCTGGAGAGCACCTGCACCGCGAAGCTGCCGGCGCCGGCCGCGCTGAACGGCTGCAACGTTCCAAACAGCGTCACCAGGAGGAGGGCGAGGAGGGCGCCGCGCAGTGCAGTCCAGCGCACACCGCGCCCGCGACGAGCCGCGGGGCGGGCAGACGATTGAGCGAACCCGCTCACACGGGCTAACCGAAACTCGCGCTTCATTGCGGCTCCGCTTCAAGTACATTCCGTCTGCGCGTCGATTTGGCTGTCGTTCACGCTGGCGCTGTCAGCTTAGAATCGACTTCGGGGAAAGTCAAGGGAGCGCCGCGCGGGAGACTCCCGATGCCGGGACCAGGCGCCGGGGCGTACAATTGGCCGGGTTCGCATTTCGGGACGACCGCTAGAGGGACACGACGACCGGCATGGCGCACTGGCTCCCGCTCATCGACACGGGCCTGATCCTCATCAGCGGCGTCGCGCTCCTGATCGGCTACCGCTTCATCCGGCGAGGTCAGATCCAGTATCACAAGTGGTCGATGCTGACGGCCACCAGCTTCGCCGCCCTCTTCCTGATCGTCTACCTGCTGCGCTCGGCGCTCTACGGCAGTAAGCTCTTTGCCGGGCACGGTGCGATGCGCGTCGTCTATCTGACGATTCTGACCACGCACACCATCCTGGCCACGGCCATCGTGCCGCTCGTGCTGGTGGTGCTCTACCGTGCCCTGACACGTCAGTTCCCGCGCCACAAGCGGCTGGCGCGCGTGGCGCTGCCAATCTGGCTCTACGTGGCCGTGACCGGCTGGGTGATCTACATGATGCTCTACCAGCTCAGCTTCACGCGGACCTGATGGAAGCTACAGGAGGAGTGGGAACGACGAGCGCGAGAGACGATGCCATCGTCGTGCGCGACCTGGTCAAGAGCTACGGCGACAAGCGCGCAGTCAACGGACTCAGCTTCAGCGTCTGCCGCGGCGAGATCTTCGCGCTCCTCGGCCCCAACGGCGCGGGCAAGACGACGACCGTCGAGATCCTGGAGGGGTATCGCGGCGCGGACGGCGGCGAGGTGCGCGTGCTCGGCCTCGACCCCCAGCGCCAAGCCGGCGAGCTGAAGCGCCGCATCGGGGTGATGCTGCAGAACGCCGGCATCTACCCCACCGTCACCCCGCTGGAGATACTCGAGCTCTTCCGCCACTTCTACCCCGAGGCCGAGGAGCCGCGCGCCCTGTTGCAGCTCGTCGGGCTGGAGGACTCGGCCAACGTGCGCTTCCGCCAGCTCTCCGGCGGGCAGCAGCGCCGCCTGGCGCTGGCCGCCGCGCTGATCGGCAAGCCGGAGCTCCTCTTCCTCGACGAGCCGACCACCGCCATGGACCCGCAGGCGCGGCACCTGACCTGGGACATCCTCCAGTCGCTGCGCGCGCGCGGGCTAACCGTGCTGCTGACGACCCACTTCATGGAGGAGGCCGAGCGGCTGGCCGACCGGGTGGCGATCATCGACCACGGCAAGCTGCTGGCGCTGGAGGAGCCGCGCGTGCTGACGGCCACCAGCAACGAGGAGGTCCAGTTCAGCGGGCCGGCGGGGCTGGATGTCGGCGGCCTGGCCGGGCTGCCGGCCACCGAGGGCGCGCGCGAGGTGCGCCCTGGCTTCTACGTGGTCCAGACCCGCCGGCCGATCGACCTGCTGGCCGAGGTGACGGCCTGGGCGCGCGAGCGGAACGTGCTGCTGAACGACCTGCGCGTCGGCCACGAGTCGCTGGAGGAGGTCTTCCTGCGGCTGACCGGCCACGAGCTGCGGGAGTGAGGGGGCGAGAGGGAGGGCAGGCACGGGGGCCTGCCCCTACCGGAAATGGGCGCCGCGTTCTCTCGGTAGGGGCGGTCCCCCGTGGCCGCCCGGTGTGCCCTACGCACCGGCAACGGGGCACGGCACCGACAAAGGAGTACGCATGAGCGCGTTGTGGGCGCAGACGCGGATGGAGCTGATGCTGACGGTGCGCCGCTTCGAGGGCGTGCTGATCACCATGGTGGTGCCGGTGGTGCTCTTGATCTTCTTCGCCGCAATCGGTCTCAAGCCGGACAAGTTCGAGCGCCCGATCGACTTCCTGCTGCCCGGCATGCTGGCGCTGGCGGTGATGTCCACCGGGCTGGTCAGCCTGGCGATCCGCACCGCCTACGAGCGCAACTACGGCGTGCTCAAGCGGCTGGGCAGCACGCCGCTCTCGCGCGCCCAGCTCCTCGGCGCCAAGGTGATCTCGGTGATCGTGATCGAGCTGTTCGAGATCGTCCTGCTGATCGGCCTCTCCTGGGCCTTCTACGACTGGCACCCCAGCGGCGCGCTCGGGCTGGCGGTCGTGGCGATGATCCTGGGCACCGCCACCTTCTCGCTCTTCGGGCTGATGCTGGCCGGGGCGGTGCGCGCCGAGACGACGCTGGCCGCCGCCAACGCCCTCTACCTGCTCTTCCTGCTGCTCGGCGGCATCGTCTGGCCAGTCGACCGCCTGCCGGGGCTGCTCTCGCTCCCGGCGCGGCTGCTGCCCTCCAGCGCCTTCGCCGACGCGCTGCGCGCCTCGCTCGGCAGCCACCCGACCTTCCCGCTCAGCAACCTGGTGATCCTGGCCGCCTGGGCGGTGCTGGCGCTGGTCGTCGCCGCGCGCACGTTCCAATGGGAGTAGCCCACTCCGACCGTCCGGCGCGCTACAATCGCCCTTGAGGGCATGAGCATGGGCACGAGCAAAGGAGCCGGTCGATGAGCGACGTGATGCGCGTGGGGCTGGTCCAACTGAACACGCAGGCCGACAAGGAGGCCAATCTCGGCACCGCCGAGCGGCTGATCGACGAGGCGGCCGGTCAGGGGGCGGGGCTGGTCGCGCTCCCCGAGTACGTGGCCTACCTGGGGCCGAAGGAGGCGCACGAGGCGGTCGCCGAGCCGATCCCCGGCCCGACCACGGCCCGCTTCGCCGCCAAGGCGCGCCAGCACGGCATCTACCTGCTCGGCGGCTCGATCCACGAGCGCAGCGACGTGCCGGGCAAGTACTACAACACCAGCGTCCTCTTTGGCCCGGACGGCGCGATCCTGGCGGCCTATCGCAAGATCCACCTCTTCGATATCGACCTCAGCGGCAACGTCAGCGCCAACGAGTCGGCCACCATCCTCCCCGGCGAGGACGTGGTCACGGCGGAGGCCGGCGGCCACACCCTGGGGCTGACCATCTGCTACGACCTGCGCTTCCCGGAGCTCTACCGGCTGCTGGCGCTGGCGGGCGCCGAAGTCCTCTGCGTGCCGGCCGCCTTCACCATGTTCACTGGCAAGGACCACTGGCACGCGCTGCTGCGCGCCCGCGCCATCGAGAACCAGTGCTACGTCATTGCCCCGGCG
This sequence comes from Thermomicrobiaceae bacterium, assembly GCA_035693105.1. Lineage (GTDB taxonomy): Bacteria > Chloroflexota > Chloroflexia > Thermomicrobiales > Thermomicrobiaceae > DASSHC01. The sequence continues at coordinate 13,530 of DASSHC010000297.1, read as the reverse complement.
CAGATCGGGCCGCACGAGCCGCACGCGCGCTGCTACGGCCACAGCCTGGTGGTCGATCCCTGGGGCACGGTCGTCGCCGACGCCCCCGACCGGGAGGGCGTGGTCACCGCCGATCTCGACTTCGCCTACCTGCGGAAGCTGCGCGCCCAGCTCCCCTCGCTGGCTAATCGCCGCCCGGCGGCCTACCAGCCGCGGAGCGCCGCGCTCATCCCGTAACGATACGCCCGGGCCACCGACGACGTCCGACGACCAGCCACGAGGGCAGGCACGGAGGCCTGCCCCTACCGCATGATGGCGATGCGTGTCCCCGGTAGGGGCGGCCCCCCGTGGCCGCCCTCTCCCGCCGGCGCATCGGTGCCAGGAATGAGGCCCTACCCCCCGAAGCTGATGCGGTAGACCAGGCCGGTCGAGTCGTGGCTGACGTAGAGCGCGCCGTCGGCGCCGACCGTGACGCCGACCGGGCGGCCCCACACCTGGCCGGGGTTGTTCGCCGCTCCCGGCAGCCAGCCCCAGGCGAAGTCCTCCGGCTGCCCCGGCTGCCCGTTCGTGAGCGGCACCCGCACCACCTTATAGCCGGTCGGGACCGAGCGATTCCAGGAGCCGTGGTAGGCGATGTAGATGCTCTCCTGATACGGCTGCGGCGCGTGCAGCCCGGCGCCGAAGGTCAGGCCGAGCGCGGCCGAGTGCGCCGGCAGCGGCACCGTGATCGGCGGTGAGCCATTGCACTTGCTGGGGTCGTCGAACTCGGGGTTCAGATGCTGGCCGTTGTAGCAGTAGGGCCAGCCGTAGAAGGCGCCGTCGTCGATGCGGCGCAACGCGTCCGGTGGCAGGTTGTCGCCGAGGTTGTCGCGCCCGTTGACCGTGGCCCAGAGCTGATCGGTGCCCGGCTGGAAGGCCAGCCCCACCGCGTTGCGCAGGCCGGTGGCGAAGAGGCGCCCGTTCGAACCGTCGATGTCGTAGACGCTGATCGCCGCCCGCCGCTTGTCCTGCTCGACGCAGACGTTGCACGACGAGCCGACGGAGACGTAGAGCTTGTTATCCGGCCCGATGGCGACGGTGCGCGTGAAATGCTGGCCACCGGACGGCAGGTTCGGCACCACGACCTCCTTGCCGCCCTCGGGCGTCAGCGCGCCCTGCGGCGCGCGGAAGCGCGACACCTGGTTCGTCTCACCGACGTAGAGCCAGTCCTGGTAGAAGGCCAGGCTCGACGGGAGGTTGAGCCCGCTGGCGAAGACCAGCGCCCGGTCGGCCTTGCCGTCATGGTTGTCGTCCGGCAGGATCAAGATCCGCCCGCCGCGCATGTCGGTGACGAAGAGGAGGCCGTCGCTCGGCCGCACCGCCATGAAGCGCGGGTTGCCCAACCCGGTGGCGTAGACGCCGATGTCGAACCCCGCCGGGAGCATGATCGTGCCGCCCGCCACCTGGTGCGGCTGCGGCGGCCCAGTGGGCGCGGTGGGAGCCGGGGTCGGCGCGGGGCTGGGCGCGGCGGTCGGCGCTGGAGTGGCCGCCGGGGGCGGAGCCTGGGTGGCGCTCCCCTGGCCAGCTGGGGTCGCGGAGGTACCGGCCGTCGCGGTCTCTGGAGGAGTAGTCGCCGCCGCCGTGGCCGGGCTGGTGCCGGCCGCGGGCGGCGAGGCGAGCGCGGCGGTGCTGGGCGCCGGGGTGGATTTCGAGCTACCGGTGCTACAGGCGGCCAGCAGCGAGCCGAGCCCGAGCAGGCCGATCACCAGCAAGGTTGAGAGCCGGCGCATCACGGATCTTCCTCTCAGATGGCGTTTGCGGCAATAACCTGGCGTACGCCATCCCGCTCCTAGCCTGTTTCAACAGGCTTCGTCTGTTAGCGCTGTGGCTTGAGCCCGGCGCGCCCCCGGCGGCGGAACTCCAGGATAATTCCGCAAACTCCATAGGTGCCCGCAGCCGAAGCGAGCCGTTCCGGCAAGTCTACGCAAACGCGCCCGGCACCGAGTCTGCAAGCGCCGGTCCACGAGCGGGGTTGGGGCGTGATCCGCGCCAAGCCGGAAGGAACAGCGTATGAGTAGCCGCTTCGAACGGATCTTCACCGGCACCGGCAAGCCGCTGATCGCCGTGGTCCACCTGCCACCCCTCCCCGGCACGCCGGGCTACGACGCAGGCAAAGGCATCGAGGGCATCCTGGCCGCGGTCCAGCGCGACCTCGACGCCCTGCTGGCGCAGCCGGGGATCGACGCCATCCTCTTCCGCAACACAGGCGACCGTCCCTACCGCCGCCGGGCCGATCTCGCCAGCGTGGCCGCGCTGGCGCGCGTCGCCGGCACGCTGGCGCCCCGCGACCGCCCCCTCCCGTTCGGCATCGATTTCCGCTGCGACGCTCGCGCCGCGCTGGCGGTCGCCGCCGCCACCGGCGCCGCCTTCATCCTCGCCGCCGCCGGTGGGGTCTACGCCTCGGACATGGGCCTCTGGAGCACCGACGTCGCCGCGCTCCTGCGCCGGCGTGGCGAGCTGCGCGCCGATGAGGTGGCGATCTTCATGGACCTCACCCCCGCGTTCGCCGCGCCGCTGGGCGGGCGCGAACTGGCCGAGCGCGCCCGCTCCCTCGCCTGCTCCAGCCAGCCGGACGCCGTGCTCGCCTCCGGTTCCGTCGACGCCGTGCGCGCGGTCAAGGAAGCCGTCGGTGAGCTGGCGCCGGTGCTGGTCAACGGCGGCGTGACGCCCGGAAACCTGGCCGCCTACCTGCGCGCCGCCGACGGCGCGATCGTCGCCCCCGCCTCTGAGGAGGGCAAGACTGAGCCACCGCTCGATGAGGAGCGCCTGCGCCTCCTGGTCGCCGAGAAGCGCAACGGCCTGGCCGGGGAGTGGCCGGGCTGAGGGATCGTATGACGGCCACGTTCCATAGCCAGCCGTAGGCGGCGAGCAGCCGAAGCAGACCACGCGCCGAACCCTCGTGCTCGGCGCGCTCGGCTGGCGACGCCTGAAATCGGGTATGGTAGATTACGCCGGCCGGACGGTCCGCTCAGGACCAGCCTGCGTTGTCCCGCACGAGCGCGACTCGGGACACGGCGGCGCAGGGTACATCCGGCGAGATGCAGGGGATCGCGACTTCGAGGAGGAGAGAGTCTACATGCGTCGCTACTTGCTCGTGCTCGTCGTGCTGCTCATCGCGGCTCCGCTGGCCGCCTGCGGCAGCTCGAAGTCCACCAGCACGACCGCCACCACCGGCGCCACAGCGGACGCCACGACCACGACAGCGGCCGCCACCCCGGCGCCGGCCGCGACGTCCACTCCGCCCGGCTCGGCCAGCACGCCCGCGCCGTCGGCCGCGGCCAGCCCGCCGGCCACGACGGGGGCCACACCGGCCAGCGGCGGCCTGACCTTCACCGACGCGACCGGCACGACCCAGACGCTGCCCAAGCCGGCCACACGGATCGTCTGCCTGGTCGGCCTCTGCGAGGACATCCTGGCATCGCTCGGCCTGCAGCCGGTCGCGGTCAACGATACCTACGGCCAGGACCCGCACCTCTGGGGCGATCAGGCCAAGAGCTTCACCAAGATCGGCGGCTCATTCCCCGCGCCCAACATCGAGGACATCGCCAAGGCGACTCCTGATCTGATCATCGGCGTCGCCAACGCCCACGAGCAGTTGCGCTCGGCGCTGCAGCCGATCGCCCCGCTCTACATCATGAACCCGGCCACCTATCAGGACTCGATCAAGGACCTGGAGGACATCGGCCGGCTCACCGGCCACACCGCCCAGGCCACCGCCGCCGCGAAGAAGTTCACGGACGAGCTCAGCGACTACAAGGCCAAGTCGCCGAACACCGTCTCCACCGTGCTGATCTATGGCGCGGCGCCGAACTTCAACGTCTTCACCGAGGGCTCATTGACCCCCAGCGTGCTCGACCAGGTCACGCCCTACGCCATCCCGGCGCCCTCGGGCGTCGCGGCGGGCGGCAGCGACCGCGAACCGGGTGCCATCCCCGGCTCGCTGGAGCAGTTGCTGAACGTCAACCCGGACACCATCCTGATCGCCTCCTTCGGCAACGCGACCGGGGCCAAGTCGCTCTCGCAGCAGCTCGCGTCCGATCCCGTCTGGAGCCAGCTGAAGGCGGTCAAGGACAACCGGGTCTACGAAGTCAACCCAAACTACTACGTCTTCGGGCGGGGCACGATCGCGCTCGGGCTGGCGCTGCAGGACGCGATGAGCAAGCTCTATCCCGGCACGTTCGGCACGCCGACGCCCTAGAACGCCCATGCGATGACGACACCGGCGGCACGAATCAAGCTGATGCGCGTTCTCGCGCTGCTGCTCGCCGGTGTCGTCTGCATCCTTGGCATCGGCTTGCTGACGCTGATGCTGGGCACGCCCGCCGTCTCGCCGCGTGAGCTGGTCACGATCGCGCAGGGCGGCGGCCCGCCGCTGGACCGTCTGATCGTCACCCAACTGCGGCTGCCGCGCCTGGTGCTCGGCCTGCTGGCGGGGGCCATGCTCGGCCTGAGCGGCACGCTGCTGCAGGACACCATGCGCAACCCGCTCGGCGGACCGGAGCTGCTCGGCGTGACCTCCGGCGCCACCATCGTGGTGGCGGCGATCACGCTGCTGCACCTCCCGGTCGAACTGGCGCTCATCCCCTGGCTGGCCCTGGCGGGCGGGCTGGCCGCCGGGGCGGTCGTCGTGCTGAGCGTGGGGCGCCTCGGCGATCCGATCCGGCTGGTGCTGACCGGCGCCGCGCTCACGGCGCTGCTCAACGCCGGCATCTTCGTGCTCATCAGCTACGGCAACACCAACGACATCGCGCTCCTCTACCTGTTCCTCGTCGGCAGCCTGGCCAATCGCACCTGGAACTACGTCAGGCTGGTGCTCCCCTGGGCCATCGTCGGCATCCCGGCGGCCCTGCTCTGCGCGCGGGCGCTCAACCTGCTGCAGCTCGGCGACGAGGTCGCCCGCGGGCTGGGCTTGCCGGTCGGCCGGGTGCGCCTGCTGACGCTGACGCTCGGGGCGGCGCTCGTCGCGGCGGTCGTCGCGGTCGCCGGGCCGATCTCGTTCATCGGGCTGCTGGCGCCGCACCTGGCGCGCCGCCTGCTGCGAACCAGCGACGCCCGGCAAGTGTTGCCGCTGGCCGCGCTGCTGGGCGCCCTGTTGCTGGCCGCCGCCGACCTGCTGGCCCGGCGTGCCTTCGCGCCCCTCGACCTGCCGGTCGGCGTCTTCACCACGCTGCTCGGTGGTCCAGTGCTGCTCGTCCTGCTGCGCCGCAGCCTCGGCGCCCGGCCCGAGGCGGCATGAGCGCCGGGCGCTGGTCGCCTGCCGTCGCCCCGCCCCTGCCCGGCACGACCGCCGCGCGGCGCTTTCCGCTCGTGCTGCTCGCCGGCCTCGCCGTGGTGGCGCTGCTGGCCGTGCTGCACGTCGGCGTGGGGCCGGTGACTCTCTCGCCCCGGCAGGTCGTGCTGGCGCTGACCGGGCACCCGGAGGTGCCCTACCAGCGCACCATCGTCGTCGACCTGCGCCTGCCGCGCACGCTGGTCGCGCTGGCGGCCGGGGCCATGCTCGCCCTGGCGGGCGCGATCCTGCAGTCGATCATGCGCAACCCACTCGCCGAGCCGGAGATGACCGGCTCCGTCTCCGGCGCCATCCTGTTCACGCTGCTGTGGGTTGGTTTCGGCACCAGCGGCTTCGTCCACTCCGTCTGGTACATGCCGCTGATCGCGCTGGCGGGCGGTGTGGCGGCCGGGCTGCTGGTCTACGCCCTGACCTGGCGCGGTCAGAGCCAGCCGGGCCGGCTGATTCTCACCGGCCTGATGGTCAGCGCCATCCTGCGCTCCGCCGCCTCGATCGTGCTCCTGGTGCACCAGGCGGCGATCGGCAGCGTCGTGCTCTGGCTGATCGGCTCCCTCAATGGCCGCGTCTGGTCGGACTGGGGCATCCTCTGGCCGTGGGCGGTGGTCACGCTCGTGCCCGGGCTCGCCAGCGCGCGCTGGGCCAACGTGCTGCAACTCGGCGACGCCAGTGCCGTCAGCCTGGGCCTTCGCGTCGAGTGGGTGCGGGCCGCGCTCCTCTTCCTGGCGGTGGCGCTGGCCGCCGGTGCCGTTGCCATCGTCGGCGGGGTCGCCTTCCTCGGGCTGGTCGCGCCCCACCTGGCGCGGCGCATCACCGGCGCGGACGCGCGCCGCGTCTTTCCGCTCAGCCTGGTGATCGGCGCCGGGCTGCTGGTCGGCGCCGATATCCTGGCCCAGGTGGCGATCCCTGGGGTCCAGTTGCCGGTCGGGGCGGTCGTGGCCGTGCTCGGCGCGCCCTTTTTCCTGTATCTTCTGCGGCGGAGGCTGCGATGAGGCTAGCATTCGAGCAGGGACCGGCGGCGGATACCGGACAGGAGGAGGGCGTGCTGGAGAGCGCGGCGCTCTCGGCCGGCTACGGCAACCGGCTGGTGCTCGAGCAGCTCTCGCTCAGCATCGAGCGGGGCAGCGTCACGGCGCTGGTCGGACCTAACGGCTCCGGCAAGACCACGATGCTCAAGGCGCTGGCGCGCATGCTGCACCCCCGGCACGGCGCCGTCTACCTGAACGGCCGCGATATCAGCCGGCTGCCGACGCGTGAGGTGGCGCGCCGGCTGGCCATCCTGCCCCAGGCGCCCAGCGCGCCCGAGGAGCTAACGGTGGCCGAGCTGGTCGAGCAGGGACGCTACCCGCACGTGGGGCCGCTGCGGCTCTTCAACGACGCGGACCGCGCGGCTATCGCACGGGCGCTGGCCGAGACCCGGATGACCGAGTTCCGCGAGCGGCCGCTGGACAGCCTCTCTGGCGGCGAGCGGCAGCGGGCCTGGATCGCGCTGGCGCTGGCGCAGGAGACGCCCATCCTGCTGCTGGACGAACCGACCACCTACCTCGACATCGGCCATCAGTTCGAGGTGCTCGACCTGATCCGGCGGCTCAACCTTGAGCAGGGGATGACGATCGTGCTGGTGCTGCACGATCTCAACCAGGCCGCCCGCTTCAGCCGCCGCATGGTCGTCTTCGAGGCGGGCGGCATCGTCGCCGACGGAACACCGGCCGCCGTGCTGACCCCCGAGCTGCTGGCGCGTGTCTTCCACGTGCGGGCCCAGGTCGTCCCCCACCCCGAGGACGGCACGCCGGTCTGCCTCCCCTTCGCTCGGGCCACGGGCGGCACAACCCAGAGCGCGCCCTTATAATCTGCGGCAACCGTACCGACCGAACCGCGGCCCCGCGCCGCCTAGCGAGAGGCGTCTCCCGTGCGTTCCGACACGATCAAGAAGGGCTTCGAGCGCGCGCCGCACCGCAGCCTGCTGCGCGCCACCGGCGTGATCCAGTCCGAGGCCGACTTCCGCAAGCCGTTCATCGCCATCGTCAACTCCTACGTCGACATCATCCCCGGCCACGTCCACCTGCAGCGCTTCGGCAAGGTGGTCAAGGACGCTGTGCGCGCGGCGGGCGGCGTGCCCTTCGAGTTCAACACCATCGGCGTCGACGACGGCATCGCCATGGGGCACATCGGCATGAAGTTCTCCCTGCCCAGCCGGGAGATCATCGCCGACTCGGTCGAGACGGTGATCAGCGCCCACCAGTTCGACGGCATGGTCTGCATCCCCAACTGCGACAAGATCGTGCCGGGGATGCTGATGGCCGCCATGCGCCTCGATATCCCCACCATCTTCATCAGTGGCGGGCCGATGGCGGCCGGGACGATGCCGGACGGCCAGAAGGTCGACCTGATCTCGGTCTTCGAGGGGGTCGGCGCCTACCAGGCGGGCAAGATCGACGCCAAGCGGCTGGAGCAACTGGAAACCTACGGCTGCCCCTCCTGCGGCTCCTGCTCCGGCATGTTCACCGCCAACTCGATGAACTGCCTGATGGAGGCGCTCGGCCTGGCGCTCCCCGGCAACGGCACCATCCTGGCCGACACGCCCGAGCGCAACGAACTGGCGGGCCGAGCGGCGACGCAGATGCTCAAGCTGGTCGAGGCCAACCTGACGCCGCGCCAGATCGTCACCCACGCGGCGATGGACAACGCCTACGCGCTCGACATGGCGATGGGCGGCTCGACCAACACGGTGCTGCACGGGCTGGCGCTGGCGACCGAGGGCAACCTCGACTACCCGCTGGAGCGCATCAACCAGGTGGCGCAGCGCGTGCCGCACATCTGCAAGGTCAGCCCCTCCTCCAACTGGCACATCGAGGACGTGCACCGGGCCGGCGGCATCAGCGCCATCCTCAACGAGATCGCGCGCAAGCCCGGCGTGCTCGATCTCGATCAGATGACCGTGACCATGAAGACGCTGGGCGAGAACATCGCCGGGGCGGCCATCCTCGATCCCGAGGTCATCCATTCTCTCGACAACGCCTACAGCGAGCGCGGCGGGCTGGCGATCCTGCGCGGCAACCTGGCGCCCGACGGCGCGGTGATCAAGACCGCCGGAGTCGAGCCGGAGATGCTGGTCCACCGTGGCCCGGCGCGCGTCTTCGACTCGATGGAGGACGCCAGCAGCGCCATCCTGACCGGCAAGATCCAGCCGGGCGACGTGGTGGTGATCCGCTACGAGGGGCCCAAGGGCGGCCCCGGCATGCAGGAGATGCTGGCGCCGACGGCCAACATCATGGGCATGGGGCTGGGCAAGAGCGTGGCGCTGGTCACCGACGGCCGCTTCTCCGGCGGCACGCGCGGCGCCTGCATCGGCCACGTCTCGCCCGAGGCGGCGGCCGGCGGGCCGATCGCGCTGCTCGAGGACGGCGACATCATCTCGATCGACATCCCCAACAACAGTCTCAAGGTGGAGCTGGACGAGCTGGAGCTGGCCTTCCGCAAGAAGTCGCTCAAGCCCTTCCGCCAGACGATCGCCAGCAAGTACCTGCGCCGCTACGCCTACCTGGTGACCTCGGCCAATACCGGCGCGGTGCTGCGCGACCCGAGCGGTGAGCCGGAGCGCGTCCCGGTCGCCGCTGCCCCGGCCAAGGGCCCGCTGCATCCGTTCGAGAACGAGGACTGAGCGGGCCCTCACCCCCGGCAGGAGTTCCCTCACCCCCTGCCCCTCTCCGGACGGAGCCCTGCGGGGGCGAGGGGAGGTGGCAAACGACAAGAATAGGCGTAGGGACACTTCCTATTGGCAAGCTGGGTCGATGGGCAGCGCCCCTCTCCCGCGCACGGGAGAGGGGTTGGGGGTGAGGGCCCTACGGCTGCGCCTGCTGCGGGCCGGTGTCGCTGACCGGGATCTCCCAGTTCATGAAGGGGATGTCGGCTTTCGGGATCGAGAGCATCACCCGGTTGGTCAAGACGTCGCGCACGTAGCCGTAGGGCACGTGCAGGTCGGGACGCGTGCCGCGGTCGACCAGGATCTCCTGTGGGTTGGCCGCCGTCACCGTGCCGACCTCGTCGCCGTCGCCCGAGACGACGGTCATCCCGGCCTGAATCCTCCCTTGCCCCGGCCCGGCGGCCTGCTGCTGGCCGACCGGCGGCGCCATCCAGCCGAACTCGTGCACCTCCTCGTCCGGCACGTTCAGCACGACGCGCTGCCCCTCCACTCGGGTCACCGCCGCGTAGGGGATGAAGAAGTCGGGAGCCAGCGAGCGGCGCACGCGGAAGTAGTGGTCGCGCACCTGATCGACGTCACCGACCTTGTCGCCGTCGGAGCCGACGACCTCCATGCCCGGCTCGACCGTGAAGGCACGCGCGCTGCCGCTCAGCGGCGGCTGGTTCCAGCCCATGGCGTTGATCACCTTGTCGGGCACCGCCAGCTCGACCCGGTCGCCGTGGACGCGCGTGATCGCGCTGTCGGGGATGTAGTAGAGCTGCGTGGTCAGCCCGGTGTCGACCGTGAGGTAGTCCGCATGCACGTCGACGACCTGCCCGACGCGCTGACCGTCGGAGCCGATGACCTCCATGCCGGGTCGCGCCGGCTGCTGGGCCAGCGGGCGAAAGCTCTCCTCCGGCACGATGTAGCCGTGCTTGTCGACCTCGCTGGCCTTCTCGCTCAGCCGCACCTGGCCATTGTCGATCGCGGCAATTTGGATGTAGGGCACCGCGATTGTCGGCAGATCCGGCCGCTCGACGATGAAGTTCGACTGCTCCAGCGCCACCACCCGGCCGACCGGCAGCCCATCCTCGGCCTCGACCGCCATGCCCAGCCGTAGTCGCGCGCGGTCCCGTTCGATTGACATACTGCACTCCCTCCGGCGGATGATCCGAGCGGGTGCTCGGCACTCATCGCCTCACGATGCAACTGGCGTGCCGGGCCCGACCGGCTCAGGCGACCAGCGCGCTCAGCATCTCGGCCCAGTGGATGTAGATCACCAGATGGCCCTCGCCCATGCAGAAGCTGGCCCGGCAATCCGGCAGCGCCGCGACCAGCTCGTGCGCCATGGCCGGCAGAACCTCGGCGTCGTCCTCCCCCTGCCAGAGGTGGACCGGCGGCCCCACCTCGCCCGGCTGGAAGCCCCAGGGGCGGGCGACCGCCAGCGTGTCCTGGTAGAGCCCGTCGCTCCCCTGCCGCCAGGCCGCCAGCAGGTTGGCGACCAGCATGGTGCGCATACCGGGCCGCTCGACGACCTCGCGGTCGGCCAGCGGCAGCGACGCCGTGGCGCGCGCCACCGCGCGCTCGGGATCGCGCAGCAGGCCCCGCCGCTGCCAGCGCAGGAAGAGTTTCAGGGTGCGCGGCGCCAGCCGGACCAGCAGCGCGAGCTGGCGGAAGCCCGACGAGACGGCGGTGGTGGCGCCGGGGCCGACCAGCCAGCGGCCCAGCGGGCTGGCCAGTCCGAGCCGCGTGACGCGCTCGGGGAAGCCGTAGCCGCAGGCCAGCGCATAGGCGCCGCCCCACGACCAGCCGAGCACCGCGAAGCGCTCCTGACCGAGCGCGTCGGCCAGCGCCACCACGTCGGTGGCGAAGTCGAGCGGACGGTAACCGGCGCGCGGGCTGGAGAGCCCGATGCCGGGGCGATCGACCGCGATCACCCGCGCGCCGGTCGAGGCGGTCAGCGCGTCGTCCGGGTAAGCCGCCAGCCGCGAGCTACCGTAGCCGGGCAGGTAGAAGACCGGAGCGCCGTCGTGCGCCCCGAACTCGTCGAAGCCGAGCGCGCGGCCGTCGGCGAGGCGGATCGTCTCTCCCATCGCCATCCTTGCATGAGACGGAGCGTGCCGCGCCGGGCGTGGCTGATTGGGGGCACCGCAAAGGGCGAACCAGCGGCCGAGGTCTGCTAGACTGCGCGCGACCGACAAGCAACCGGAAGGAGCGCGACGATGAGCGAGCCCCAGTTCGAGGTCAGCCTGGCCCGGAGCATCATGGTGCCGATGCGCGACGGCGTGCGCCTGGCCACCGACATCTACCGTCCCGCCGATGGCGTCGAGCCGCTGCCCGGCCCGTTCCCGACGCTCTTGATCCGCACCCCCTACAACAAGGGCTCGGCCGAGACGATCCGCCGCAAGGGGGTCTACTTCGCCAGCCGGGGCTACGCGGTCGTCATCCAGGACGTGCGCGGGCGCTACGAGTCGGAGGGCGAGTTCTACTTCCTGGCGCAGGAGGCGGAGGACGGCTACGACACCATCGTCTGGGTCGGGCAGCAGCCCTGGTGCGACGGCAAGGTCGGTACGCTGGGCACCTCGTATCTCGCCTGGACGCAGAGCGCGTTGGCCGCGCTCAACCCGCCCCACCTGGCCGCGATGTACGTCAACGAGGGCGGCGCCAACGCCTACACCAGCACGGTGCGGCAGAACGGCGCCTTCGAGCTGCGCTTCCTGGCCTGGGCCTTCATGGGCGCGGCCACCAGCCCCAGCGTGCCGCAGGCGATCCGCGACGCGCTGGTCGAGAGCGCGCCCTTCAGCCGCTGGGTGCGCCAACTGCCGCTCAAGCCCGGCGTCTCGCCGCTGGCGCTGGCGCCGGACTACGAGCGCTGGGCGCTCGACATCATGTACCGGGGTGAGTACGACGAGTACTGGAAGCAGCCCGGCTTCAACTTCGAGGAGCACGCGCAGGCGCACGCCGACGTGCCGATCCTCTTCTCCGGCGCCTGGTACGACAGCTACACCCGCGCCACCACCGAGAACTTCGTGCGCTTCGGCGAGATCAAGCGCGGCCCGGTGCGGCTCTTGATGGGCCCCTGGACCCACGGCGGCTATCCGCCCGACCTCACCTGGTCCGGCGACGTCGAGTTCGGCCCGACGGCTTCGATCGGCGGCTCGGGCATCGCCGCCGACGTCGACGACCACCACCTGCGCTTCTTCGATCACTGGCTCAAGGGGATCGACAACGAGATCGGCTCCGAGCCGCCGGTGCGCATCTTCGTGATGGGCGGCGGCGACGGCCACCGCACGCCCGAGGGCCGCCTCTACCACGGCGGCCACTGGCGCGCCGAGCAGGAGTGGCCGCTGGCGCGGACGCAATGGACCAACTACTACCTCGGCGGCGGCGGGCGGCTCGGCACCGGCGAGCCGGCGGCGGCCGAGGACGGCACCACCTTCGCCTTCGACCCGCGCGATCCGGTCCCGACCGTGGGCGGCAACATCTCGTCGCTCAGCGACTTTGCCCCGGTGCCGCAAGAGATCGCGGCGCGGGTGCCGCCGCCCGAGCGCTGGGCCAGCATCGTCAGCGTCGGCCCGCAGGACCAGCGTACGCTGCCGGCGACCTTCGGCGCTTCACCGCCCGCGCTGCCGCTGGCCGCGCGCCCCGACGTGCTCGTCTTCCAGAGCGAGCCGCTGGCCGCGCCGCTCGAAGTGACCGGGCCACTGACCGCCGTCCTCTGGGTGGATTCAACGGCGCCCGACACCGACATCACCGTCAAGCTCATCGACCGCTACCCGCCCAGCGCCGACTACCCCGAGGGCTACGCCATGAACATCTCCGACACGATCCTGCGCCTGCGCTACCGCCACGGCGGGCAGGCCGAACCGCTGACGCCGGGCGTCGTCGAGAAGATCGAGATCCCGATGTACCCGACCAGTAACGTCTTCGGCGCGGGCCATCGCATCCGGCTCGACATCTCCAGCAGCAACTTCCCGCGCTTCGACGTCAACCCCAACACCGGCGAGCCGCTGGGCCAGGAGACGCACACCGAGGTCGCGCTCAACACCATCCACCACGATCGCGCGCACCCCTCGCACCTCGTGCTGCCGGTGATCCCAGTCGGGAAGGCAGGCTAAGGCGCGCGGCGGGTGACGGACAAACGGCCCGGCCACCCGCGTCGCTACGGCAACGGTGCATCCAGGAAGGAAGCGACGACATCCGCGAGCAGGGGAGAGTCAATGATGTCATAGTGGATCAGTCCAGGCAGGATCGCCAGCCGGTTCGTCGGCCGCCCGGACCCATCGAGCCCGGCGTCCCGCTGACCGCCTCCCAGCAACGCGAAGAACTCGACGATGTGGGCAGGGCGGATAGCGTCGGCATCGGCGAAGGCCAGCAGCGTGGGTGCCGCGATTCGAGATACTTCTTGAGACCAGTCATAGTCGCGGCTCAGGAGCGCACCGAGGTGCGTGAACAAGCGTTCCCAATCGACGTTGGGGAAACGCTGGGCAAGAGGAGAGTGCTTCATCGGCTCTGCCGCTGCCGGGCCCATCTGCTCGAAGGA
>DASSHC010000296.1:0-14417 GCA_035693105.1 Thermomicrobiaceae bacterium | reverse complement strand
TAGCTGAACGCGGCCGCGTCGGGTGCTGGTCGCCATGCTCGCGCCCGCGCCCCCAGCGACCCCAGCAGCGACACGGTGAGCGGGGCCACCAACCGCCGCGCCGCCGCGCCATCGAGCGGCATCGAGCACACTCCCAGTCTGGCCGTCACGCGCCTGATTGACCACAGACAAACCCGGACAAACGACCCGGACAAAATCGTGTGGTCGGCGGTTGACACGCGAGAAAGCGAGACATATTGTGAGGGCAGGCATTGATTGCACGAGCCGGGCCGGCGCACGCCGCGCTCTGGAGGCAAGGTTAAGGGCATGGGTGACCGGGCCTGATCCGTCCTTGGGGCAGTTGCTCCGGCGCTACCGCCTGCTGGCCGGCCTCACGCAGGAGGAGCTGGCCGAGCGCAGCGCCTACAGCACCGACTACATCAGCAAGCTGGAGCGCGACCAGCGCCAGCCGCCGCTGGTGACCATCGATCGGTTGGTTGCCGTGCTGGGCCTCGGTCAGCCGGAGCACCAGACGCTGCTCGCCGCCCGGGAGCGACACGAGCGCGCCGCGCCCGCGCGCCGTGCGCCGCGGCGGGCCCCGCTCCCGGCGGCACCGACACCGCTCGTCGGGCGGGTGACCGAGCAGGCGGCCGTCTGGAGCGCGCTCGGCACCTCTCGCCTGGTAACCCTCACCGGCGCTGGCGGAACCGGCAAGACCCGGCTGGCGCTGGAGGTGGCGCGGCGCGCCGCGGAAGGCCGCGCCTTCGCCGACGGGGTCGCCTTCGTCGATTGCGGGCCATTGACCAGCCACGGTCTTCTGGGTCCGACCATTGCCCGGGCGCTGGGGCTGGTCGAGCAGCCCGACCTGCCGTCTGAGCTGCGACTCCTCGAAGCGCTGCGAGCGCGCCATCTGCTCCTGGTGATCGATACGCTGGAACACCTCCTGGCGGAGACACCACTCTTGAGCCGGCTGCTGGCCGCCGCGCCCCGGCTGCACATCTTGGCCACCAGCCGGGCACCCCTCCACCTTTATGGTGAATACGAGGTTCGTGTCCCGCCCCTGTCGTTGCCGCCAGCCGGAGGCGAGCCCGGCGATCACGGAGCGGACGCCAGCGAGGCCGTGCAACTCTTCGTGGCGCGGGCGCGGGCCGTCGCCCCGCGTTTCGACGCCGGCGGCAGCATGCGGGCGACGCTGGGCGCGCTCTGCCGCGCCCTCGATGGCCTTCCCCTGGCCATCGAGCTGGCCGCCGCTCGGGTCACGCTCTTTCCGCCAGAGGCGTTGCTCGACCGGCTCGGCGAGTGTCTGGCCGTCCTCGCCGACGGGCCGCGCGATCTGCCGCACCGGCAGCAAACGCTCCGCGCCACACTCGATTGGAGCTTTCGGCTGCTTGCGCCGCCCGAGCAAGCGCTCCTCGCCCAGCTTGGGGTCTTCGCCGGGTCCTTCGATGCCACGGCCGCCGCCGCGATCTGCACCCCAGATGCCGCGCCTGGGCCAGAGCCGGAGCTGGGGCGCGCGGCAGAGCGCATGCTGCCGCGGCTGGCGGCGCTGGCCAACCAGAGCCTGATCGAGATCGCGCCCGGCGCCACGCCGCGCTTCCGCCTGCTCGATACCACGCGCGCCTACGCCTGGGAGCGGCTGCAGCAGGGAGGCGCCGGGAGCGACGTCCGCGATCGGCACCTCCGCTACTATCGAGCGTTGGCGGAGGAGCTGAGCGCCGCCATCAGAGGCATGGAGCAGGCGGCCGGGATGGCCCGGCTGGAAGCCGAGCATGACAACCTGCGCGTGGCGCTCGGCTGGGCGCGGGAGCGTGGCGCGCTGGCAGACGGCCTGCGCCTGGCCGGGGCGCTGGGGCAGTTCTGGCGCCTGCAAGGATACTTCGAGGAAGGACGTAGCTGGCTTGAGGGGCTGCTGGCGCTGCCGGGCGATCGAGGCGACGAGTCGCTTCGCGCCGTGCGGGCGCAGGCATTGGTCCACACCGGGGGGCTAGCCTGGCGGCAGGGGGCGTACCGGCAGGCAGCGGCCTTCCTCGCCGAAGCGCTCGCCCTCTTTCGCGCGCTCGGGGACACGATTGGCGCCGCACGCGCGCTCAACTCGCTCGGCAATGTGGCCTACCGGCAGGGCGAGTATGCCGACGCCGGCAGCTTGTTCGGCGAGGCGCTCACGATCTGGCGCCGGGCTGGGTACACGCGCGGGGTGTCGATCGCCCTGGGCAATCTCGGCCGCGTCGCGCTCAAGCGAGGTGACGACGCCGCGGCGCTGGCGCTGCTGGAGGAGACGCTTGTCCTCAAACGCGAGTTGCGAGATGCCAAGGGCATCGCCGGCACGCTGACCAGCCTGGGGCGGATCGCGATCCGCCGGGGCGACGATGCCCAGGCGGCGGCGCTGCTGACGGAGAGCCTGGAATTGAAGCGCGACCTGGGAGATCGGGAGGGACGCGTCATCACGCTCGATCTGTTGGGCCGGGTCGCGCTGGCGCGCCATGACCAGCAGCAAGCCAGGACATTCCTCGGCGAGGCCCTCGGTCTGGCGAGTGAGATCGGCGCCTGGGACCGAATGCCGGAGGTGCTCGAGGACCTGGCCGCGCTGGCGGCGACTGAGGGGCGCTTCGAAGACGCCATGCAGCGCGGCGGCGCCGCCGAGGCGCTACGGGCTAGCCTCGGCCTGCCACTTCCGCCAGAGCAGCAAGCCAGGCATGCTCACATCGAGCAGCAGGCGCGTGCCGCTCTCGGCGACGACGGCTTCGCGGCGGCGTGGGCCGAAGGGGTGACGCGGCCACTGGAGGAGCGCATCGCACGGACGCTGGCGCGGCTCGCGCCCGAGCCGGTGCCCGCCTACCTGCTGCCGCCGGAGCCGGAAGAGCCGTAGCGGGCGCAGCGCGGAGGAGACGGCGCGACTCTAACCGCCCTTCACCCTCATTGTGCATGCGAATCGCGACCAATCAGTCCCGCGAGCTCGGCGAACCGGCTGGCACGCCCCTCTGCGTTCTCCGCCTCGACGAGCGCGACGATCGCGCTGGCGATCCGCGCCGGATCGGCTTCGAACAGCAGACCGTTCCGGTCGAGGAAGACGTCGCCGGTGATCAGCCCGGTGCGCTTATTGCCGTCGACGAAGGCGTGTGCCAGCGCGATGCCGGCGATGAGCAGCGCCGCCTGCTCGGCGAGGTCGGCGCCCTGGTAGTACGCGGCCATCCGCGGGCGAGCGAGCGCGCCGGCCAGCGCTCCTTCGTCGCGGAGCCCCTGCACGCCGCCGGTCGCCGCCATGATGTAGCGGTGAAGACCGAGTACGTCGAGCGTGGAGGGATACCAGATGACAGTCAAACGAGCGTGTGCCTAGCGCTCTTTGAGAATGCGATAGGCCTCACCCAGGCGCGCCAGGCTGCCCTGCGCCGCCGCCTGCACCTCCGGAGCTAATTCCGGCCAGGTCTCGAGCCTGCGAATCTCCAGGCCCACCAGGTCATTCTCTCGCAGGCCCAACCGCTCGATCTCCTCACGTGGGATCGTCACGATATAGCTGTTGCCCGACCTGCGAACCTTCTGCACGAGCACTGCTGCGCCTCGCTCTCCTCGACCCGAACCGCCGGTCTCAAAATACGATTGTATATACGCCTGCCCCGCGCGGCAATGGGCACGCTGAACCACTTCGGCGTGGCGAGGAAACGAAGGAACGGCATGCGCCGGCTCCCGGGACGGTTCAGCGTTGGCGGCCGCCAGCGGCAGCCGGGCGGCAACGGCGGCGTTTCCGGTCGCAGGCACCTTCACCCCCGCGGTACCTCGAGACGATAGTGAGGCTCGTCGTGCCACGGACACACGGAGCGCGGGGGTGAACCGGCGCGCCCGCATGATCGGCGTTGGCTCCTTACTTGGTGAACTTGAAGGCGGCCGTGTGGTAGGCCGGGCTCGTGCTGCTCCCTTCCTCCAGATCCAGCCGCAGCGTCTTGCACGACCCCGCGTAGCTCTTGGGCGTCTTCCAGTTGTACTGGTAGTAGCCGTCGCCCAGGTTCTGCAAGCCCGAGGCGCCCGTGGCGTACCCCTCGACCTGGTCCTGGGTCGTGCCGACCGCGCACGACAGGCTCACCGCGCTGACGCTCACGCTGCTCAAGGAGGTCACGGGCGCGCCGTTGGCGTCGGTCAGGAGCCACTTCAAGGGGATGATCTGGCCCGGCTTGGCCACGTTGAGCACGCCGCCGTCGAGCGGGCTGGCGAAGTCGCTGAACTGGTAGGTGACGGTATAGCCGGCCGAGGCACTCGCCGGGTCGCCGGCATTATCGGTCGCGCTGCAGCTGACGCTCTGGACGCCGACGCTCGAAGTGCCGACCGAGTCGCAGCTCGACGAGGCCACGACCGAGGTCGCGTCGCTGTCGTTGGGAGTGGCACTCGCCGAGCCGTTGAGCAGCACCGGGTTGGGGCAGACCGACGGATGCAGGCTGGGGGCAAGCGCGTCGCTCTGGTACGGCCCTGCCAAGAGGCTGACGCAATTGCCGGCGGCATCGCAGACGTCATCGGAGGGGATGGAGACCGCTTGGCCGTTGGTCGAGGTAGATTGCGTGAAGACGGACTGGGCGCGACGCGGGACGCCGCCCAACTTTGCGAGACCGTGCGCGTTCGCTGAGTTCCCCTACGCCACCTCCCGCCGCCTGGCTGGCCTCGGGGCCGGCGGTCGCCCACCCGCGCCAGCATCGCCGGGCCGGAGGTCGAGCCGGCGCAGCAACTGGGCGTTGAGGGCCACGATGATGGTGGAGGTGCTCATCAGCACCGCGCCCACCGCCGGGGGCAGGACGAAGCCGAGCGGCGCCAGCACCCCGGCGGCCAGCGGGATCGTGACTAGGTTGTAACCCGCCGCCCAGGCCAGGTTCTGGATCATCTTGCGATAGCTGGCCCCGGACAGCCGCATCAGGCTGACCACGGCGCGCGGGTCGTTGGCCGCCAGGATGACGTCGGCCGACTCGATGGCGACGTCGGTGCCGGCGCCGATGGCGATGCCGACGTCGGCCCGGACCAGCGCCGGCGCGTCGTTCACCCCGTCGCCCACCATCGCCACGCGCTCGCCGCGGCCCTGCAGCGCCGCCACCGTGCGCTCCTTCTCCTCGGGCAGCACCTCGGCGAAGACCTCGTCGATGCCCAGGTCCTTGGCCACCGCTTCCGCCACCGAGCGCGCGTCGCCGGTGATCAGCACCACGCGCACGCCGCGCCGGTGCAGCTCGTCGATGGCCTCGCGCGACTCCGGCCGCTCCCGGTCTTCCAGCGCCAGCGCCCCGATCACCTGCCCGTCGCGGATGACCTGCAGGATGCCGGCGCCGCGCGCCGCCCAGGGGCGCATGCGCGCCTCAAGCTCCGCCGGGACCGTCAGCCCCTGCTCGCGCAGCATGGCCGGGCCACCGACCGCCACGGACTGCCCCGCGATGGTCGCCTCGACGCCCCGGCCGGCGATGGCGCGGAAGTCCGCGGCGCGCGGCAGCGCCAGCTTCCGCTCCGCCGCCGCCGCGACGATCGCCCCGGCCACTGGGTGCTCGCTGTCCGACTCGGCCGCGGCGGCCAGCCGCAGCACTGCGTCCTCGTCGCCGGCGGTTGCCTCGACAGCGCTCACCGCGTAGCTGCCCAGCGTCAGCGTGCCGGTCTTGTCGAAGAGAACCGTGTCGATGGCGCGCATCCGCTCCAGCGCCAGGCGGTCGCGGATCAGAATCCCCTGCCGCGCCGCCAGCGAGGTCGAGAGCGCCACCACCAGCGGAATCGCCAGGCCCAGCGCGTGCGGGCAGGCGATGACCAGCACGGTCACCGTGCGCACGACGGCGTCGTCGATGTCACCCAGCAGCGCCCAGACGACGAAAGTCACCAGCCCCGCCCCAGCGGCGGCGTAGAAGAGCCAACCGGCGAAGCGGTCGGCCAGCCGCTGCGCCCGCGACTGCGAGGACTGCGCCTCGGCCACCAGCCGCTCGATCCCCGCCAGCGCCGTCGCCGCGCCGACCGCCTCGACACGGGCGCGCAGCGCCGCGCCGGCCACGACCGTCCCGGCCACCACCCGGTCGCCCGGCCCCTTGGGGAGCGGGCGCGACTCCCCGGTGAGCATCGACTCGTCGATCTCGGCCTGCCCGGCGATGATCTCGCCGTCGGCCGGCACCCGGCCGCCGGGGCGCACCAGGACGACGTCGCCGAGTTGGAGTTCGCCGACCGGCACGCGCTGGACTTCACCGTCGATCACCCGCTCGGCCTCGTCCGGCAGGAGCGCCGCCAAGGCGCTCAGGGCGCCCTGCGCCTGCCCCAGCGCCCGCATCTCCAGCCAGTGGCCCAGCAGCATGATGTCGATCAGGAGCGCCAGCTCCCACCAGAAGTCGAGGCCAAAGAGCCCCAAGGTGGTGGCCAGGCTGGCGATGAAGGCGACCGCGATCGCCATGCTGACCAGCGTCATCATGCCGGGCGCGCGCTCGGCCAGCTCCTGCCGGGCGCCGGTCAGGAAGACCCAGCCGCCGTAGAGAAAGATGATGGTGCCGAGGATGGGTGCGATCAGATCGCTGCCGGGGAAAGACGGCGCCGTGTAGCCAAGCCACATCTGCACCATCGGGCTGTAGAGCACCACCGGCAGGGACAGCACCAGGCTGACCCAGAAGCGCCGCTTGAAGACGTCGGCGTGCCCGGCGTGCCCGCTGTGCGGCTCCCCCGGGCCGTGCCCGGCGTGGCCCCCGTGGCCCGCATGCTCGACCGGAGCATGAGCCGCATGCTCATGGTGCGCGTGCTCCGCGTGGACGTGCTGGCCGTGTTCGTCCAGCTCCGTCGCGGCGGAACCGCGATCGTCCCGGTGTGACGTGTGATTGTGCATGGGATAGTTCCTAGCCGTCGCGCGGTTCACCGGCGCCCCTCGCGCCCGTGCACCCCCGCGCGAATCCCGAGCCGCGTCTCGGCTCGTGCGGCCATTATATACCCCCAGGGGGTATTGTCAAGTTCTTGCCGCTGGGTGAAGGGGATCCGCTCTGTGGGAGGTATTGGTGCCGGTGATGATCAGAAGAGATCCTTCGCTGCGGCTCAGGATGACAGGGGGAGCGGCGTCGTTTCCCTTGTCATCCTGAGCCGCAGCCGAAGGATCTCGCCTGCCTTGCCCCATGGCAACGGTTCTGGGATAACGAATTCGCCCTAACGGCACCTAATTCCTAGCCCCTTCAGTGGGCTTCGTGGATTCAGCCCGGGAATCGAATTCCCGGGCGACCGGCGGCACCGATGCCTCAGGGTTAGCCGCGTCGCGTCCCCGGCTTGCCCCCGGCCTCACCCTCGCTCTCCGGCGGGCCCAGCTCGATCACCTCCTCGACGATCGTCACCTCGACCGCCTCCGGCGGCTCCGCGGCACCCTGCCCGCGCGGCGTTCGCTGCTGATCGGCGGCGCGCTGGCCGCTCGCCGTGCCCTGCCGGCTCGCCCCCGGCGCGCCCTCCGCATGCAGCCGCCGCTCGACCTCTTGGGGCGTCTCGTTGGGATAGATCTCGCCGGTCGGCCCGACCACGTAGTTATCCGCCGTGCCGAAGCCGACGTCTTCGGGGATACGGTCCCAGCCGAGCGCCTCGATCTGTTGCTGGCTGACGTTGAGGGTGACCTCGTTGTCCTGCAGATCGACGCGCGCGATCGCGCTGAAGGGCGCGTAGACCAGTTTGTGGATCAGGTAACCCTCGGCGATGCTGAAGTAGTTGTCGTAGATCTGATCGACTTTGCCGATATGCTGGCCGGTATCGTCCACCACGTCCCAGCCGTGGTTGAGGATGTTGGTCGCGCCCGGCGGGGCATAGTCGGCGTCGAAAAATTTCGGCTGGTTGCCAGGCTGCTTGCCGGACCGGTTATCACGCTCAAAGACCATCTCCGCGCTCCTTTCGCTGACCGCGCTCGCGGCACCGCGGACGGCGCACGGCTCGTGCCACTTGCCGGGAGCATCGACAGGGGCCGCGGCAGGAGCGGGAGCGCTCAGGTCGGCCGCTTGGGGATGTCCAGCGGCGCGGCGAGATTGTGAGGCGCGACCTCGCGCTTCATCTCGGCCTCGAAGAAGCAGTCGCGCATGATCTGCGCCGCCTCCTCGGGATCATCGGTCACGCGCAGCAGCCCACGGTCCTGGGCACTGATCTTCCCCTCTTTGAGCAGGAAGTTGTCCATCCAGTCGAGCAGGCCCTGCCAGTAGGCGGAGCCGAAGAGGACGACGGGGAAGGCCTCCAGCTTGCCGGTCTGGATCAGCGTCAGCGCCTCGAAGAGCTCGTCGAGCGTGCCGAAACCGCCGGGGAAGATGATGAAGCCCTCGGCGTACTTGAGAAACATTGTCTTGCGCACGAAGAAGTAGCGGAAATTCAGCGGCAGGTTGACGTAGGGGTTGATCCCCTGCTCCATCGGCAGCTCGATGTTGCAGCCGACCGACAGCCCGCCCTCCTCGGCGGCACCCTGGTTGGCCGCCTCCATGATCCCCGGTCCACCCCCGGTGATCACCGCGAAGCCAGCCTTGACCAGCCGCCGCCCAATCTGGCGGGCCGCCTCGTACATCGGATCGTCGGCGTGGATACGGGCCGAGCCGAAGATCGTGACCGCCGGACCGATCGCGGCCAGCTCGTCGAAGCCTTCGACGAACTCACTGACGATGCGCAGGACGCGCCAGGGATCACTGTGGATGAAGGTCTGCGCCTCATCGCGCTCCCGCTTCGACCAGGCCAGCAACAGTTTGTCCTCGGTGGGGCGGCCCAGCCGGTGCGCCCGGTTGAGTGTCGGGTTGGGCACCAGCTCGGCCTCGTGCTCGCCGTTTTGCCCAGGTTTGTTGCTGCTATCCGCCATTGCCTCCTCCTTTCGGCCGCCCCACCTACCCCCGATCCCGGCGGGTTGTCTATCTTACGTCTGGGGCCGGCGCAAGCGGTAGACGCTGACCGTGACCTCCGCGTCGCGTGGGTCGGGCCAGGGACCTGGATGAGTCTCGGACGGCCCCTCCCAACCGCGCGCTCGCGCCAGCTCGACGAAGCGGCGCGCCACCGCCCGCCCCGGCTCGGCCAGCCAGAGGAGCCCGCCGGGCGCCAGCAGTCGCTCCAGCACGTTGAGGAGCGGCTGCACGTCGCGCGACTCGTAGAGCACGTCCGCGGCCAGCACCAGCGCGAAACCGTCGCCGGCCGCCGCCAGCAGCTCGGCCGAGGGCGCGCGCCAGTTGATCAGAAGTGCGGCCGGCTCGCGCCCGGCGTTGAGCAGGGCGTGGTAGCGACAGAAGGCCAGCGCCTCCGGCGCGTAGTCGGCCACGGTCAGCTCGGCCCCGGCGTGCAGCGCCGCATAGGCGGTGACGCCCAGGCCACAGCCGATCTCCAGCACACGCAGCCCACTCACCAGCTGCGGCGCGGCCAGCACGGCGTCGGCCAGCGCGATCCCGCTGGGCCAGAGCTCGGCCCAGTAGGGCAGGTTCTGCTCGGGGTCGTGCTCGACGGCGTCGATCAGCGGGTCGAGGTCGGCCGGGAGCAGGAGTTCGAGCGTCTTGTGGGCGCGCGGCAGCCGCAGGTCAAGCTGGCGCAGCGGCCCGATCGCCTCCACCTGCCGCCGCCGCTCGCCGAGGGTGTGGGCGCCCCCCACCTCACATCCCGCTGACCATCATGCGCGCCACCCGCACGGTCGGCGCGGCCGACTGGCCCTCGACGGCCAGATCGCTGCCGACCGCGTCGATCGCGGCCAGCATCTCCGGCAACCGCCCGGCGATGTTGATCTCAGCCACCGGGTAGGCCAGCTCGCCGTTTTCGATCCAGCGACCGCTGGCGCCGCGAGTGAAGTCGCCGGTCGTCAGGTTGTCGCCGGAGCCGGAGGTGCCGGTCAGGTAGAGCCCGCGCGCCACCCCCGCGACGATCGCCTCGGGCGCCGTCTCCCCGGCCACCAGCACCAAGTTGCTCGGCGCCACGCCGAGCCGGATGCCGGCCGGGGTCTCCGCGCGGCCGGCGTTGCCGCTGCTCTTGCCGGCGTGTCCCGCCCGTCGGGCGCTGTAACTGTCATAGAGGAAGCCGGTGAAGCGGCCAGCCGACAGCAGCGGCGTGCGCTGGGAGGCGACCCCCTCGGCGTCGAAGGGGCGCGAGCCGAGCCGGCCGGGGAGGGTGGCGTCGTCGACCAGCGTGACCAGGGGCGAGGCCAGTGGCTGGCCCTGGCGCCCGATCAGGAAGGAGAAGCCGCGGTATTGAGCCTCGCCCGAGGCCGCTCGGGCCAGCAGCCGGATCAGCTCGCGCGCCATCTCCGGCGCGAAGACCACCGGCACCTCCTGCGTCGCCGGCTTGCGCGCCCCGAGCTGCCCCACCGCGCGCCGCGCGGCCTCCCGCCCGACGGCCTCGGCCTCGCCCAACTGCGCCAGGTGCCGGCCGCTGGCCTGCCAGTGGTCCTCGCGCCGCTCGTGCCCCTCGCCCAGCGCCAGCGCCGAGGCCAGCAGGGCGCAGCGGCTCTCCCGGTAGCTCCCAGCGAAGCCGCGGCTATTGGCCAGCGCCGTGGTGCCCAGCCAGCGCTTCAGCGTGGCGCCGTCGGTGGTACCGATGCGCCGGTCGTGGCCGAGCGCGGCGGCGTCGGCCTCGCGCGCCAGCGCGGTCAGCGCCGGGGTGTCGAGCGCGGCCAGCTCGGGGTCGTACAGCTCGAGCGCGTCCGCGTCGCCGCCGGCGAAGGGGCCTTCCGGCAGGCCGGCGGCGGGGTCGGGCGCGGCCAGCCGGGCCAGCGCCACTGCCTGTTCGGTCAGGTGCGCCAGCCCATCCGAACTGAGATCGGCGCTGGAGACGACGGCCGCGCGCTGCCCATCGAAGACGCGCAGCGTCAGGCCGCGCGAGCCGGCCTCGCGCAGGTAGTCGATCTCGCCCTCGCGCACCGTCACCGCCAGCTCGCGCCCGGCGATCACGGTCGCCTCGGCGTCGCTGGCCCCCGCGCGACGCGCCAGTTCCACCGCGCGCGCGGCGATCTCCTGCTCCTGCCGGGCGCTCATCGCTTGGTTCCTCCCACCGTGATGCCGTCCACCAGCACGGTGGGCAGGCCGACGCCGACCGGCACCCACTGCGCGCCCTTGCCGCCCTTGCCGCACATGCCGGCGATCTCGCTGATCTGGAGGTCGTTGCCGACCAGCGTGACGCGCGTCAGGCTGTCCGGCCCGTTGCCGATCAGGTTGACGGTGCGGATCGGGGCGGTGATGCGCCCGTGCTCGATCAGGTACGCCTCGAGGGTGGCGAAGGTGTAGTCGCCGCTGGCGATATCGACCTGGCCGCCGCTGAAGCTGACGCAGTAGACGCCGTAGTCCACCGCACGGATGATCTCCTCGGGCGGCGTCTCGCCGGCCAGGGTGTAGGTGGTGGTCATGCGCGGCATCGGCGCGTGGCGGAAGTCCTGCCGCCGGCCGTTGCCGGAGGCGGGCAGGCCGTAGCCGCGCGCCGACTGCCAGTCGTGCATGTAGCCGCGCAGCACGCCGCGCTCGATCAGCACGTTGAGCCGGGGCTCCTGACCCTCGTCGTCGACATTCAGGCTGCCGTTGAGCCCGGGCACGGTGCCGTCGTCCACCACGGTGACCAGCGGCGAGGCGACCTGCTGGCCGATACGCCCGGAGTAGGTGCTGAGTCCCCTGCGATTGAAGTCGGCCTCCAGCCCGTGGCCCACCGCCTCGTGCAGCCAGACGCCCGACTGGCCGGCGGCCAGCACCACCGGCAGGAAGCCGGCCGGCGCCTCGACAGCCTCGTGCTGCCGGATCGCCTCCTCGGCCGCGCGCCGGCCCATTGCCTCGGCCGCGCGCTCGCCGCTGAAGAACTCCAGGCCCGCGCGCCCGGCCTTCCCCTCGAAGCCTTGCTGCCGGTCGCCGTCGCGCTCGGAGAGGGCCGAGACGACCAGCCGCACCATCGGCTGGCTGTCGCCGGCCAGGCGGCCCTCGCTGGTGGCCACCAGAATCTGCCGCGCCTGCTGCGACAGATCGACCTCGACGTTGCGGATCGACGAGCCCGCGGCACGCGCGGCCGCGTCGGCGCGCTCCAGCAGGGCCAGGGCGCCGGCCGGCTCAGCGAGCGCGAGCGCGGCCGGGTACTGCTGGGCCACGGGCACGCGGCGCACCGGCACGACCAGCGGCGCGCCGCTCTTTGCCACGCTGGCCGCCGTGTCGACCGCCGCGCGCAGGCTGGCCGGGTCGAGCTGCTCGGTGTAGGCGTAGCCGACCGACTCGCCGGAGACCACGCGCACGCCCAGCCCCTGCAGCACCGTGCTGCCGGCCGTGCGCACCTGCTGCTCGGAGAGCGCCAGCCGGCGCTGCTCGCTATACTCAAAGAAGAGATCGGCGTAGTCGCCGCCGCGCTCCAGCGCCCGGCCCAGCAGCTCGTCGCAGCGCTGGGCATCGACGCCGAAGCGCGCGGCGAAGAACGCCGCACCCGCCTCTGCTGTCATCAGCCTGCCTCTCTGATCGTCCGGTATCACCGCGCCTGTCGCTGCTGCAATCCTACAGCGTGGGGGGCGGGCGTGGCGCGATGCCGGGGAACGCGGAGGATTGGGGCGTAAGAGATTGATGGCGTTTTGCGAATTCGTTTGGCCTCTGCCAGCGACCGCGCCGGGTTGAAACCGCCGGGCACCCAACCCCCCAATTTATGAAGGGAGCCGCCTCAACTCTCCGGCGTGCCCCCCGGCCAGGGGCCGTCCGCCTCGACCACGCGGGCCGCGCGCAGCATGGTCGCCTCGTCCCAGGGCTGACCGATCACCTGCAGCCCGATCGGCAGATGCTCCGCCGTCAGCCCGACCGGGACGGTGACCGCCGGCCAGCCGAGCGAGTTGAACGGCGACATGAACCAGGTGTTGCGCGACGGATCGCCCAGCGGCGGCGCGCCGTAGAGCGTCGAAGGCGTGCTCAAGAGGTCGATCTGCTGGAAGATCTGGTCCAGCTTGCCGCGGATGGCGGCCCGCGCCTGCTGCGCGCGGACGAAGCCGGTCGGGCCGTGGCTGTAGGCCGAGAGCAGGCGCTGGCGCGGGAACTCGCCGTAGTCCTGCATACGGGACTGGAGCAGCGGCTGGTGGAAAGCGGCGGCCTCGGCGGCGATGACCGCGCTGTTGATCGAGCGCAGCTCGTTGAGCAGCGGCAGGTCGATCTCGATCAGCTCGGCGCCCGCCACGCCCAGCGCCGCCACCCCCGCTCGCCAGGCGGCCAGCACCTCGGGCGTCCCCAGCGGCTCGCCGGAGCCGTCGTCGTGCAGCACGCCGACGCGCAGCCCCTGCACCCCCTCGCCCAGCGTGGCGGCGTAGTCGGGCACGGGAACCTGGCGCGTGCGGATATCGCGCGGGTCGTAGCCGGCTAGGATCGACAGCATCACCGCGCCGTCGGCCACCGTGCGCGTCATCGGCCCGGCGTGGTCGAGCGACCAGGAGAGCGTTACCCCGCCGAAGAGGCTGACGCGGCCGAAGGTCGGCTTGATGCCGACGATGCCGCAGAGCGCGGCCGGGGTGCGGATCGAGCAACCGGTGTCGGAGCCGAGCGCGCCGTAGACCAGGCCGTCGGCGACCGCCGCCGCCGAACCGCTGGAGGAGCCGCCGGTGTCGTGCTCCAGGTTCCAGGGGTTGCGCGTCGGGCCGTAGTGGGCGTTGTTCGAGCCGGGCGAGTAGGCGAACTCCGACATGCGTGTCTTGCCGACGATGATCGCCCCGGCATCCTTGAGCCGCTCGACGACCGCCGCGTCGAAGTCGGTGCGCCAGTCGGCCAGGATTTTCGAACCCGCCGTGGTGATCGTGCCGCGCATGGCATAGAGGTCCTTGACGGCCAGCGGCACGCCGTGGAGCGGCGAGCGATAGTTCCCCGCCGCGATCTCGCGCTCGGCCTCCCGCGCCGCCGCCAGCGCCTCGTCCGCCAGCACGACCTGGAAGGCGTTGAGCACCGGGTCGCGCTGGGCGATGCGCTCGAGCACCCCCCTGGTCACCTCGACCGGCGATACCTCGCGCGAGTAGATGTGCTCGGCCAACTCGACCAGCGAGGGGAAGCCGGGGCGCGGCGGAATGTGGGGGATTGCCAGGCTCTCA
Organism: Thermomicrobiaceae bacterium; assembly: GCA_035693105.1. Taxonomy (GTDB): domain Bacteria; phylum Chloroflexota; class Chloroflexia; order Thermomicrobiales; family Thermomicrobiaceae; genus DASSHC01. Next base: position 460 of record DASSHC010000296.1, on the reverse strand, counting down.
CGCGGCGCGCTCGTGCGCGCGACCGCGGCGTCGCCCCAGGGCTTGAGGTAGTCCGGCACCAGCTCGACCGAGAATGTGCGCACGGCTTCTTCCGCCGCCTGGATCGAGCGCAGGAAGCCCTTCTCGACCATGCCGTTCAGGTCCGCCTCGTCGACCTCGATCCCCGCCGACCGCAGATTGGCCCGCAACCGCTCGACCATGGCGTCCGCCATCGCGCTCGCTCCTCCCGCTCAATACCAACAGGGGGTTTGTAGCATGCCGCGCGGGTGCGGGCAACGCGGGGGAGCGTGGCGAACGATGAGAAAGGCGCAGGGTACGACGGATCCGTCGACTGCGCTCGGAATGACAGGGGAAGAGAGGGGCCGCACGACGACGGCAAATCGCAGGCGTACGCCACTCACTTAGCGTCGTCATCCCGATCGTAGCCTCTCATCTTTATACACAACTTGTACGTAGCCTA
>DASSHC010000295.1:0-17281 GCA_035693105.1 Thermomicrobiaceae bacterium | reverse complement strand
CCACCGGCGTCGCAGACCGCCGCGCAGAGGCCGGCGAAGGCCAGGTGGGCCAGCCCCCCCTGCACGATCGGGTACTCGATGTCGAACAACTCGGTGACACGGGTTCGCATGCCTGCTCCTTGTATCGTCGGCGTCGCGGTCGATCGTTGGTCGCGCGTGCTATGCTCAACTTACATTAACGCGTGGCTGACCGCGACCCGCGATGCGCGTTCGCTATCCTACGTGCAGGGAGGCGAGGATGAGTAGGTCTATCCGCAAGCTCGGCGTCGTCGGCGCCGGCACTATGGGAGCGGCCATCGCCGCGCTGGCCGCCTCGGCGGGCGTACCCGCCGTGCTGCTCGATATCCCCGGCGACGAGTCCGACCGCGACGCGCCGGCGCGCCGCGGGCTGGAGCGCGCGCTCAAGGCCAGGCCGGCCGCCTTCATGGACCCGGCGCGCGTAAAGCTGATCGAACTGGGCAACACCGAGGACGACCTGGGCACGCTCGCCGGCTGCGATTGGGTGGTCGAGGCGATCGTCGAGCAGCTTGAACCCAAGCGGGCGCTCTACGCTCGGCTGGAGGCCCTGCTCAAGCCGGAGACGATCGTCACCTCCAACACCTCGGGCATCCCGATGGCGCTGCTGACCGAGGGGCGCGGGGAGACGTTTCGCAAGCATTTCTTCGGCACCCACTTCTTCAACCCCCCCCGCTACCTGCATCTCTTGGAACTGATCCCCACGCCCGAGACCGACCCGGCCGCGCTGGAGACGATCGAGCGCTTCGGCCGTCGCGTGCTGGGCAAGGGAACGGTGCTGGCGCACGATGTCCCCGGCTTCATCGGCAACCGGCTCGGCATCTACGGGCTGATTCAGGCGATCCGGCTGATGGAGCGCTTCGAGCTGACCATCGACGAGGTCGACGCGCTGACCGGCCCGCTGATCGGCCGCCCGCGCTCGGCCGTCTTCCGCACCGCCGACCTCAGCGGGCTCGACGTGCTGGGCCACGTCTCACGCGACTTGAGCGCGGCCACCGGCGAGGACTTCGCGCTGCCGGGCTGGGTCCACGGTCTGATCGAGCAAGGGAGTCTTGGCGAGAAGACGGGCAAGGGCTTCTACACCCGTCAGGGCCGCGACATCTACACGCTCGACTGGCGGACGGGCGAATACAAGCCGAAGGCCGAGTTCCGCCTCCCCGAGATCGGCGCGATCAAGGACAAGTCGCTGGCCGAGCGCCTGCCGGTCATGCTCTTCGGCTTCCCCGGCAAGTACGGCGACTTCATGCGCACCCTCTTCCTGACCAGCGCGCACTACACGCTGGCGAAGACGCCCGAGGTGGCCTACGACCTGGTGGCGGTCGACCGCGCGCTGGAGTGGGGCTTCGGCTGGGAGCTGGGGCCGTTCCGCCAGATGGACGTGGTCGGGCTCGACACCCTGCGCCAGGGTCTCCAGCAGCTCGGGCTAAGCGAGCCGGATCTGCTCCAGCGGGCCGGCGAGCGCTTCTACACGACCGACGGTACGTCCGAGACCTTCCTGACGACAGCGGGCGAGCGCGCCGCGGTGCCGGAGATCCCGGGCACCATCAGCCTGCGGCGCCGGCGCGAGGCGGGCAAGGTGCTGTCGGAGTCGAAGGACGCCGCCATCATCGACCTGGGCGACGGCGTGGCGCTGCTCGAGTTCCACACCAAGATGAACACGCTCGGCGAGGGCGTGCTGCGCATGCTCGACCGCGCGCTGAAGCTGGTCGAGGCCGAGGGCCTCGCCGGGCTGGTGATCGGCAACGAGGACAGTACCGCCTTCTCGGCCGGCGCCAACGCGGCGCTGATCCTGATGCTGGCCCAGGAGGGCGGCTGGGACGATCTGGATCTCGCCGTCCGGCAGTTCCAGCGCGCCATCGGCAGCATTCGCCGGGCACCCTTCCCGGTGGTGGTGGCGCCGGCCGGCATGGCGTTGGGCGGTGGCGCCGAGCTGCTGCTGCACGCCGACCAGGTGCAGGCGCACGCCGAGCTCTACGCCGGACTGGTCGAGGCCGGGCTGGGTCTCATCCCGGCCGGCGGCGGTGTCAAGGAGCTCCTCTTCCGTTTCACCCAGGAGCTGGAGCCCTACGTCGAGGCCGACCCCTTCGAGGCGGCCCGCCGCGCCTTCATGCTGGTCGGCATGGCGCAGACGAGCAGCAGCGCGCTGGAGGCGCGCCGGCTCGGCTTCCTGCGCGACCGCGACCGCATCACCATGAACCGCGACCTGCTGCTGGCCGATGCCAAGGCGGCCGTGCTGGCGCTGGCGCCCGACTACGTGGCGCCCCCGCCGCGCACGATCACCACGCGCGGCAAAGACGTGCTCGGCAACCTGCGCTACGGCGCCTGGCAGATGCTGGAGGCGGGGCAGATCAGCGAGCACGACGCGCGGATCGGCGAGGAGTTGGCCCTCGTCCTCTCGGGCGGCGGCGGCTCGCCGCGCGAGGTGAGCGAGCAGGATATTCTCGACCTGGAGCGTGAGTCGTTCCTGCGCCTGGCCGGCACGCGCAAGACGCAGGAGCGCATCGCCCACATGCTGAAGACCGGCAAGCCGCTGCGGAATTGACGGGCCCTCACCCCCGGCCCGGACGGAGCCTCTCCCAATACTGGGAGAGGGGAGGATGTCGGGGGAACATCCGGATGTTCCTGTAGCTGCTCCCCTTCTCCCAGTATTGGAAGAAGGGGTGGGGGGATGAGGGCCCGGACGACAGAGAAGGAGCAGAGCATGCGTGAGGCAGTTGTGGTCAGTGCGGTGCGGAGTCCAGTGGCGCGCGGCAAGGCCGACGGCGCGCTGGCCGAGATGCACCCGGCGGAGCTCTCGGCGCGCGTGATGCGCGCGGCGGTCGAGCGCGGCGGGGTCGATCCCGCGCTGCTGGACGATGTTCTCTGGGGCTGCGCGCTCCCCGAGGGCTCGCAGGGGCTGAACGTGGCGCGGTTGTCGCTCTTGCGCGCCGGCTTCCCGGTCGAGGTGCCGGGCGCCACCGTCAACCGCTTCTGCTCCTCGGGCCTGCAGACCATCGCCATGGGCGCGCAGGCGATCATGAGCGGCATGGCCGACGCGGTGCTGGCCGGCGGGGTCGAGTGCATGAGCCAGGTGCCGATGTCGGGCTACCACGCGCGGCTCAACGCCGAGAGCGTCGAGGACTACATCGGCATGGGCTACACCGCCGAGCGCCTGGCCAAGCGCTACGGCATCGACCGCGAGCGACAGGACCGCTTCGCCCTGGAGAGCCACCAGAAGGCGGCCGCCGCCCAGCAGGCGGGCACATTCGACGAGGAGATCCTGCCGATCACGGTCACGCACGACTGCTGGGAGGGTCGCCAGCGCACGGTCGAGGAGCGTTGCTTCAGCCGCGACGAGCTGGTGCGCCCCGATACCTCGCTGGAGCGGCTGGCAAAGCTGCGCCCGGCCTTCCACGTCAGCGGCAGCGTCACCGCCGGCAACTCCAGCCCCTTCTCCGACGGCTCGGCGGCGGTGGTGCTGATGGAGCGCGAGCAGGCCGAGGCGCGCGGCCTCACCCCGCTGGCGCGCTTCCTCGGCTTCGCCCTGGCCGGGGTCGAGCCGGACATCATGGGCATCGGCCCGGCGCGCGCCATCCCCAAGGCGCTCAAGCGCGCTGGGCTGACGCTGGAGGACATCGACCTGATCGAGCTGAACGAGGCCTTCGCGGTCCAGGTCCTCTCGGTGCTGGAGGAGCTGCCGCTGCCCACCGACCGGCTGAACGTCAGCGGCGGCGCGATCGCACTCGGTCACCCGTTGGGCGCGACCGGCGCCAAGCTAACCACCACCCTGATCCACGAGCTACGGCGACGCGGCGGCGGGCTGGGCATGGTGACGATGTGCATCGGCGGCGGCATGGGCGCGGCGGGACTCTTCGAGGTCTACGGCAAATCAGAAGGAGCAGCCTGATGGCGGAGCAGGCGACGCTGGCGGCGCGCGGCGGCGGCTGGCTGTTGCAGCGGCCGGAGTCGATCGCCACGCCGGAGCAGTTCGACGACACGATCATTGCCCTACGGCAGTTGACCCGCGAGTTCGTCACGCGCGAGGTGCTGCCGCTGGTCGAGCGCATGGAGCACGGCGAGCTGGAGCTGAACGTGCCGCTGATGCAGCAGGCGGGCGAGCTGGGGCCGCTGGGCGTCGAGGTGCCGGAGGCCTACGGCGGGCTCGATCTGCCCAAGACCGTCTCGGCGGTCATCGCCGAGGAACTGGCGCCGAGCGGCGGCTTCGCCGTCACCTTCACCGCGCACACCTCGCTCGCCACCCTGCCGCTGGTCTGGTTCGGCAGCGAAGCGCAGAAGCGCACGTACCTGCCAAAGCTGGCCAGCGGCGAGTGGATCGGCGCCTACGCGCTGACCGAGCCCGGCTCCGGCTCCGACGCGCTCGGGGCGCGCGCTCGCGCCACCCTCGCACCCGACGGCACGCACTACCTCCTCAACGGCACCAAGCAGTTCATCTCCAACTCCGGCTTCGCTCAGCTCTTCACCATCTTCGCCAAGGTCGACGGCGACAAGTTCACCGCCTTCCTGGTCGAGCGCGACACCCCCGGCCTCTCGCTGGGTGAGGAGGAGCGCAAGATGGGGATCAAGTCGTCCTCGACGCGCCAGGTGATGCTGGAGAACGCCAGGGTTCCGGTCGAGAACGTGCTGGGCGAGATCGGCAAGGGACACCGCGTCGCCTTCAACGTGCTCAACGTGGGGCGCTACAAGCTCGGCGCGGCCGGCACTGGCGGCGCCAAGTCGGCCCTGGCGCAGGCGACGCGCTACGCCAAGGAGCGCCAGCAGTTCGGCCGCGCCATCGCCTCCTATCCGCTGATCCAACAGAAGCTGGCCGCGATCGCGGTCAAGATCTACGCGCTGGAGAGCGCGCTCTACCGCACCATGGGCCTGATCGACGCCGCCATCGGCGACAAGCAGGGGTATGCAGCGGTCAAGGCTGGGATCGAGGAGTACGCGATCGAGGCCTCGCTCTTGAAGGTGCTCGGCACCGAGACGCTCGACTTCGCGGTGGATGAGGGCGTCCAGATCCACGGCGGCTACGGCTTCCTGCAGGACTTCCCGATCGAGCGTGCCTACCGCGACGCACGGGTGCAGCGCATCTTCGAGGGGACCAACGAGATCAACCGCATGCACGCGCCGGGGATGCTGCTGCGGCGCGCGCTGAAGGGCGAGCTGCCGCTGGTCCAGGCGGCCACGCGCTTGCAAGCGGAGCTGCTGGAGCCGAGCTTCGACGAGCCGGAGGGCCCGTGGGGCGTTGAGGAGGCGCAGGTCGCCAACCTCAAGCAACTGACGCTGGCGCTGGCCGGGCAGGCGGCCCAGAAGTTCGGCCTCGGGCTGGAGGAGGAGCAGGAGGTGCTGGCGGCGCTCGGCGACCTGCTGATCGAGAGCTACGCCGCCGAATCCGCCGTGCTGCGCGCCGAGCAGAGCGCCAATCCGCGGCACGCCGAGATGGCGCGGCTGGCGGTTGCCGGAGCGCTCGACCGCTCGGCCGCCCACGCCGCCGCCATCCTGCCGCACCTGGCCGAGGACGACGAGCTGCGCGTCTTGCTCTCGGTGGCCCGCCGTTTGACCCGCCGCGAGCCGCGCGACCTCATCGCCGAGCAGCGCCAGCTGGCGGAACAGGTGCTGGCGGCGGAGGGCTATCCGGGGTAGCCGCGCTCCCGCGCTTGTCTACGGTCGGGGCAGACCCCGTGTCTGCCCTCGTTGGCCCATCACTGACGGTGTCGTTCCTCACCCCCGTTGCCCCTTCTCCTGTCGCCGGGGCTGAAGGGAAACAGGGCAGATATGGCGGTCTGCCCCCTACAGAGCGTTCCATTGCTCCGGCGAACCAGTTAGGGAGCCTGGATCTGCGCGCCGGGGACCGAGAAGGCGTAGAACTTGTCGTTGCCGGTCATGCCGAAGTTGGGCCAGACACTGTAGCCGGAGCCCCAGTAGACCGTGCCATCGGCGATCGCGGCGCCCCCGCCGACCGAGCCGCCGCTGGCGAAGCTCCAGAGGATCTTGCCGCTGACCGCATCCAGGGCGTACATGTGTCCCTCGGCATCAGCCGACGCGCCGTAGACCACACCGTTCGCCACCGTGACGGGCGCCTGGTCGATGCCGCCCAGCGGATCCGGCGTTTGCCAGAGAATAGCTCCGGTCGCCGGATCGAGCGCGGACCACGAGCCGCCGGTAACCGTCTGGCCATTGACCTGATACGGCGTGTGGCTGCTGTTGGTGATGGACACATAGATGCGCTGGTTGTCGGACGCGGTCCCCCACTGAATGCCGCCGATGATGCCGGGGGGGCCGACCGGGGTGGCCCAGAGAACCGCGCCAGTGTCCGGATCGAGCGCCCAGTAGACGCCGCTCTTCTGGCCCGCGCCGACGATCTGGCGCAGGTGGCCGTTGATCACCGTCGTGATCAGATTGGCGCCGGCGCCGAAGTCCCAGTCGGGGCTATCCGCGGCCGGACAATTCTTCGTCTTGACCTTGAGCAGCTTCCCCTCGACACACGCGAAATTCCAGGCGTCCAGCTTTTCGGCTCCGGTGGACCACTTGACCGCGCCGGTGCGCAAGTCGAGGGCGACGATGGCGTCGAAGTAGTTGTCCTTGGCGCAGGCCGACGGATCGTCGATGCAGGATTGCGGCACGCTGTAGTTATTGCCGGTCGTGACGTAGAGGCTGTTGCGCAGCGGATCGACCACGGGCGTGCTGCTCCAGACCGGCACGCCGCTGTAGCTCCCCCCCACGCCGCCATTGTCCGGGGCCAGGTAGGTCTGCCACAGCTTGGCGCCGGTCCGTGCGTCGAGGGCTAGCATGCTGCCACGGAAGGTGCAGCAGTTGTATCCCGGCAGGCCCGCGAAGGTCTCCTCGAACGAGGAGGTGCCGATATAGAGCACGTTGTTGAACACGATGGGGGACGCGGTGAGCTGCACCGCCGGGTGCCGTTCGATGTTGGTGCGCCACAGCAGCTTCCCCGTCGCCACATCGAGCGCCAGGACGTTCGCGGGGCGGTGCTGCGCGATATAGACGATGCCGTTGGCGACGACCGGACTCGTGCGCGAGTTGGACGACGGTGAGCCGCCGTACTCCGAAACGCGATGGGACCAGATGACCTGGCCGGTCTCAGCGTCGAGCTTGAAGAAATTGCCGTCCCAATCGGGGAAATAGACCGCGCCATCGGCTACGGCCGGCGTCGCCGAGATGTCGCCGCCGGCGGTAAAGACCCACTTCGGCTGCAAATTGGCAACGGTGGCGGTGCCGAGCTGCTGTTCGAAGGGCTGCCAGCGCAGGTTATAGATCCCGTAGCCGGCCCTGCTCCAGTCGGTGAATGAAGGCGACGCCGCGGCCAGCGACCCACCCATCACCAGCAGCACCAGTGCCAACGGCAGCAGCCGCCACCACCCCGACCGCCGGCCGCGCCGGCGCGTCGTTCGACGTGCCGTCTGCCGCTGCGCCTGCCCCATCGATCCCCTCCCCCAGTTCGAATGCCCTGTGTTGGTCGCTCATCGAGCAGCGCGAGGCGCTGTGAGCTCGTCCGGAGTTGCGAGCGCGCGATGAGCGGCCAAACGAGCTACGCCGGAGCGTTCCAGCTATTCTCACGTGCGATCAGGTTAACATGGCGGTCGTGCCATGACAACCGCGCAGTCGCGTGCCCCGTGCACCCGCTCCGACGATCTATGCGTCCGGGTCCCGCTCCTGTTGATTTGTTGACATAGGCGACGCATACGGCCTAGACTCAGCGGCAACGTTGGACGATCGTTTGGAGTTGCTGTGGGCGGGGATGGAGCGGTGCATCGCACCGGCTCGGTTTCGCCTCATTCTCGGCATTTGATTGGTTGCTCCCGGTTGCTCTATTGAAGGAGGCACGCGCGTGGATGGCCTGATGATGGACTATCAGCTTACCCTCCCCACGATCCTGGAGCGCGCCGAGCGCATCTTTCCCCACCAGGAGATCGTCAGCCGGCTGCCGGACAAGAGCCTGCATCGCTACACCTACCGCGACATGGCCCGCCGCGCGCGGCAACTGGCCGCCGCGCTGCGGCAGCTCGGCATCCAGCCCGGCGATCGCGTCGGCACCCTCGCCTGGAACCACCACCAACACCTGGAGGCCTACTTCGGCGTGCCGCTCTCCGGCGCGGTGCTCCATACGCTCAACCTGCGCCTGCATCCAACCGATTTGGCCTACATCATCAACCACGCCGGCGACCGGGTCGTGCTGGTCGACGCGACGCTGCTGCCGCTCTTCGAGCAGGTCTGGCCGCACGTTGACGTCGAGAAGGTGGTGGTCATCTCGGAGAACGGCGAGGCGCCGGGGGGGATGCTCGGCTTCGAGGATCTGCTGGCCGGCGCCGATCCGCGCGGCTTCCCGCCGCCGGCGCTCGACGAGCGGCAGGCGGCGGCCATGTGCTACACCTCGGGCACCACCGGGCGCCCCAAGGGCGTGCTCTACTCGCACCGCGCCATGGTGCTGCACACGATGGGTGGCCTGGGCGCGGACGCGACCGGCCTGCGCGAGTCCGACACCGTGCTGCCCATGGTGCCGATGTTCCACGTCAACGCCTGGGGGCTCCCCTTTACCAGCACCATGATCGGCGCCAAGCAGGTCTTCCCCGGGCCCTTCCTCGATCCGCTCAGCCTGGTCGAGCTCTTCGAGGCCGAGCGCGTCACCTTCACCGCCGGGGTGCCCACCGTCTGGCTGGGCGTGCTGCAGCTGCTCGACAAGAACCCCGGCACCTACGACGTGTCGAGTCTCAAGACGATGCTGACCGGCGGGCAGGCCGCGCCCGAGGCCTTGATCCGCGGCTTCAAGCAGCGGCACAACGTCAACGTGGTCCACGCCTGGGGTATGACCGAGACGACCCCGCTCGGCTCCGTCACCTACGTGCCGAGCGATGCCCTGGAGGCGGACGAAGACACGCGGTACCACTATCTGGCCAAGCAGGGCCGCCCCTCGCCGCTGGTGGAGATCCGTGCCCATGGCGAGGAGGGTCTGGTCCCCTGGGACGGGGTGACGATGGGCGAGCTGGAGGTGCGCGGCCCCTGGATCGCGGCCTCCTACTACAACAACCCGGAGGGCGCCTCGCAGTTCACCGAGGACGGCTGGTTCCGCACCGGCGACATCGTCACCATCGACCCGCTCGGCTATATCGAGATCCGCGACCGGGCCAAGGACGTGGTCAAGTCGGGCGGCGAGTGGATCAGCTCGATCGCGCTGGAGAACGCCCTGATGTCGCACCCGGCGGTGGCCGAGGCGGCGGTGGTGGCCGCGCCGCACCCCAAGTGGCTGGAGCGCCCGGTGGCCTTCATCGTCCTCAAGGAGGGGCAAAGCGCGAGCGACGAGGACCTGCGCGCGCACCTGGCGCCCAATTTCGCCAAGTGGTGGCTGCCGGATGCCTACATCGTCGTCGAGGCGATCCCGCGCACCTCGACCGGCAAGTTCCTGAAGACGGCGCTGCGCGACCAGATCAAGGAGCACCTGAGCCAGCCGGCCGAGCCGGCCTCCTAGCGGGGCCGGCGCTGGCTCGTGGATCGCAACCAGCTTGCCTCCTTCGACCGCATCGTGCGTGAGGGGAGCTTCAGCCGGGCGGCCGATTATCTGGGGGTATCGCAGGCCACCATCAGCGGGCGTATCCAGGCGCTGGAGGCGGAGATCGGCGCGCCGCTCTTTGTGCGCGGCGGGCGGCGTAGTGCGCTGACCGGCGCCGGCGAGACCTTCCTCCCCTACGCCCGGCGGGCGCTGGCGCTGCTGGCGGAGGGGATCGACGCCGCCCGCCAGGAGCACACCGGCCAGTACGGGCGCGTCACGGTGGGCGCGATCGACTCGGTGATCGAGGGGTTACTGGCGCGGGCGGTCGCCCGCTTTCGCCGGTCGCACCCGCAAACCATCGTCTCGGTGCGCGGGGAACACACGCCGCAGATCCTGCGAGAGCTGGCCGACGGCACGGTGCGGCTAGGGTTGGTCACCTGGAGCTACGTCCAGGGAACCGTCGACCTGGAGGTCGTCGCCCGGCTGCGCGAGCCGCTGGTGGCCGTGGCCGCGCCGGGGCATCCCCTGGCCGGGCGCGGCGCGCTGAGCATCGCGCGACTCGTGGCCGAGGCCGACCCCTACCACGACACGCCCTGGGGCACGCCGGAGGACGCCCGCATCGCCGGTACGGCCCAGCGCAATTGGACCGATCACGAGCTGCCCCACGGGCTGATGCGCCAGTTGATCCTGCGCGGCATCGGCGCCGGCTTCCTGCCCGCCTCGATCGCGGCGGAGGATCTGGCGGCGGGCCGCCTGGTCGCCCTGCCGCTCAGCGACGGAGCCGGGCTGATGCGCGAGCTCGCGCTGGTCTGCCACGAGTCGGCGGCCGCCCTGCCGCCTGCCGCGCACGACTTCGCCGAGGCCGTGCTGGCGGAGGCCGCGCTGATGGGGATGCGGTAGGGGCGGTGGCGTACGACGAGGATGTGGCGTAGGCCAGGACGGATCCCTCGACTGCGCTCGGGATGACAGGATTAATTTGGGGCGGACGAGGCGGATCGTCGTCGTCGGCCCCTCCCTTTCCCTGTCATCCCGAGCGCAGTCGAGGGATCCGTTCTCACGAGGCACCCAACATCCTCGATGGCCCGCCCTCCCCTAGCGAAACGCCGTCGTCAGCGCCTGCTCCAGGTCGGCGATCAGGTCGCGCGCTGATTCGATCCCGAGCGAGAGGCGGATCAGTCCCGGGTTCCGCGCCCAGGGCGAGCCGGGGATCTGCGCCAGGAGCGCCGGGTCGGTCTGGAGCCAGGCGGTCGGCGGGTAGATCAGCGATTCGACGCCGCCCAGGCTGGTTGCCAGTTTGAAGATGCGCGTCTCGGCTGAGACCCGGCGCGCGGCAGCCACGTCGCCCACGTCGAAGGAGACCATAGCCGAGAAGCCGCCGGTCATCTGCCGCCGCGCCAGCTCATGCCCCGGGTGCTGCGGCAAGCCGGGGTACAGAACGCGCGTGACGCGCGGCTGCTCCCGCAGCCATTCGGCCACCGCCTGAGCGTTGGCCATCTGCTGCCGCATGCGGACCCCGAGCGTGCGCATCCCCCGAATCAAGAGCCAGCAATCGAAGGGGCTGGGCACGGCGCCGAGGTAGTACTGCCGGTCTTTGATGCGCTCGGCCAGCTCCGGCGTGCGCGCGATGACCGCGCCGCCGAGCAGGTCGCTGTGTCCACCCAGGTACTTGGTGGTCGAATGGATCACCAGGTCGATGCCGAAGTCGATCGGGTTCTGGCAGTAGGGCGAGGCGAAGGTGTTGTCGACGGCGGTGATGGCGCGCGCCTCCGCGGCGATCTCGGCCATGGCGCCGAGGTCCACGATGTCGAGCAGCGGGTTGGTCGGCGTCTCGATCCAGATCATGCGCGTGTTGGGGCGCAGCGCGGCGCGCACCGCGGCGGGGTCGGTCAGGTCGACGAAGTCGGCGCTGATGCCGAAGCGGGGCAGATCGTTGGCGAAGAGATGATAGGTGCTCAGGTAGCAGTCGTAGCCGACGATGGCGTGGTCACCACCCGAGAGGAGCTGCAGGGCGGCGGTGACGGCCGCCATGCCGGAGCCGAAGGCGGAGGCGGCCACGCCGTGCTCCAGCTCGGCCAGGATCGTCTCCAGCGCGGCGCGCGTCGGGTTGGCGCCGCGGGCGTAGCGATAGGGCGCGTCGTCGTCGATCTGCTGGCGCACGAAGGTGGAACTCGGGTGGATCGGCGGCACGATGGCGCCGGTGGCCGGGTCCGGCTCCTGGGAGCCGTGGATCAGCCGGGTGTCGAGATCCCAGTTCGCGGTGTCGAGGTCGCTGCGCTTGTTCAAGAGTGAACTCTTTCTGCTACGTTCGTGGCCCTCTCCGCTTGGAGAGCCCTCGCCCTCGCCTCTCCGGACGGAGCCGTGCGCGGGGGAGGAGCAGGAAAGCTACTCCTGTAGGGCGGCTCTGTCCGGTTTCAAACCCGCCCTGCGTACTTACCCGGCCTGTCCCTTCTGCGTCACCGCTGGAATGACCATCTCGAAGTGGAGGGAGCCGGAGGGGCCGTCGCGGTCGTCGAGGATCAGCGTGGTCGGCTGGGCGCGCCAGAAGCGCTCGGCGCCGGGCGAGCGCGGGTCGGTGTGCAGCGCGACGACGTCGTAGCTTCCCTCTTCGGCTACGAAGCGCAGCAGCGCCGCCACCAGCGCCCGCGCCGCGCCCCGGCCGCGCTCCTCACGCGCCGTATAGACGCGCACCAGTTGCGCGGTGCGCTCGGGGTCGTAGCGCTCGACCAGCCAGCGGTGGTTGAACTCCGGCTTCAGCCCGCCCGAGCGCACCCCGCCGGTGCCGACGATCGCGCCGCTGGCGTCATCGACGGCCACCATGAGGGTGTGGCGCGGGTTGTCGAGGTAGACGCCCCGCAGGTCGTCCACGTCGCCGTGGTACTCGGGCTTGTAGCCATAGCCGAAGTCCTGCTCGAAGACGCGGATCATCAGCGCCCGCACGCCGGGCAGATCGTCCGGCTCGGCGGCGCGGATGGCGAAGCCGCGACCGGTGGGCTGATTGGTCGGTGTTGATGCCGTCATGGCTGCTCCGTTCCGCCGTGCTTGGTAATGACGCCGCCCATCGGCTAGCGAGTCCCTGCCGGACGAGCGGCGTCGACCAGCCGCGCCAGCGTCGCCAGGTCGGGCACCTCCAGGTCCGGTTCGGCGCTGGCGGCGGGGGTGGCGCCGGGGCCGCGCCGGTCGTGGCGGCGGTTGACCCAGACGGTCGCCAGGCCCGCGTCGCGCGCCGGGGCGATGTCGTGGAAGAGACTCTGAGCCACGTGCAGGATGCGCTCGCGCGGCACCCCGATACGCGCGATGAGCCGCGCGAAGTTGCGCGGGTCCGGCTTGTAGCTGCCCACCTGCTGCGCCGTGACGACCGCGGCGAATTCGACCCCCAGCCGCCGCGCCGAGCCGGCGAAGAGGTCGTCGTCGACGTTGGAGAGGATCGCCAGCTTGTCGTGCCGGGCCAGGGCCTGGAGCGCGGCCGCCGTGTCGGGGAAGGCCGGCCAGCTGGCTACCGACTCGGCCAGCGCGGCGCGCTCGGCGGGCGTGGGGGCGAAGCCGAGCTCCCGGCCGAAGCCGTCCACCACCCGCGCCAGCACCTCACGGTAGGGGCGATAGGGCGGCAGCTCGGCCCGCGACTCCAGCGCGGCGAAGCGCTCCAACACCTGCTCGTCGCTCAAGGCGACGTCGTGCCGCGCCAGCAACGGCCGCAGCGCCGTCAGGATGCCCGACTCCCAGTCGATCAGGGTGCCGTAGCAATCGAAGGTCAGCACGTCGTAGCTACCCAGATCAAGCGCCATGCCTGCTCCCGTGTGCAGCGAATCAACCGAATACGCCAGGGTCAGCATAGCCCCGTGCCAGGTATCGAGCAATCCATTGGTGACGAATGGCACGATCGGATATTCCGATACGCTGATTGGGCTGCCGGTGCGGTCTCACGGCGCCTGGCGCGCGACTACGTTGGGTGCCGCTCCACGTTGGATCCCTCCACTGCGGTCGGGATGACAGCGTTAATTCGGGGCGATCGACAACGACCACCGTTATCGTTCGGCCCCTACTCTCCCTGTCATCCCGAGCGCAGTCGAGGGATCCGTGTCGCACACGCTGCTATGCCCGGTCGACGGTCACATCCATCACCCCTCCAGCTCGCCGGCCGGAACGGTCGGTTCGCCGTGGCGCAGGGTGCGCGCGAAGAGGGGGGTGGCCGGCAGCAGCAGGAGCCCGGCGCTGACCAGCGCGGCCGGGATCGAGACGGCGCTGCCGATCAGGCCGAGCAGCGGGCCGCCCGCGATCTGCCCCAGCGCGTCGGTCTGACTGGCCAGCGAGAGGACGGTGGCGCGCACCCGCGGGTTGATGCCCTGGTTGACCCAGGCGGTGTAGATCGGCACGCTGGTGCGGCGCAGCAGCCGCACCATCCAGTAGGCCGCCAGCGCCGCGGCGAAGCCCTGCGCCAATCCAAAGGCCAGCGTCCCGGCGAGCATCAGGGTATTGATCGCCAGCAGGGCGCGCGCCGCGCCGGCGTGGCTGTCGCTGTCGACGCGGCGGCGGGCGATCTCGGTCGCGCCGATGCTCAGCAGCATGCCGCCCGCGGTGATAATGCCGAACCAGACGACGAAGGGAAGCCCGCCGAGGCTCGGCAGCCCGATGTCGGTCAGGAAGTGCGCCTCCCAGAGCCGGTCGAAGGCCTCGCTGGAGGCACCGAAGAAGGCGCCGATGGCCAGGATGGTGATCAGCACCGGGCGGCCGCGCACCGCGTGCAGCCCGCCGCTCGCCGTGGCGCGCATGGCCCGGAAGGGGTTGTGCGAGCCCTGCTCGGCGCGCTGGAAGTGGCGCTCGGGCATGATCGCCAGCAGCCAGAGGGCCAGCGCGACGTGTAGCGCGCCGCCGATCACGATGGCCAGGCCGATGTGGAGGCTGGCCAGCGCCACGCTCAGGCCGATGCCGAGCAGCGCGCCGAGCTGGCCCGCCTGCGCCCCGCGCAGGTAGACGCGCCCGATCCGCTCCTGCCCTAGCTCGTCGGCGATCCAGGCCTCCTGCGCGCCACTGACGAAGGTGGCGCCGACGCCCCAGATGACCTGGGCCACCAACACCGGCGCCAGCCGGGGGATGCTCCCCTCCAGCATGAAGCCGAGGCCGATCAGCGCCAGGCCGATGATCACCGAGAGGCGGCGGCTGTAGACATCGGCCACGATCCCGGTCGGTAGCTCCATCAGGAAGCACGTCGTCTCGAGCACGGTCCCGACCAGCAGCAGCTCGAAGGGGCTGAAGTGCGCCACCGTGACCAGGTAGACGCCGGTGACGGTGGCGATGGTGGCGAAGAAAAGCGCCGAAGCGCCGCAGATGATGAGATAGACCTGATAGGCGGACATCGTGCGCATGCTGCTCCCGCATTCACGCAAAGGCAAATAACGCTGGGTACGCGATCAGCGGTTGCCAGCAGCGCGGGTCTGGCTGGTGGGGGAGGTCGAGGGACGCGAGCCGCCGCGCGCTGACGGAGTCAGCGTGCGCCCGACCGCTCGCGGTGGTGCTTGCCCCGGTCTAGCCGGCCGTCTCCACGACGGCGTCTCGCGCCTGCTGGCGAGCGGTGGCAAGCATTGACATCGCATCCTCCTCAGGGAGCCGCAAAGCGACAGACTCGCGGAAGTCTAGCACGACTCCAGGTTGAACGCCGTGCTGGGCTGTTGCCGGCTGGCCTTCAGGCTCTATCATGGCCCCACACGATAGTGGCTGTCCGGTACAGGTCGTGAGAGTGGGAGACAGCGATGGCTGAGGCAACACAGACGGTCAATTGGAGCACGGTCGAGGGGATCATCTACCGGGCCGAGTCGAGCGGCGGAGTGGTCGGCGCGACCATCGTGGCGCCCACCGAGGATACGTTTGAGTACAACGGCGCGCGGCGCTTCCGCGCCGCCAGCATCATGAAGATCCCGCTGATGATCGAGATCTTCCGTCAAATCGAGCGGGGCGAGCGCTCCCTCGACGACCGCTACACCCTCAAGGAGGCCGAGAAGGCGCCGGGGAGCGGCGTCATGCTCCACCTGCACGACGGCATGGTCTTCACGTTGCACGACCTGCTCTACTTGATGATCTCGATCAGCGACAACACGGCGACGAACCTCCTGATCGACATGGCCGGCATGCAGCAGGTCAATAGGACTATGCGCGAGCTGGGCATGGTCAACTCGACGCTCGGGCGCAAGATGCTCGGCCGCCCGGTCGAGGATGAGCAGCAGGAGAACTGGGCCACGCCGGACGACTACGTGACGGCGGTGCAGGCCATCCTCGACGGACAGGCGGCCTCCGAGGAGTCGTGCCAGCAGATGATCGCGCTGCTGGAGCTGCAGCAGAACCGGCGACGCATCGCGCGGCACCTGCCGGAGGAGAAGTCGATTCGCTGGGGCACCAAGACCGGCAGCATCCGCGGCGTCACCAACGACGTCGGCTTCATCTCGACGCCCCAGGAGACGCTGGTGCTGGCGATCTTCTGCGAGAACTTCCCCGACCAGCACGCCGCCGAGGCGGTCATCGGCGCGGTCAGCCGCGCCGCCATGGCCGCGACCGGGATCGTGAAGCCGCTGTACACGTCGTAGGGGACGCTGCCATTCGAGGGAGTTTGGTGCAGTCGAGGGATCCACGCCCCGCGCGGCGCCAAGCTCCTTGAGAGGCACCGGCGCCGCTATCCCTCGGCTTCGGGCAGGCGGCGGGCGGCGAGTGCGACCTGCAAGAGGAGCCGGTCGCGCGGGTTACCCAGGTCGCGCCCGCTCAGCTCCTCGACGCGCTGCAGGCGGTAGGCGAGCGTGTTGCGGTGCACGCCGAGCGCGCCGGCGGCCTCGATCAGCGCCGCGCCGTGGCTGAGATATGCCTCCAGCGTCTCGACCAGTTGCGTGCCGCGCCGCTGGTCGTAGCCGAGCAGCGGGCCGAGCAGCGCGTCGACGAAGCGCGCCACCGCCGGATGACCCCAGAGCGGGAAGAGGAGGCTGTAGAGCCCCAGATCGAGCACCGAGTCGCAGGCGATGACGCGTTCGGCCAGCCCGCCGGCCTGCCGCAGCGCCAGAGCGAAGCGCGCCTCGCGCAGCGCCTGGGGCGCGTCGGCCGCGCTGGCTACTGGACGGCTGAGCGCCACCGCGCTCCCCTCCGGTGCGCGCTCGAGGGCCCGGCGCAGGGAGCCGAGGACCGTCGCCTGCTCGCCGGCCGGCAGGAGGAAGCCGATGCCGCCCGCCAGCGGGGCGAGGTTGGCGCGGTGGGGCAATGCCGCCAGCACCAGGTCGCGCGCCGCAGTCTCACCCGGCGCCGCCGCCAGACCGACTACGACCGGCTGGTTCCCGTCGATGCCCAGCGTGCGGGCGCGCGCCTGCGCGGCTGCCGCCGAGGCCAGCCGTCCGAGCAGGAGGTCGGCCACCAGCCGCTCGTGCCCGTCGCGCCCGGCCGTCCGCCGTGGCGACTGCCCCAACAGCGCGCCGCAGGTGACGGCGGTCTGGGTCAGGATCAGCCGGTCGCCCTCGGTCAGCGTGCCCGCCTCGCCCGAGATGGAGAGGTAACCGGGGCTGGGGTTGCCGCTCAGCGCCACGATCAGGTGCTGGCGGCCGCCAGGGCCCGTCGCGCCGAGGAGCGGCCCATCGAGGGCTCGCGCCTGACCGAGCAGGCCGAAGCTGGGCGCCGGTGACTCCGCGCCGGTCCAGGCCACGAGATTGCCCTCGGTATCCTCCAGCAGCAGATCGCGCCCGGCCAGTTCGGCGGCCGAGGCCAGCAGCGCCTCGACGCCGCGCGGGTCGGCCACCGCCTGGGAGAGCCGGCGCGAGA
>DASSHC010000294.1:0-10294 GCA_035693105.1 Thermomicrobiaceae bacterium | reverse complement strand
TCTCGTTCCCGCCGAATGATAGGCAGATCGATTGAGCGCGACGAAGAGCAGCGTAGGCTGGGCGGCTTCATCCATGCCAATGATTGAATGCCGCGAGAGCACCTGAACAGCTACGAGATCGAGTAGCGCACCGTCACGCCGACGCCGATCGTGCTCTCGCCGGCCTGCATCGGGGGAGGGATGGCTGCCGACGCCTTCAAGGAGAATGACCGGAACGAGCCGGTCGCGGGCGTGGCGGGGAGGATCGTTCCGCCTTCGCTGATCTCGAGCGGTTGGCCTAGCGTTACGCCGGCCAGTTGCGCGAGCTGCTCGGCCTTGGCGCGGGCGTCGGCCATCGCCTGCTGGCGCGCCTGCTGCTCGGCGGCGCTCGTGTCCGCCACGGTGAAGCCGACTCCCTGAACCATGTTGGCCCCGGCGGCGATGGCCGCCTGGAGCACGGCGCCGAGTTGGCTCACCGGCGTCATGCTGACCTGGACGAGATCGACCACAGTGTAGCCGGTGATCGGTTGCGCTGGGTCTTCGAAATTCCGGTCGATCTGCACGTTGTACATCATGGTCTTGATCTTGGCCTCCGGCACGCCGGCGGCTTTGAGCGCGTTTTGCACGTCCCCCATGATACGGGCGGCCTCGCCCTGCGCCCGGGCCAGTTCGCGGTCCTGGATCTGGACCCCGAGCGTGGCCTGAGCCGTGTCGGGCGCGACCGTGACCGTGCCCTGGCCGCTGACGCTGATCGAACGCTGCGCCGCCTCCGCCGCGCTCATGGCGTTCTCCTCTCGATCACGCCCGGCGGCGCTGCGCTCCGAGCCCCAGGCCGAGGAGGACGAGCCCGAACGCGCCCAGCGCCAGCGGTAGCGCACTGGGCGACTCGGCCGCGGCGAGCGGCCGCCCGGTCTGCGGGGCGATCTGAGCGGCGGGCAGGTTGACGAAGACCGCCGAGGCGAACTCGGTCTCGACCGGCGTGCTGATCGGGTTCTCCCGCGGCACGAAGCCCTCGGGCGCGGTCGCGGGATCCTCGGCCACCACCACCGTGCTCCCCTCGGTCAGGCTCAAGATGCAGAGGCCGCTGGCGTTGGTGGTGCAGTTCGCCAGCGGCGCGCCGCTGGTGTCGCTGACGGTGAAGGCGACGCCGGTCGCGGGCGTGCAGTCGGAGGGGATCGCGCCCTTGGCCAGGCTGAGCGGCCCGGGATCGCTCATGCAGTTGAAGGCGGCCACGCGAAAGTCGATATTGGCGGCCGCCGCTTGCGCGGCCAGCGCCATGAAGAGCACCAACGCCGCGGCCAAGACCACCACGACGCGTGCCGGACGCACCCACTCCCCCACGGCAATCCCTCCCCCACCCTCTGGCAAACCCCCTGACGCCGGCTCACTCTAGCCGAGTGCTGCCGCTCAGTCAACGATGGTGCGGCGTGCCGGTTGCGAGCGGGTGGGCAAGAACGCCCGCGGGGCTCAGAGTGCGGCGCAGCGGCCGGTGCCTGCCACCGTCGGGCCGTGCGACGAGACGCCGCGCTCGTTCCGGCCGGGCGCCACGCCACGCCGCCGTCGCTACGAACATGACGACCAGGCGCACGCGGTCTACGGGGCGCAGCCGCGCCTTGGGGTCAAGGCGGCAGCATGACCGAAAGCGCGTAGGAACGCGACTATTGATGTCGAGCCAACATTTATCTGGCACAGATTATGCATTATCGCCCTCCGTAGTTCGGTCTGCTGGTTCGTACGTCCCTCCCACAACGACCGAGCGCTTCCCCGGCTAGAGAGCGAGGATCGGGCTTTGAACGTCGTATTACGAGACGGAACCATCGTCGAACACGACGACGCCGGAGCCTCGTCGCCCGCCGGCGATCGCGCTGTCGCGGACCTGCTGCGGTTCCCGGCGGTCTCCAGCGAGCCGCAGAGCGCCGAGGAGGCGCTACCGCCCCGGCTGGTGCAGCTCTTTCTCGGGCTGATGCGCGATCAGCAGATCGACGTCAACAGCCTGCTCGGCCACCCCGGCATCCGCTACAAGTTCATCCAGGACGTGCTGCGCGATCCCTCGATGACCGAGGCCGACGTGCTGCGCGGCGGTCAGCTCTTCGGCATCGACTTCACCCGCACCCGCGCCGTGATTCTGGTCGATGCCCGCGACTACCTGATCGGCGACGATCCGGCCGGCGCCGGCCCGACGCCCGAGCTGGTGCAGCGCCGGGCGCAGAAGATTATCAACAGCGTGGTCAGCTTCTTCGCCCTGCCCAGCGACACCATCTGCGCCTACATCGGCGAGGGTGAGATCGCCATCCTCAAGGCCAGCACCACGCAGGACCTGGCCGGCTGGGTCGAGGGACGCGGCGAGACCCGCGACGGCGGCGGGAGCTGGGCCAACCTCAGCGCGCTCAAGCGTGCCGCCGAGGACCTGCTGCGCTCGATCCAGCGCGACACCAGCGCCGAGATCACCATCGGCATCGGCCGCTACCACCCTGGCGTGCGCGGCCTGGCGCACTCCTACCAGGACGCCCGCACCGCGCTCTCGCTGGGGCGCCAGTCGCAGGGCGGCAATCAGGTCTACTGCCTCGATCAGCTCGGCATCGCCTCCTTCGTGGGGCTCAACGACGAGCGCACCAAATTCGGCCTGGCCGCGCACCTGCTCAGCCCGCTCGACCACGCGCCCGAGCTGCTGGAGACGCTCGACGCCTTCTTCCGCGAGAACTGCTGCCCCTCGACCACCGCCTACCGCCTCGAGATCCACCGCAACACGCTGCGCTACCGCCTCGACAAAATCGCCTCGCTGACCGGCCTCGACCCGCGCGCCTTCGACGACGCGGTCCAGATCCGTCTGGCGCTCTTCCTCCGCCAGTTGAACCGCAACGCCGCCTGATTGTGCAAACGCCCAACGGCTCGCCAGCCTGATTGGGCAAATGCACAGTGAATCGATTGGGCCGCTGTTCACCTGCCTGATGAAAGAAGTGGCGATCGTACGCTACTTTTTGATCGACGCCGTCGCGGCGCCGGGCGAAAGCCTTCCCCCGCGCCGCCCCGCCAGACCGAGGGAGTGCCATCATGCAGGAAGACATCCTCAGCCCATCCCTGATCGACAACGGCCGATTCCTAGCCAGCGACCGCTACCTGTCCTGGGTCGATGGGGTGTTGGCCGAGCGCCGCGCCCTGCTCGACCGCGCCATCGGCGCCTTGCAGCAGCGCTCCACCGTGATCGCCGAGGCCGCCTCATGCATCGTCGACACCCTGCGCGGCGGTCACAAGGTGCTGGTGATCGGCAATGGCGGCAGCGCGGCCGAGGCGCAGCACTTCGCCTGCGAGCTGATGGGCCGCTTCGAGCAGGAGCGCGCCCCCTATGCCGTGCTGGCCCTCAGCGCCGACAGCACCATTCTGACCGCGCTGAGCAACGACTACGGCTACCGCCAGGTCTTCGCCCGCCAGGTGGCGGGCCTGGGTCAGCCCGGCGACCTCTTGCTGGCCTTCAGCACCAGCGGCGAGTCGCCCAACGTGGTGGAGGCCGCACTGGCGGCCCGTGGCCGCGGCATGATGGTGGTGGCGCTGACCGGGGAGCGGGCCAGCCGGCTGGAGAAGCTGGCCGACCTGACGCTGCGCGCCCCGACCGCCGCCACCCCGGTGGCGCAGGAGATCCACATGCTGCTGACGCATATCCTCTGCGGCGTGGTCGAGGCGGAGCTGGCCGCCGGGGAGGGGGTGGTCGACTGATGCGCCGCGCCCTCTTCCTCGACCGCGACGGCACGCTGGTCGAGCCGCGCCACTACCCCTCCCACCCGGAAGACCTCGTGCTCTATGCCGGCATCGCGCCGGAGCTACGCCGCCTGCAACGCGCCGGCTTCGCCCTGATCGTCGTCACCAACCAGTCGGGCATCGCCCGCGGCTACTTCGACGAGGACGACCTGCGGGCCATGCACGCGCACCTGGCGCGCGAGCTGGCGCGCGACGGCGTCCGGCTCGACGGCATCTACCACTGCCCGCACCACCCGGACGGCGTGATCCCCGGCCTGGCGGTCGCTTGCGACTGCCGCAAGCCGCGCCCCGGCCTGCTGCTGCGCGCCGGCGCCGAACACGCTCTCGACCTGGCGCGCTCCTGGTTCGTGGGCGACATCCTGGACGACATCGAGGCGGGCAGACGCGCCGGCTGCCGCTCGGTGCTGGTCGATCTCGGCACCGAGCCACCGCCGCCGGGCGCCCTGCGTCGCCCGAGCTTCGTCGCCCGCGACACGCGCCACGCGCTGCGGCTGATCCGTTTCCTGGAGGGGCTCGGCCCGGCGGTCGCGCTCGACTATCGCCCGGCGCGCTGGGAGCCGGCGGTGGCGGCGACGGGAGGAGGAGGCTGCGATGACCGGTGCGATTGAGACCGTGCGCGGCTTCCGCCGCCTGCGCGCGCTGGTGATCGGCGACGCCATGCTCGACAGCTACCTGGAGGGGACCGCCGCGCGCCTCTGTGCCGAGGGGCCGGTGCCGGTGGTGCGCAAGACCGCCGAGGAGCGGCTGCCGGGCGGCGCGGCCAACACCGCCGCGAATCTGGCCGCGCTGGGCGCCGAGGTCCTCTTCCTCGGCGTGGTCGGCGCCGACCCGGCCGGCGGGCTCTTGCGCGCCGCGCTGCGCGACCACGACGTCGACGACTCCTGGCTGATCGAGGACGACCAGATCAGCACGCTGCACAAGCTGCGCATCCTGGCCAACGGCCAGTACGTCGTGCGCTTCGACGAGGGCGGCGCCGAGCCGCTCGGCCGCCGCACCTACGAGCGCCTGCTGGCGACGCTCGACCACGCCTTCCCGCGCTGCGATCTGGTGGTGATCTCCGACTACAACTACGGCGTGCACAGCGACGGGCTGGTGCGCCACCTGCGCGGGCTGCGGCGCGCGCGCCCCTGCGTGCTGGCGGTCGACTCCAAACACCTGGGCCGCTTCCGCGAGGCGAGCGCGACGATCATCACCCCCAATCATCTGGAGGCGCTGCTGGCCGTCGACGGCGCGGTGCCGGCCGGCGACGAGCTCAACCTGCACGAGGTCAGGCGCGCCGGGCGGCGGCTGGTCGAGGCGATCGAGACCGAGCACGTCGCGGTCACGCTCGGCGCCGGGGGCGTCTGCCTGATCGACCGGCGCGGGCGGGCGCGCCACTTCCCGGCCCACCCGGTGGCCAACCCCAGCGACGTCGGCGCCGGCGACTCCTTCCTGGCGGCGCTGGCGCTGGCGCTGGCGGGGGGTGCGCGCTGCCCCGAGGCGGTCCAGATCGGCATCGAGGCCGCCGGCATCGCGGTCAGCAAGCGGCGCACGGCGGTCGTGCTCTATCAGGAGTTGCTGCAGCGGGTCAGCCTGCGCGAGCATCTGCCGCGCGCCGGCGACCTCGACGTGGTCGGCGCGGTGGTGGCCCAGCTCGACGCGGCGCGCGAGCGCGGCCGCAAGATCGTCTTCACCAACGGCGTCTTCGACATCCTGCACGCCGGGCACGTCGAGTTCCTGCGCCGGGCGCGCGCCCTCGGCGATGTCCTCGTGGTCGGGGTCAACTCCGACCGCAGCGCGCGGCTGCTCAAAGGCAAGAACCGCCCGATCAACAGCGAAGAGCACCGGCTGGCGCTGGTGGCCGCGCTGGACGCGGTCGACCACGCCCTCCTCTTCGACGAGGAGACGCCCGAGGCGCTGATCCGCGACCTGCGGCCGCATATCCACGCCAAGGGCGGCGACTACGCCGGTGAGGAACTGCCGGAGGCCGAGGCGGTGGCCGAGGTCGGCGGGCGCGTGGTGATCCTGCCCCTGGTCGGCGACCTGAGTACGTCGGCGGTGATCGACCGCATCGTGGCGCTGGCGGGCGACGGGATGGGAGACGGGGCATGATCGACCCGGCCTGGGAGCGCGCGCGCAAGGTGCTGGCCGTGCGGCTGGACAACCTGGGCGACGTGCTGGTCACGACCCCGGCGATCCACGCCATCCGCCGCTCGCTGCCGCGGGCGTCGCTCACGCTGCTGGCCAGCCCGGTCGGCGCCCAGGCGGGCAGGCTCAACCCGGACATCGACGACGTGATCGTCTACCAGGCGCCCTGGATGGACCCCTGGCGACAGTTGCCGCAGGAGAGCGCGCGCGAGCAGCGCATGATCGCGGCGCTCAAGGAGCAACACTTCGACGGCGCCGTCATCTTCAGCTCCTACCATCAGAGCCCGCTCCCCAGCGCCTACCTCTGCTACCTGGCCGACATTCCGTTACGGCTGGCGGCCTCGATCGACGGCCCCGGCTCGCTGCTGACCACGCGCCACAAGCATCCCCAGCGCCTGCTGCACGAGGTGGAGCGCGGGCTCGATCTGGTTGGCGCGCTCGGCTTGACGACAAGCGAGCGCGATCTGGTGCTGGCGGTGCCGGACGAGGCCCGGCAGCGGCTGCATGAGCGCCTGGCCGGCGTGCGCCGCCCGCTGGTGGTGCTCCACCCCGGCTGCTCGATGCCGGCCCGCACCTATCCCTGGGAAGAGTACGCGGAGGTGGCCGACCGGCTGATCGTCCGGCTGGGCGCGACGGTGGCGCTGACCGGTACGGAGCCTGAGCGCGAGCTGGTGGCGCGGGTGCGCGGGCGCATGCGCTATGGCGGCGACGCGCTCGACTTCAGCGGCGCGCTCGACTTCCCGGAGTTCTGCGCGCTGGTCGAGGCGGCCGACCTGACGATCACCAACAACACCGGCCCGATGCACGTGGCGGCGGCCGTGAAGACGCCGGTGGTGGCGCTCTTCGCGCTGACCAACCCGCCCGAGCAGTGGGGCCCCTGGCGCGTGCCGCACCGCCTGCTCTACCACGAGGTCCCCTGCCGCCTCTGCTACCAGCGCGTCTGCCCCTACGGCCACGAGTGCCTGACGCTGGTCACGCCGGAGCTGGTGGTCGAGGCGGCGGCGGAGCTGCTGGCCCTCACCCCCGGCCCCTCTCCCAATGCTGGGAGAGGGGAGGTGGCCGACGAGTACGATGTGCCTCATCCGAAAGGCCCGAACCCTCACCCTGTCATCCTGAGCACAGTCGAAGGATCCGTCCTCTCCCAGCACCCAACCTACTCGATGGGCAGCTCCCCTCTCCCGCGCATCGGGAGAGGGGATGGGGGTGAGGGCTCCCCCTACCTCCGCGCGCGCAATATCCTGGCGGTGCGGCTGGACAACCTGGGCGACGTGGTCATGCTCGGGCCGGCGCTGCGGGCGGTCAAGGAGACCTCGCCCGCGGCGCGGCTGACGCTGCTGGCCAGCCCGGGCGGCGCCCCGGCCGCCGCGCTCCTCCCCTGGGTCGACGAGGTCATCAGCTGGCGCGCGCTCTGGCAGGACCTGGGACAGCTGCCCTTCGACCCGGCGCGCGAGCGCGAGCTGCTCGCCCGGCTGGCGGCTGGCGGCTTCGACGCGGCGCTGATCTTCACCTCGTTCAGCCAGTCGCCCCAGGTGCCCGGCTACGCCTGCTACCTGGCCGGCATCCCGCTGCGCGCGGGCGAGTCGGCCGAGTTCGGCGGGCGCGCCCTCTCCGACGAACTGCGCGGGCTGACGCCCGAGGGCGCGCATCAGGTCGAGCGCAACCTCAAGCTGGTGGAGGCGCTTGGCTTTCCGGTGCGCGAGCGCCAGCTCGCCGTCGCGATCCCGGACGCGGCACGCGCGGCCGCCGCGCGGCTGCTGGCCGGAGCCGGGCTCGACCCGGCGCACCCCTACGTGCTGCTCCACCCCGGCGCCAGCGCGGCCGCGCGGCGCTACCCGCCGGAGCGCTTCGGTCTGGTGGCGCGCGAGCTACAGCGCCAGGGCTGGCCGGTGCTGGTCTGCGGCGTCGAGCGCGAGGCCGCGCTGCTGGCGGCGGTGCGCGCCGAAGCGCCACGGGCCGCGTTCCTGGCCGGGCAGACCACGCTGCCCGAGTACGCGGCGCTGGTCGAGCGCGCGGCGCTGGTGATCTGCAACAACTCGCTGCCGCTGCATCTGGCGGATGCCACCGGCACCCCGCTGGTCGCGCTCTACTCGGGCACTGACCGCGAGTCGGAGTGGGGGCCGCGCGCCGTGCCGGCCCGGCTGCTGCGCCGCCCGACCGCCTGCGCCCCCTGCCGCTTGTTCGACTGCCCGATCGGTCTCCCCTGTCTCGACATCCCGCCGGAGGAGGTGGCCAGGGCCGCGCTGGCGCTGCTGGAGACGGCGGCGCTCGCACGGGTGGGGGCGGTCTGATGGGCGCCATCGAGCCGCGCGCGGTGCGGCGCATCGCCGTGCTGCGGGCGCTCCAACTGGGCGACCTGCTGGTGGCGGTGCCGGCGCTGCGCTCGCTGCGGGCCGGCTTCCCCGAGGCCGAGATCACTCTGATCGGCCTCCCCTGGGCCGCCTGGTTCGCCGCCCGCTTCAGCCACTACCTCGACCGCTTCGTCGCGTTCGGCGGCGCGCCGGGGATCGACGAGGTCGAGCTGGACGAGGCGCGTATGGCGGACTATCTCGCCGCGCAGCGCGCCCACGGCTACGACCTGGCCGTGCAGCTGCACGGCAGCGGCGGCGCCAGCAACCCCGCCGTGCTGGCGCTCGGCGCGCGCTGCAGCGCTGGCTGCTACGTTGGGCAGCCGCCCGCCGGACTGACCGTGGCCGTGCCCTACCCCGACGAGCTGCCCGAGCCGCTACGCCTGCTGCGGCTGACCGCGGCCCTGGGCTGCCCCGAGCGCGGCACGCAGCTGGAGTTCCCGCTCCGGCCGGAGGACGCCGCCGAGGCGGACGCCCTGCTGGCGCCACTGGCGGGTCAGATGGGGCCCTGGATCGGGCTGCACTGCGGCGCCCGCGCGCCGGCCCGCCGCTGGCCGCCCGCGCGCTTCGCCAGCCTGGCCGACGCGCTGGCCCGCCGCCACGGCGCCGCCATCGTGCTGAGCGGCGGGCCGGACGAGGACGCCATCGCGGCCGAGGTGGCCGGGTTGATGGAGGCGCCGGCGCTCAACCTGGCCGGGCAGACCTCGCTCGGCGGGCTGGCGGCGCTGATCAGCCGCCTCGACCTCTTCATCAGCAACGACACCGGCCCGGCGCACCTCGCCCGCGCGCTCGATACGCCCAGCGTCACCATCTTCGGCCCGGCCGAGTTCCCGCGCTGGGCCCCGCTCGACTCGTCGCGCCACCGGCTGGCACGCCAGTTCGTGCACTGCAGCCCCTGCGCCCACCGCGAGTGCCCGATCGACCACCGCTGCCTGCGGGGCGTGAGCACGACGATGGTGCTGAGCGCCGCCGAGTCGCTGCTGGCCGACGTGAGGACGACGAAAGGAACACGATGCGCCGCCTGAAGATTCTGATCTGGCACATCCACGGCAGCTACCTCAACGCGCTGGCGCGCATCGAGCACGACTGGTACCTGCCGGTCAAGCCCGGCAAGCCCGAGGGCTACGGCGGTCGTGGCCCGACCTTCGACCTGCCGGAGTATGTGCGCGAGGTGCCCACCGAGCGGGTGCGCGACCTCGATCTCGATCTGGTGATCTACCAGACGCCCAAGAACTACTTCGAGGACGGGCCGGCGATCCTCAGCCCGGCCCAGCGCGCCCTGCCGGCCATCTACCTGGAGCACAACACGCCCAAGCCGGGCGCGTGCGACACGCGCCACCCGATCGACGACCCGAGTCTGCTGCTGGTCCACGTCACCCACTACAACCGCCTGATGTGGGACAACGGCCGCACGCCGACCACGGTCATCGAGCACAGCGTGGCCATCGCGCCGGGGGTGCGCTACTCGGGCGAGCTGACGCGCGGCATCAGCGTGGTCAACGGCCCCCAGAAGCGGCCGCGCATCGCCGGCTACGACCTCTTCCTGGCCGCCCGCGAGCGCCTGCCCCTGGACGCGGTCGGGATGCAGACCGAGGAGTTCGGCGGGCTGGGCGATGTGCCCTACCGCGAGCTGCACGCGCTGGTGGCGCGCTACCGCTTCCTCTTCAGCTCGATGCGCTACACCAGCCTGCCGCTGGCGGTGATCGAGGCGATGACGCTGGGGATGCCGGTGGTGGCGCTGGCGACCACCGAGCTGCCGACGGTGATTCAGAACGGCATGCATGGCTATATCTCGTGCGATATCGACGAGCTGATCAAGCAGATGCATGTTCTGCTGGCCGATCACGATCTGGCGCGCCGGCTGGGCGCCAACGCGCGAGCGCTGGCGCACGAGCGTTTTGGCATCGAGCGCTTTGCACGCGATTGGAACAGCGCATTTGCTCGGGTGCTCGCGAGGAGGCAGGTATCAGGCCACCGCTGAGCCTGCTCGATCGGGAGCTAGAGCTGACTGGAACGCAGCGATATGGCGCATGAAGCCGTGTGCCGGGGCCTAGGCCGGCACATCCACCACCACATGCCGCTGCTCCACC
>DASSHC010000293.1:0-2851 GCA_035693105.1 Thermomicrobiaceae bacterium | reverse complement strand
CAGCGCCACCCCACCGCCGAGCGATAGACCAAACACGTCCGCCGGGGCCAACCCGAGCTGATTCACCAGCGCCGCGATGTCGTCGGCCATCGCTTCAAACGCCAGCGGGCGATCGACGCCGGCGCTGCGCCCGTGGCCCTGCAGCTCGACCGCGACGACCTGGCGCGACCCCGACAGCCGCGCGATGAGCGGGTCGAGCATCGGGATGCCGGCCACGCCACCGTGCAGCAGGATCAGCGGCTCACCAACTCCATGTACCTCGTAGTACAGCGATAGACCGTTGACGGAGGCGAAGCCGCTGTGCGGCGCGCGCTCGTTCATTGCGATTCCTCCAAATCGGATGGACGAAGGACAGCGAACTCATTCGAATCGAACGTGACGCTCAGGTACCGGCGAGCGAGGTCGTCGACGCCTCGGGCCATGAGCGTCGAGTTCTATCACGTTGTCGATTCCGATTCGGAGAATTCGACACGAGCGGCGATGATCCGCCGCTCAGCAGAGATCCTCCGCCGCGGCTCAGGGCAGGCCCTGAGCTTGCCGCAGGGATGACAAGGGGGAGACGTTCTCTTCCCTGTCATGCTGAGGCCGCAGCCGAAGCATCTCTCCTGCCGCTCGACATCGCTTCCGCTCCAGGGTACGGAGAGATCCTTC
Organism: Thermomicrobiaceae bacterium; assembly: GCA_035693105.1. Taxonomy (GTDB): domain Bacteria; phylum Chloroflexota; class Chloroflexia; order Thermomicrobiales; family Thermomicrobiaceae; genus DASSHC01. Next base: position 2,200 of record DASSHC010000293.1, on the reverse strand, counting down.
GCTGCGGCTCAGGGTGACAGGGGTGGGGGCTCGGGATGACCAAAGGCAACGGCCCCAGCCGAAGCATCCCCCACAGTTCCTCAACAGGACAGGAAGTGATTGGCGCGCTACTCCCTTATGTTCCCCCGCTCCGCGCCGGCGGCTGGGGTTCGAGCTTGGGGGGCCAGTTGGGCGCCATGTCGTCGGGCGCGTGGCGTGGCGCCGGTTCCCAGGCCGGGCTGGGCCGGTCGATCTCCTGCCGCTCGCTGGCGAAGCGCTCGGCGTAGAGCCGCTCGTCGGGGGTGCCCACCACCTCCGGCGGCAGCCCCTTGCGCCGCTCCTCCCCGCTCACGCCACCCTCGGGAATCACCGGCACCTGCTTGGGCGGGACCGCCGGCAGGTCGGCCCGCTCGGACGGTGACTCGGTCGTCGGACCGGGCGGCGGATAGGGCGAGGAGCCCTGATCCGGGCGCGGTTCTTTCGACTGCTGCTCCTCCGGCGCCATGCGCTTCCTCCAGCCTGAAGACGACGTCCCAGCGCCGCCAGCCGGGCAAGCGCTGGGCCAGAAACCGCGACACGGGGAGCCGTGGGGGCTCCCCGCGCGCTGCGCGTTCGGGAGCCGCGCGGCCGGCACGCTACCCGAACAGCCCCTCGCGCTTCATGCGAGCGAGCGTCTGCTCGAAGGCGGCGACGGTGCGCTCGATATCCTGCGGCGTGTGCGCCGAGCTGGTGAAGCCGCCGCCGTGGAAGAGATCGACGCCCAGGTTGAGCATGCCGAGCTGCAGCGGCTGGCCGAGCCGCGCCGGGCTGCCCGCCTTTAGCTCCGCCGCCGGCACACCCTGCGGCGTGTGGATGTCGCCGCCGCTCTGGTTGCCAACCTCGCGCCCGAGCATGGTATGGAAGGCCGAGCTTTCGCCCCAGGCGAAGCCGGGCACGCCCTGGGCCACGATCGCCTGGTTGAAGCCGGCGCGTAACTGCTTGGCCAGGGCGTCGGCGTGCTGCTGCACGCCCGGGTCGGCCACCAACGAAAGCGCCGCGTTGCCCGCCGCCGCCGAGACCGGGTTGGCGTTGTAGGTGCCGGGGTGGCCGATCTTCTTGCCCGTCTCGTTATTGAAGTCGAGCAGCTCCATGATGTCGGCCCGCCCGCCGACCGCGCCGCCCGGCAGGCCGCCGGCCAGGATCTTGGCCAGCGTGGTCATGTCCGGCGTCACACCGACCTTCGCCTGCTTGCCGCCCGGCGACCAGCGGAAGCCGGTGATGACCTCATCGAAGATCAGGAGGGTGCCGGTCTCGCTGGTCAGCTCGCGCAGCCGCTCCAGGAAGCCCTCCGGCAGCGGGATGGTGGCGTAGGAGGCGCCGCTCGGCTCCAGGATGACCGCGGCGACGTCGCGCTCGGCCAGCCGCTTAGCCACGAAGTCGAGGTCGTTGTTCGGCGCCACCACCATGGTCTCGTAGATCTGGGGCGGCACACCCGGGGCGCGGCGCGCCTCGCCGGAGATCTGCTCGCCGACGATGGCGTAGTCGTGCCAGCCGTGGAAGTGACCGGCGAACTTCATGATCTTCTCGCGCCCGGTGAAGGCGCGCGCCAGGCGCATCGCCATCAGCGTGGCCTCGGTGCCGGAGGAGGTAAACTCCACGCTCTCGATCGAGGGCACCAGGTTCGCCACCCGGCTGGCCCACTCGACCTCCAGTTCGTGGCTGCCGCCGTAGTGCGTGCCGCGGTGGACCTGCTCGGAGACGGCCTCGACCACGGCGGGGTTGCTGTGTCCCAGGATCAGCGCGCCGTGGCCCATGGCGTAGTCGATGATCTCGTGCCCATCGACATCCCACTTCTTGGAGCCGAGCGCGCGGGTCATGTAGAGCGGGAACGGCTTCAAGAAGCGCACGTCGTGCGTGACGCCGCGCGGGATCGCCGCCACCGCCCGGCGATAGTTCTCCGCCGAACTCGGATGGCTCTCGACATACTCCTGCTCGATGGTGCGTGCCTGTTCCGCGGTCATCCCGGTCTTCCTCCCTCTCAGGCACGCCGGTCAGGCGAGCCTGTCAGACGCGCCCAATCGCTCGCCCGCGCGCCTCGGCTCCCCGATTATCGCCAAGAGCGCGCGCTGCTGTCCACTGCCCGCGGTTGACGGGCGCCGGGCGCGATGGTACCAATGCTCCGCGATCGATCGCTCGGACCGAGGGGAGCACCGATGAGACTGGCTACGCTGCCGCGCATCCC
>DASSHC010000292.1:0-3494 GCA_035693105.1 Thermomicrobiaceae bacterium | reverse complement strand
AGCTGTACTCGGCCGAGACCGTCCCCTTGAGCGGCTCGCCGGCCAGCACCCAGGACTTGGCCGGCTGCAGCGTGACCTCGTACTTGGGCAGCACGTAGCGCTCGACCCGCAGTTGGGCCTCGCCCTGACGCTGGCCGAGCGTGGCGCGCACGCTCCAGCTTCCCAGGTTGGGCTCGTCGGAGAGCGGCAGGTCGACGGCGGCCATGCCGAAGTCGTCGACCGTGGCCCCCTGCTTGAAGACCTTGATCCCCTTGGCGTCGCTCACCTCGACCGTCACCTGCCCAGCGGCAGGCCGCAGCGCCGCGTCGAGCGCCAGCACGCGCAGGTGGATCGTCTGGCCGGGCTGGTAGATCGGTTTGTCGCTCTCGACGAAGACGAGCGTGCCGTCCTCGACCGGGATGGCGGCCTGCCCCGACAGGCTGCCGCTCTTGAGCTGGAGCTGGTAGTCGCCCGGCGCCAGGGCCGGCAGCGCCAGCTCCAACGCGCCGCGCCCGGCGACCTGGCCCGAGGCGCCGGCCACCGGCTGGCCGTCCTTCAGCAGCGCGAGCGCGACCTCGCCGGCTACCGGGTCGTCGCCGCGAAAGAGGGCCAGCGAGATCTGCTCGCGTTGCCCAGAGCGCAGCCGCTTGGGCGCGAGGGCCAGGTAGCCGTCGGCCGGTCCGCGCGCCAGCGGCAGCGTGGCCGGCGTGGGCGTGCCGCCGGAGAAGACCTGGGGCGTCGCGCTTGGGGTCGGAGGAGGGTCGTGCCCCTCATCCCGGCCGAGCAGCGCGTAGGCGCCGCTGGCCGCCATCACCGTGCCGACCGTGCCCGCCGAGGCCGTCAGGAACACCCGCCGTGAAACGCGTCGCGCCCATGCCATCGCCGTCCTCCTCGTGCCGCACCCACCACGCGTCATTCATCTGTCATGCAGACGACGACGAGGCGCGAAGAGTTCCCAAGTGCGCTGGTGCTACACTTGGGGTTCGGCGCGGTGGATTGGGCGGCGGCTACGTAATCGCAAGGAGCACTGCTGGGATCGCTGCCCCGCCACCAGCAGCAACCCCAACGGAGAGATCCTTCCCCCCTGTCATCCTGCGGCCGCAGCCGAAGGAGCTCCCCTGCCGTGAGTGATTGCTCTTGCTCCAAGCTCAGAAGAGATCCTTCGGCTGCGGCTCAGGATGACAGGGAGAGGGGCTCAGAATGTCCGGGACAGGGACTGCGGCCGAAGCATCTCCCAGGCGTTCCCCAGCGCGGTATGACGTGACCGACGCGCTAATCGCCCTAGCGAAGGAGCCCACGTGCTGACCGTCAGCGATCTGAGCAAGCGACACGGGGAATACCCCATCCTGGAGCGCGTCTCCTTCGTGGTCAACCCGCGCGACCGCGTCGGCCTGGTCGGGCCGAACGGCGCGGGCAAGTCGACGCTGCTCGCCATCCTGGCCGGCGAGCTGGAGGCGGACGCGGGCGCGGTGACGTCGGCGCCGGGCGCGCGGCTGGGCCACCTGCCGCAGGGCTTCGCCGATCTCCCCGGCGGCACGCTGGCGGAACTGCTCGACGTGCCGACGGGAGGGCTGCTGGCGGCGCGCGATGCGGTCGAGCGCAGCACCGCGGCGCTGGCCGGTGCGGACGACCTGGACGCGGCCCTGGCCGCCTACGACGCCGCGCTGGCGGCCTTCGAGGCGCTGGGCGGCTACGCGGCCGTCGACGAGCTGCGCGCCTTCCTGGCCGCGCTCGGCCTGGAGGGCGTGCCCTTCGAGACGCCGCTGCGGGCGCTCTCGGGCGGGCAGAAGACGCGCGCCGGGCTGGCGGCGCTGCTGGCCAGCCGCCCCGACCTGCTGCTGCTCGACGAGCCGACCAACCACCTCGACCTCGACGCGCTCGCCTGGCTGCGCGACTTCCTCGCCGGCTACCGCGGCGCGGTGCTGATCGTCTCCCACGACCGCGCCTTCCTCGACGAGACGGTGACGACCATCTTCGAGCTGAGCGACACGACGCATCAGCTGACGGTCTACCCCGGCAACTACAGCGCCTACCTGGCCGCCAGAGCAGCCGGCGAGGAGGCCCAGGCCGAGGCCTACGCCCGGCAGCAGGCGACGATCGGCCGCATCGAGCAGGACATCCGCAGCGTCGCCTCGCACGCCATGAAGACGGAGCGGGCGACGCAGAACGACTTCCTGCGGCGGCGGGCCAAGAAGGTGGCGCGCACGGCCAAAGTGCGCGAGCGCAAGCTGGAGCGGCTGCTGGAGTCGGAGGAGATGGTCGACAAGCCGGCGCTGCGCTGGGGGCTGTCGCTCGACTTCGGCGCGCCGCCGGAGTCGGGGCGCGATGTGGCGCTGGTCGAGGGCGCGACGGTCGAACTCGGCGGCAAGACGATCCTGCGCGGCCTCGACCTGCACGTCCGCTACGGCGAGCGCATCGCCCTGACCGGCCCCAACGGCAGCGGCAAGTCGACCCTGATCAAGCTCTTGATGGGCGAGCTGGCGCCGAGCGCCGGCCGGGTGCGGCTGGGCGCGGGCGTGGTGGCCGGCCGCTACGCGCAGGAGCAGGAGACGGTGGCGCTGGAGCAGACGGTGCTGGAGCAGGCGCGCGCCCGCGCCCCGCTCTCGGAGACCGAGGCGCGTACCTTCCTGCATCTGTTCCTCTTTGGCCAGGAGACGGTCTTCAAGCGCGGCGCCGAGCTGTCGTACGGCGAGCGCGCCCGGCTGGCGCTGGCGCTGCTGGTGCTCGGCGGCGCCAACTTCCTGCTGCTCGACGAGCCGCTAAACCACCTGGATCTGCAGTCGCGCGAGGAGTTCGAGCAGGCGCTGACGCGCTTCGGCGGCACGCTGCTGATCGTGCTGCACGACCGCTACGCCATCGAGCGCCTGGCCACGCGCGTGCTTGAGCTACGCGACGGGCGGCTGTCGGACGGGTGGTAAACCCGCCGCTGATGCGTGGGGGAAAGAGGGCAGACACAGGGGTCTACCCCTACAGTATGGGCACGGTGCGTTTCCCCTGTAGGGGCGGCCCCCCGTGGCGGACGGAGCCGCCCTCGCTGCCTCGCGCATCGGCAACGGGGAAGACGGGCGCCCGCCTCAGTACGGCGGCGTGATCGTGACGGTGACGTAGCCGGTGCCCTCGCAGTGGGCGCAGCGCTGGCCGTCGATCTGGCCGGTGCCGCCGCAGCGCGGGCAGGGCTCGGTGCCGACGCCGAACTGATCCGGAGCCGGCGGCTGCTCCGGATCCATCTCGTGCTCTTCACGCTCGATGTCGAGCTTGTTCTCCTGATCGGGCGTCCGCTCCTCGTTCATCGCTCGCTCCTTCGCGTTCGCCTGGGGAGCGGGCGGGTTGCAAACCCGCCCCTACCAATCGATCGTGCTCCCCTCGCCCAGGAGTGGGCGAGGGGCAGGGGTGAGGGCTAGCCCTGCGCCTGCTGCCAGGCACGGGTCAGGGCACGGCGGGTGTAGACCTGGGTCAGATGGCGCCGGTAGTCCTCCCCGGCGTGGATGTCGCCCAGGAAGGTCATGCCCTGCCCC
>DASSHC010000291.1:0-2300 GCA_035693105.1 Thermomicrobiaceae bacterium | reverse complement strand
AGCTGTAGACCGGCATGCCGCTCGCCTGTAGCGCCCCGGCGCGCCGCCAGGGGCTCATCGCGTCCACGCTCAGCCCATTGGCGGCGCGATCGTCGCGGAAGGTAATACCCCGAGCCTCCTGGTGCAGGTCGTAGTTGGCGGCGTGCTCCTCGATGGCTTGCTGCAGCAGCGCGTTGTCCGGTTCGACCGGCCGCACGCCGATGCCGAGCAGCCGCGCCGGCCAGCCGGCGACCTCCGTGAAGCGGTGCCCGTCGAGCGCCTGGTTGAGCCGCGACCAACGCTCGGTGAACCAGGTGTGGTGGATACCGCCCGGGAAGCCGGCCTCGGCGTAGGCGTCGAAGAGGGCGAAGCGGGGCGCGACCGCCTTGATCGCCGGGTGGCCCGACCCGGCCAGGAACTCCGCCGCGATCCCCTCATAGGAGATGCCGGTCGCGCCGATGCTGCCGTCCGACCAGGGCTGGCGCACGATCCAGTCGGCTATCTCGACACCGTCGGCGATCTCTTCCGGCGACCACTCCTGTCTGCGATGGCCGAAGGACGCGCCCGAGCCGCGCACATCGACCGCCACCCAGGCGTAGCCGCTGGTGACGAAGCGCCGCATGGTGCGGTAGGTGGTGCCCAGCGGAGCCGGCAGGTTGGGCAGCAGCCGCTCAAAGGGCCAGCGCAGCGTGAAGGCGCGCACGTAACGCGTCTGAAAGAGGATCGCCGGGATGCGCTCGCCCGGCGGCAGACCAGCCGGCAGGTAGAGCTCGACCGCCAGGCGCACGCCGTCGCGCATCGTCAGGTAGCGCGAGGAGCTGACGACGCCAGCGTAGTGTGTCCGGCAGCTGGGCGTACCATCCCACCAGGCGGCGTCGCTGTCGCCAACCGTCGCGGCATCGGCGGCGCGCTCGGCCGGGCGCGGCGTGCCAGCCAACGACGACAGCGCCAGCAGCGCGGGCGTGCCGAGCACACGGGCCAGCAGGCCCAGCTGTCGTCGAGACATCCGTGATCCTTCCAACGCGGTCAGTTGAGCGGCATCGATCCACCCTCGAGTCAGTGACCAACCCAGGGCGGCGGGCACGAGTCGTCAAGCGGGTGACGCGAGCGTGGGGTCGCCTAGCGCGGCTCCGATCGATAGGAGAGCGCAATGATCATTCCGAGGACGACCACCAGCACCAGGACCAGCAACCACCCCTCCATCGGCCCATCTCCTCCTCGGCCGTCGATCCGCTCGCCCGGCCCCTAACAGTGGTTATACACGCCGCGCCGAACGCCGGTATCATCCGCGTGCGCCCGCAAACTGAGCAGCGATTGAGCACTTTCTGGCCTTCCGCCCGCCGCACCCCGCGACCTATCATGCCGCCAACGACGATCGCGGTTAGTGCCATGCCTGAAGGAGCAGTGGATGACGACCGACCCGCAGACCAACCGGACCGCCATCCGCCGCATCCCCCTCGAGGTCTTCAACCAGGGGCGGCTGGAGCTGCTCGACGAGTTGGTGGCGCCGGACTATATCGAGCACGCGCCGTTCGCCGGCCTGCTCCCGGGCCTGGCTGGGCTGAAGGCGTTCGTCAACAACCTGCGCGCCGCCTTCCCCGACTTCTACTACAGCCTGGTAGACGAACTGGCTGAGGGTGACACGTTCGTCGTCCGCCTGCGCGCGCACGGCACGCACGACGGCCCGTTGCCCTTGGCCGGGCAGGCGCCGACCGGGCGTTACGCCGAGTGGGAGGAGCTGCACGTCGCGCGCATGCGCGACGGCAAGCTGGCGGAACACTGGGTGGTGGCCGACCAGCTTGGGCTGCTGCGCCAGCTCGGCTTGCTCCCGGCCGCCGCGAGCGCTCAGTAGGTCGCCCGCCCCCCAGAGATGTCGAAGACGGCACCGCTGCTGAAGGAGCAGGCGTCGGAGGCGAGAAAGGCGACCAGCGCGGCGACTTCGTCCGGCTGGCCAACGCGCCCCTGGGGAATCCGGCTAATCATGTATCGCAGCATCTCGGGGCTGGCCGCGGTCATCATGTCGGTGGCGATCACCGCCGGAGTGACGCAGTTGACCCGGATCGGCGTGCCGGCCAGCTCCTTGCCCAGCGACTTGGTCAACCCGATCAGCCCCGCCTTGCTGGCGCTGTAGGCGGCCATGTTCGGGTTCCCCTCCTTGCCGGCGATCGAGGCGATATTCACGATCCGGCCCCAGCCGCCGGAGAGCATGTGCGGTACGACCGCCCGGCAGCAGTAGAAGGCGCCGTTGAGATTCGTCCCGATTACGCGCAGCCACTCGCCGTCGGAGACCTCGGGCAGCGGCTTACTCTCTCCGGTGATGC
>DASSHC010000290.1:0-3070 GCA_035693105.1 Thermomicrobiaceae bacterium | reverse complement strand
TACATCCCGATCCCCGAACGGCCGGGGCTGGGGCTGGAGCTGAACCTGGAGGAGATCACGCGTCACCCCTACCAGCCGCGCAATTTCCTGCCCCTCTTCGCGCCCGGCTGGGAGCGGCGCACCGGCGAGCAGGAGGAGGGGGAGGAGTGATGGACTGGCCAAAATCACTCGGTTGGGACATATGCCAGACATGAGCGCGCTGGAGCTGATCGACCAGATCCGCGAGGAGTTGAACCCCGCCGAGCGCACCCCGCTCTACGAGCAGATCGCGGGGCAACTGCGGCGCGCCATCGAGGCCGGGCGGCTGACACCGGGCGAGCCGATCCCGCCCGAGCCGGAGCTGGCCCGCAGCCTGGGCGTCAGCCGGCAGACGGTCAACCAGGCGCTGACCTCGCTGGCCCAGCGCGGCCTGCTGACCCGGCGGCGCGGCGTCGGCACCTTCGTGGCCGAGCCCTTCATCGAGCAGCCGCTCGACGGGCTCTACACCTTCATCCGCACCCTGACCGCTCAGGGGCGCCAGCCCTCCTCCCGCATCCTCGGCTACCGCCTGACGGTCGAAGAAGAGGCCTCGCGCCTGCTGACCGGACGCGGCGACGGGCTGATCCAGGAGATCAGCCGCCTGCGCCTGGTCGACGGCGAGCCCTTCGTGCTGGAGACGATCTTCATCGCGGCCGCCTGCGGCGAGCGCATCGCCCCGGCGCGGCTGGCCAACGAACCGCTCTACGACCTGATGCGCGATCTCTGCGGCATCGACATCACCGGCGCGGAGGAGACGCTGCGGCCGGTGACGCTGGAGCCGCGCGAGGCCGCCCTGCTCGGCCTGACGACCGGCGAGCCCGCCTTCCTGGTCGAGCGCACCGGCTTCAGCGGCGACGACGTCATCGAGCTGCGCCGCAGCATCGTGCGCGGCGACCGCTACCGCTACCGCGTCTGGCTCTCCACCGCCAACCTCGATCACCCCTAACGCCACGCCCACACCCACACCCGTACCCGTACCCGTACCCGCACCCATGCCTTGCTCTCGACCAGTTTGTCTGGTATAATACCGCTTGACAAGACAAAGGCGCCACGGGCGCCGTGCCGTGAAGCGGGATGGAAGGTCTATGCCGGGAATCGAACTCTTTGTCATCGGTTTGTTCTTTGCCGCGGTGGCGGCCGGATTGCTCGGCTCGCTGATCGGCCTGGGCGGCGGCGTGCTGATCGTGCCGATCCTGACCATCGGCTTCGGGCTGAACATCCACCTGGCCATCGGCGCCAGCATCGTCTCGGTGATCGCGACCTCCAGCGGCGCCGCCTCGGCCTACGTGCGCGATCATCTCACCAATATCCGGGTCGGCATGCTGCTGGAGCTGGCGACCTCGCTCGGCGCGCTGACCGGCGCCCTGGTCGCCGTCTACCTCGACGCGCGCATCCTCTTCTTCCTGTTCGGCGGCATCCTGATCTTCTCGATCTTGCCGACCCTCAAGAAGCTGGGCGAGGACGTGCCGAGTAACGTCATCCCCGACCGGCTGGCGACCCGCCTGCGCCTGGCCAGCGTCTACCCCGACCGCAAGAGCGGCAACGAGATCGCCTACGAGGTCACCAACGTGCCGACGGGATTCGGCATGATGTACATCGCCGGTATCGTCTCGGGGTTGCTCGGGATCGGCTCCGGCGCGCTCAAGGTGCTGGCGATGGACACCGCCATGCGCCTGCCGATGAAGGTCTCTTCGGCCACCAGCAACTTCATGATCGGCGTGACCGCGGCCGCCAGCGCGGGCATCTACTTCTGGCGCGGCGACGTGGTGCCGCTGGTGGCCGCGCCGGTGGCGCTCGGGGTGCTGCTCGGCGCCACGCTCGGCGCCAAGCTGCTGGTGCGCTTCAGCAACCAGACCGTGCGCCTGGTCTTCCTGCCGGTGCTGGCCGTGGTTGCCGTCGAGATGCTGCTGCGTGGGATGGGAGTTGCGTAGATGGAAACGACCAAAACCTTTGCCGGCGCGCGCAGCGCCAAGCAGCGCGCCGAGTCCAGCCAGCCGCCGTCCGGCGGCCACCCGATGGAGCTCTGGATCAGCTACGCGCTGCGCATCGGCGTGGTCGCCTCCGGGCTGATCATCCTGCTGGGGGTGGTGATGCTGCTGGCCGGCGTCGGCTCGACGGCGGGCGTGCCCGGCTCGCTTGATCAGATCCTCGGCGGCGGCGGGCACGCGATCGCGGTCAGCCCGGCCAGCATCGCCCACGGCGTGGCGGCCGGCAGCCCGATCGCGATCATCCAGCTCGGCGTGATCGCGCTGATCCTGACGCCGATGCTGCGCGTGGGCCTGACGGTGGGCCTCTTCGCCGCCCAGCGCGAGCCGATCTTCGTGGCCATCACCAGCGTTGTGCTGACGGTCCTGATCATCGGCCTGATCGGCTTCGGCGCCTAGCGCTGAGCTTCCCGCGCCGGGTAGAGCGAGAAATGACTGTGGACGGCCAGCCAGTGGCCGTCCCGCCGCTCCAGGATGAGCGTGGCGCGGCCGGGCCGCGCGTACCACGCGCCGCTAGCGTCGCGCCCCTCGGAGTCCCAGGGCAGAGCCACCCAGGCCAGCTCGCCCGCGACGCCGCCGCTCAGCTCGTCCAGCCGGAAGGTGAAGCCGCGCGTCACGCCCCAGATGTTGCGCCACTGCTGCGCTTCGAGCTTGGGCTGCCCGCGCACCACCCCGGCGAAGGTGCCGAAACCGACCGCCTCCGGCGCGAACATGGTGCGGCCCGTGTCATAATCGACCGCCCGCACCGCCGCGGCGAACTCCTCCAGCCAGTCGCGAATCGCCGCCAGCTCTCCCGCCTCCGCCATCTGCCCCTCCAAGACTCAGATCGATCCCGCCCATTGTCGCCAGTGAGGCGTCCGGCGGCAACTGCCTGTATCGATGGCCCTCGAATTCGACTGGTGCCGCATGGAGCCGATAAGAGATCCTTCACTGCGGCCTCAGTACCTGACCACGGTGATTATGCCAGCTGCTGAACCTCCTCCTGCGTGGATTCCGGCGCGGGACCGGCAGCGGGCGGTGCCGGCAGGTCTGCCGCGGTCTCCGACGGCGCCGGGTAGCGCAAGGCG
>DASSHC010000289.1:0-6782 GCA_035693105.1 Thermomicrobiaceae bacterium | reverse complement strand
GCAAGAGCTACGTCCCGGTCAGCGAGGAGCACGGCTTTATCGCCAGGCCGCTGGGGTTGCTGGAGATGAGCGAGCAGGGGACGGAGTATCATCCGGTGCCCGGCAGTCCGCCGTTCGTGCTCGCCCCCCTACTGGCGCTGGCCGCGGTGCTGGTGTTCATGCTTGGGCGCAGGGTCTTCAGCGCGGTTCGGGGCTGACGATGAACATCGGGCGTGGGTGAGGTCGGATCCCTCGACTGCGCTCGGGATGACAGGGGGAGTTCGGGGCGAACGACGAGGATTTGCCTCGTCCGATAGGCCACGTCTTCCCGCTGCAAGGGCAGACCTCCGTGTCTGCCCTGCTGCCCCTACGGCATCGCGACGGGGCCATGGACCGCGTTTGGTGACTTCGACAAACCCCGGCGATGGGCAACGTGGGCAGACACAGAAGTCTGCCCCTACAGCGGAGAACCATCGCGGCGACCGCGCTCGCCCCGCTCCCGCCGCCAGGAGCCCCAGTGGCGCTGCAGCCAGTTGCCGGGGCCGGGGAGGGAGCGCACGAACTGCTCGGCCTCCGGGTCGAACTGCCAGACCTCCAGCTCGACCTGCGTCGGCCCGGCACGCCAGGCGCGCACGATCACGTAGCCGCCCCCGCCGGCGTAGACCTCGCGCATCGGGCTGCGCTCGGTCCGCTCCAGCCCCAGCCGGCCCTCCGGGCCGAAGGCCTCACGGGCGCGGGCGTAGACCTGGGCCGGCGAGAGCCGCGTCTCGGCGCCGTAGCGGGCCACCTCAGGCTCCCGCCACGGCGATGGGCCGCGCCAGATCGCCGCTGCCGCCGTCGAGCCGCGCGATCGCCTCGGGCGCGTGCCCGGCCCGGCGCAGCGGCGCGACGACATCCCGCTCCAGATCGGGGATGGAGCTGACCAGGAGGGTCGCATCTCCGTCGATCACGCCGGCGGGCAGATCGGCCGGCAGGAGCACGGTCTGGCCGTGCTGGATGGTGGTCGTGGTGCCGCCGGCGCGTAGCTCGGCCGCGCCCGCGATGCAGCTCACGAGCCGGAAGGTGCCCGGCGTGGCCGGCAATGGCATCTGGCCGCGCAGCTGCCAGCGCTCCAGCGCGAAGTAGCGGCAGGCGGCCAGCAGCGCGCGGCCCTCGCCCTGCTCCAGCGCCGTCACCGGCTCGGCCCGCTGCTCGGCGCGCAGGGCGCGCAGACCCTGACCCAGATGCAGCTCGCGCGGCCGCCCCGCCGCGTCGCGCCGCTCCCAGTCGTAGAAGCGGTAGGTGACGTCGCTGTTCTGCTGCACCTCGTAGAGAAGGACCCCGGCGCCGATGGCGTGCAGCGTGCCCGCGCGCACCAGCAGCGTGTCGCCCGGCGCGACCACCCGCCGCTCCAGCAGCCCGGCCAGGCTGCCTTCGGCGATGGCCGCGCGCAGCCTCTCCGGCTCGTGCGCCCCGGTCAGGCCGGTGATCAGCTCGGCGCCCGGCTCGACCGCCACCACGTGCCAGGCCTCGGTCTTGCCGCGCCGTCCTTCGGGCGCGCCGGCGTCGTCGGGGTGGACCTGGATCGAGAGAATGTCGCTCGCGTCGATGAACTTGACCAGCAGCGGGAAATCGCCGATGGGCCGGCTGGCGGCCAGGCCGCGCTCGCCCAGGAGCGCCGCGCCGTGCGTGCGCGCCAGCTCGCCCAGCGCGCGCCCGGCCAGCGGGCCGCTGAGCACGACCGCCGCGTCGCCGCTCTCCAGTGACTCGCCGATCGGCGCCGTGCCGGGAAGCGGCTTGCCCAGCACGCGCTCCAGCCGGCGCCCGCCCCAGATCTTCTTATCGTAGCTCGGCCGCAGCAGCAGCGGATAGCCGATCGCGCCCACGCCCACGTCCTCCTTCGTCAGAAGCGGAGGATGCCACGCGCGGCCGTGCCGCGGCTACCGGGCTACTCCTCGACGTCGGCCAGCAGGGCGATCGGGATCAGCCGCGCCGGTGGGCGGGCGGTCATCGGCGCCAGCTCGTCCAGCGGCACACCGGATTGGTGCAAGAGGACGGCGATGCTGCGGGTGCAGTAGATCCCCTGGCAAACGCCCATCCCGGCCCGCGTGCGCCGCTTGACATCGTTGACCGTGGTTGCCCCCTCGGTGATCGCCTGCCGCACCTCCGCCAGCGAGATCTCCTCGCAGCGGCACAATTCCTCGCGCGGCTCCTGGCTCACATGACCCCCGTCTTCAATTGCAGGCGCTCGGCCAGCGCGCGGCGCTCCGGCCCACGAACCTCGTCCAGGCGCGCCAGCGCCGCCGCGATCGCCGCGGCGGGCGCGCCCGCCGCCGCCAGCCCGGCCAGCCGCCCCTCGGCCAGCGACTCGGCCACGCTCCCGCTGCCCCCCGCCTCGCCGGCCACGTAGACCCCCGGCGCCGAGGTCTCCAGCCGCGGCGTGCGCAGCGGCACCCAGCCACCAACTTCCAGCGAGAAGCGCGTTTCGGCCTGCGCCTGCAGCGCCAGCTCGGCGTCCGGCTGCCGGCCGAGCGCCAACACCAGCCCGTCCGCTTCCACGTCCAGATCGCCGAGCCGGACGCGCTCCAGGCGGCCATCACCCAGCGCCCGCACCAGGGATGCGTTCTCCGACCGGGCCACCACGTCGGCGCCGGCGAGCTGAATGGCCCGCGTCAACTCGGCCGTCCTCTCAAAACCGAGCAGCACGAAGCGCCGCGCCGGCAGCACCCGGTGGATGTGAAGGAAGATCAGCAGCGCGCGGGCGGTCAGCACGCCGGGGAGGGTGTCGCCGGGGAAGGGCGCGACGATGTCGGTCGAGCCGCTGGCGACGACGATCGCGCGCGCCGGCAGCTCCGCCGCGCCGCCCGGCCCGGCCAGCCCCAGCACGTTGCCGGCGAAGAGTCCCCAGGCAATCGTGGCCGAGCGCGTCTCGACGCCGCTCGTCGCCAGTTCTTGCCGCAGCGCCGCCGCCACCCGAAAGCCCGGCTGCCCCGCGGGATCTTCGCGCAGCGCCGGCGCCGGCTCGATGCTCCAGCGCAGGTGCCCGCCCGGCTCCGGCTGCTCGTCGATCAGCACCGTGTGCGCGCCGCTTGCGGCCGCCGCCAGCGCCGCCGCGATCCCGGCCGGTCCCGCGCCGGCGATCGCGACATCGAACGCGGGCTGCTCAGCCACGGCGCGCCTCCCACTCGCCCAGCCCGCGTTGCGTCTCGACACGCATGCCGGCACGCACCGGCTCCTGGCAGGTACGCACGTTGACCCGGCCGTCGACGATCATGGCGCAGTCGGGGCAGCGTCCGACGGCGCAGAAGGGGCCGCGCGGCTGTCCGGTGTGCGGCATGGTGCGGCAGACGTGGATGCCGTTGGCCAGCAGCGCGGCGGCCACCACCTCGCCCTCGCGCGCCGCGATCTCCCGCCCATCGACCGTGATCCGCACCATCGCCACCTCCGGCAGGTCGCCGAGCACCGGGTGGCGCACGACACGCCGCGCTTGCTCTTCCACCGCCACCACGCCTCCTTCGCTCGCGCCGATGATCGCAAGCATCCGCCGTGGCGTCAAACGGGCTGACGCGCCGGCCGGGTACAGATTTGCCCAATGGAGCCGCACGGAGATCCTTCGGCTGCGGCCTCAGGATGACAGGAAAGAGGCAGTCGCAATTTCTGTCATTCTGAGCCGCAGCGAAGAATCTCCCATCAGCTTGGGCCGGCAGGAACCGTGGTACGCAAGCACCGGCGCGGCTCGCCTGTTGGCACGCGTCCGGCTGTGCTACCCTGGTTGACCGCTGGCAGGCTGACGAGGGGAGAGGATCGCGCGTGCGCTACGCGTTCGAGCGCTTTCAGGCAGAGATCACGAACGCGCTGCTGGCCACCGGCCTGATCGCGCCGGAGGAGCTCGCCCTGCAGGTTCCCCGGGCGGCCTCGGTCAGCGCCGACCTGGCGCTCCCCTGCTTCGAGCCGGCCCGCCGGCGCGGCCTCCAGCCCGCCGTCTACGCCGCGCGGCTGGCCGAGGCTGCCCGCGCTCACCTGCCGGCGGCGGGATTCGTCGGCTCGTTGCAGGCCGTAGGCGGCTTCGTCAACTTCGCACTCAACGCGCCAGGCTACACGGCGGCAGTGCTCGCGGAGGTCGAGCAGGCGGACGGCGCCTACGGCTGGGGCGACGAGGGCCTGGGCCGGACCGTCGTGGTCGACTACTCCTCGCCGAACGTCGCCAAACGCATGCACGTCGGGCATATTCGCTCGACCATCATCGGCCAGGCGCTGGCCAACCTGCTGCGGGCGCTGGAGTACCGCGTGGTGGCCGACAACCATCTCGGCGATTGGGGCACGCAGTTCGGCGTGCTGATCGCCGCTATCCACCGCTGGGGCAAGCCCGAAGGGGCGGGAGAGGCGTTGCTGGAGGAGCTGGAGTCGCGCTATGCCCGCTACGCCGGCGCGGCTCAGCACGACCCGGCGCTGGCCGGCGCGGCGCGCTCCTGGTCGCTGCGCCTGGAGCAGGGCGACCCCCAGGCGCGCGCCCTCTGGCATGAGATCGTCGAGCTGACCCGCCAGTCCAACCAGCGCAGCTATGAACGGCTCGGCGTCCACTTCGACACCGAGCTGGGCGAGAGCTTCTACGCCCCCTTGACCGGCGCCGTCATCGACGACGCGCTGGAGCGCGGGGTGGCCGAGCACGGCGAGGACGGCGCCGTGGTCGTGGCGCTGGACGATCTCCCCGCCTTCCTGCTGCGGCGCTCCGATGGCGGCACGCTCTACCACACCCGCGATCTGGCGGCGGTCGGGTTCCGCGTGCGCAGCTACCAGCCCGCCCGGCTGATCTACGTGGTCGATCAGCGGCAGGAGCTGAGCTTCCGCCAGCTCTTCGCCGCCGCGCGGGCGCTCGGCTACGCCCCGCCCGAGGTCGCGCTGATCCACGTCCCCTTCGGCACCGTCTTCGGGCCCAACGGCCAGCCGCTCTCCACCCGCCGGGGCAACATGGTCTATCTGGAAGCGCTGCTCGACGAGGCGGTGGCGCGGGCGCGCGCCATCGTGGCCGACAAGACACTCGGGCGCGGCGCGGACCTGACCGAGGAGGAGCAGGAGCGGATCGCGGAGGCGGTCGGGGTCGGCGCGGTGATCTACAACGACCTCTACCAGGACACCCGGCGCAACCTCACCCTCGACTGGGACCGGATGCTCTCCTTGGAGGGCAACAGCGCGGCCTACCTGCAGTACACCCACGCGCGCTGCCGCTCGATCCTGCGCCGGGCCGGCGGCCTGCCGGAGCAGTACGACCCCGCGCTCCTCGTCGAGCCCGCCGAGGCCGCCGTGGTCCGGGCGCTCGGCCAACTGCCGCAGGCGATCCGCACAGCGGCCAACAGCTACGCACCCAACGTGCTGGCCGACTGGCTCTACGGCACGGCTCGCCAGTTCGCCGCCTTCTACCGCGATTGCCCGGTTCTCGACGCGCCGCCCGCGCGGCGCGCCGCCCGGCTGCACCTGGTGGCGGCGACGGCGCAGGCGCTGCGCAACGGCCTGGCGTTGCTGGGGGTCGCCGCGCCCGAGCGCATGTAGTAGTGTACGGACGTGGCGTACGAACAGGAGGGGGCGATGGCCGAGCCGGGAGGCGTCTTGAGCCGGGAGCAGATCGTGGCGTTGCTGGGGGGCGAGCCGCCGCTCCTGAGCGGGATGCCCGACCCGCAAGTGCAGCTACAGCCGAACGGCGTCGATCTGACGCTCGCGTCGGTGGCGCGCTTCGCTGGCAGCGGCGCGCTCGGCCGCGCCGGGACCGACCGCCGCCTGCCCGAGACCGAGGAGCTGCCTTTCGATGCCGCCGGCTGGCTGGAGCTGGCAGCGGGGCCCTATCTGGTGCGCTACAACGAGACGGTCAACCTGCCGGCCAGCATCATGGCCTACTCGCCGCCGCGCTCCAGCTTGCTGCGCTCAGGGGTGACGCTGGATGGCGCGGTCTGGGACGCGGGCTACTCCGGCCAGGGTGCCGGGCTGCTGCTGGTCGCCAACCCGCTCGGCTTCCGTCTACAGCGGGGCGCGCGCATCGCCCAGCTCGTCTTTCACCGCCTGGTCGCGGCCACCGAGTCGGGCTACCAGGGGGTCTACCAGGGCGAAACGGGCTAGCGCGCTGGGGGCGCGCCGGGCAGGTGGCACGCGCCGTGCGCGAAGAGCGGCGTGCGTGCCGCCTGGGCGATGCGGGGGACGACGTGAGCACGGCCGACGACCTACTCAGCTTCATGGAGCACCGGCACTGGGTGCCGGCGATCCTGGCCGGTGAGCAGTACGTGCTCGAGGTCAACAATGTCCACGGCAGGATCGACGTCGGCTTCGTGCTCTGGCGCCGGCTGCCCAATGGCGAGCCGGAGCTGATCACCAGCGGCCATAGCGCCAACGGGCGTCTCTGGGGTGGTCAAAACCAGCCAATGCGGTTGAGTGACGAGCTCCAGCAAGCGATCAGCAGCCTGCTGCGCTCGGGCACGCACGCAGCATAAAGGAGCCGAATAACGCTCGGCTCCTGAAACCACGGTTGGGCCGTGGACGAGCAGCCGTCACAACCCCCACGGGCGGCTCCTCAGGCAAGCCCGCGTACCGCCTGGCGCTACGGTGCGCGGGCTTGCTATTGCGAGTGTAACACTTCCTTTGCGTGCCGCAAACCCTCTTTATGCCGCGACGCGCTAAACTGAGGGAGGATGGCACGGTGGCGTCCGCCGTGAACGTGACCTGAGGCAAGACGGATCCCTCGACTGCGCTCGGGATGACAGGGTTTATTTTGAGGCCTACCGGACGAGGCAAATCGTCGTCGTCCGCCTCATCCTTTACCCTGTCATCCCGAGCGCAGT
>DASSHC010000288.1:0-4603 GCA_035693105.1 Thermomicrobiaceae bacterium | reverse complement strand
CGCCTTCAACGTCGTGCCCGACCTGCCCAAGACCGCCACCGGCAAGATCCAGAAGTTCGTGCTGCGCGGCGGCCAGGCGGCGATCGCGCGGCAGTAGGCGTATTATGGTCAACCTGACCGTGTGACGCCTGCAGCGTGGAGGTGGTGAACGGCTCCTCCTTCCCCGAAGGGCAACGCGTTGCGCGCGGCCCTGGGGCCCGTTTCAACGCCATGAGCTACGGATTGTGGAGCCGCGCGCTCGCTTGACAGCGCGCCGCGCTTCGGGGATAAGTCTGGTGGGACGTTCGTCAGGGAGTGCCTCGCCGTGGCTGACCGCCCCACGCCATCCAGGTCAGCCGACGAGTTCGCCGGGTCGTCGTCCCACCGCGCACCGATGATCGGTGCTGCTCGTGGTCGCCGGCGCCCGCCGCGTCGGCAGGGAAGGATGGAACACCATGGCCACGCAGGCTGCCACCACGACCGAGGTTCGCCGCGTCCAACTGCTCATCGCCGGCAAGCACGTCGACGCCGCGAGCGGCGAGACGTTCGAGGCCTTCAACCCCGCCACGAACCAGGTCGTCGCCCACGTCGCCAAAGCCGGGCGCGCCGATGTCGACGCCGCGGTCCAGGCCGCCCGCCGGGCGTTCGATGAGGGCCCCTGGCCGCGCATGGCCCCGTTCGACCGCGGCCGGGTCATCCAGAAGCTGGCGAACCTGATCCGCGAGCGCGCGGACGAGATCGCCCACCTCGAGACGCTCAACACCGGCAAGCCCCTCGCCCGCGCCCGCGGCGAGATCCTCGGCGCCGCCACGGTCTACGAGTACTATGCGGGCGCCGCCGACAAGTTCTACGGCGAGACGATCCCCCTCGGCGACAAGATCCTCGATTTCACCCTGCGCGAGCCGGTCGGCGTCTGCGCCCAGATCGTCCCCTGGAACTTCCCCTTCTCGATGGCCACCTGGAAGGTCGCGCCGGCTCTGGCGGCCGGCTGCACGATCATCCTCAAGCCGGCCTCGAACACCCCGCTGACCGCGGTCGTGCTCGGCGAGCTGTGCTACGAGGCCGGCGTGCCGGAGGGGGTCGTCAACGTGCTGCCCGGGCCAGGCAGCGAAGTCGGCGAGTATCTCGCGAGCCACCCGCTGATCGACAAGGTCGCCTTCACCGGTGAGACCGCGACCGGGTCCCGCATCCTGGCCGCCGCGGCCGGCACGATCAAGAAGGTCTCGCTCGAGCTCGGCGGCAAGAGCCCCAACATCGTCTTCGCCGACGCGGACCTGGAGAAGGCCGCCGCGGCCGCCGTCCCGTCCGCCTTCGGCAACAGTGGCCAGGTGTGCACCGCGCGCACGCGCGTCTTCGTTGCCTCGAAGGCGTACGACAACTTCGTGGCCGACATGGTGTCCGCGGCCGAGGAGTTCACGGTTGGCGACCCACTGGCGTCGGGCACGCTCATGGGGCCGGTGATCTCGCGCGCCCAGTGGGACCGCGTCGCCGGCTACATCGACATCGGCCGGGACGAGGGCGCCGAGCTGGTCTACGGCGGCGCGCGCCCGTCGGCGTTGGCGCAGGGCAACTTCGTGCAGCCGACCATCTTCGCCCAGGTCTCCAACGACATGCGCATCGCGCGTGAGGAGATCTTCGGACCGGTGGTCTCGGTCATCCCCTTCCGGGACGAGGAGGACGTCATCCGGGCCGCCAACGCCAACGACTACGGTCTGGCCGGCTCGATCTGGACGCGGGACATCGGCAAGGCGCTGCGGGTCGCCAAAGGCGTGCGCACCGGCATGCTCTCCATCAACTCCAACGGCGGGCCAGGCGTCTTCGGGCCGTTCGGCGGCTACAAGAAGAGCGGCATGGGGCGCGAGCTCTCGATGCACGGGCTCGAACTCTACACGCAGATCAAGAACGTCTACATCGACCTCGGCGCCTGAGGCGCACCGTCGTCCCGCTCCGATCCCGGCCGGCCCGCGCGCGGGCCTGCCGGACCGCGGCCGCTCTCAGCGAAACAGCAGGCGGCCGGAGTCCCTGTCAAGTTGGGGGTCGGACGAGCGCGGGGTGGTTGGTCAGTCGGCATCTCCTCCGCCAACCGTGAAGGACAGGCCCTGCGCCAGCGGCAGATCTCGCCCATAGTTGATCGTGCACGTCTGGCGCCGCATATAGCTCTTCCAGGCATCTGACCCCGCCTGGCGCCCGCCCCCCGTCGCCTTCTCGCCGCCGAACGCGCCGCCGATCTCGGCGCCCGAGGTCCCCACGTTCACGTTCGCGATCCCGCAGTCCGAGCCGGCGGCCGAGAGCCAGCGCTCCGCGCCGCGCAGATCGGTGGTGAAGAGACTCGAGCTAAGCCCCTGCGGGACCGCGTTGTTGAGGGCGATCGCCTCCTCCAGGTCGTGCACCCGGAAGACGTGCAGGATCGGCGCGAAGATCTCTTCCCGGCAGATCGCCATCTGGGCCCGCGACTCCACGATGGTGGGCTGCACGAAGTAGCCGGGCCGGTCGCGGAGGACCTGGCCGCCGTACACGATCCGCCCGCCCTGGCGCTGGATCTCCTGCAGCCCATCCATGAAGGCGCTCACCGCCTCGGCGCTGATGAGCGGCCCCATCAGCGTACCGGGGTCCAGCGGGTCGCCGATCGGCACGCTGCCGTAGGCGGCCGTGAGCCGCTCCATAAAGGCCGGCGCGATCCCCTCCTGGAGGATCAAGCGCCGGGTACTCGTGCAGCGCTGGCCGGCGGTCCCGACGCTGCCGAATACCACCGCGCGTAGCGCGAGGTCCAGGTCGGCATCGTCGAGCACGATGACCGCGTTGTTGCCGCCGAGTTCGAGGATGGCGCGGCCCATGCGCTGGGCCAGTCCGGCGGCGACCCGCTCGCCGAGAGCACAGGAGCCGGTCGCCTGGACCAGGGCGACCAGCGGATCGGCGACCAGCGCCTCGCCGACCTCGCTGCCGGAGCCCACCACCAGGCTGAAGACTCCTTCGGCCTCGGTACCCGCGGTCACCTCGGCGACGATCTGCTGCACCGCGATCGAGATCAGCGGCGTCAGGCTCGATGGCTTCCAGACCACGGTGTCGCCGCACACGAGCGAGAGCGCCCAGCCCCAACCGGGGACGGCGACCGGGAAGTTGAACGCGGAGATGATGCCGACCACGCCGAGCGGATGCCAGCGCTCGATCAGGCGGTGCTCTGGGCGCTCGGAGGCGATGTCGCGGCCGTAGAGCTGGCGGGAGAGGCCGACCGCGAGATCGCACATGTCGATCACCTCTTGCACCTCGCCGCGGGCCTCACTGAGGATCTTCCCGTTCTCAAGCGCGATCAACTGCGCGAGGTCCTCCTGGCGTGCCCGGAAGGCGTCACCCAGCCGGCGGACGTACTCGCCCCGCCGCGGCGCGGGGAGCAGGCGCCAGCGCTGGAAGACCTGGTGGGCTGCCTGCACCGCCGCCGCCACATCGGCCGCATTCGCGGACCGAACGCGCGCCAGAATCGAGCCCGTGGTGGGATCGATGGTGTCCAGCAGCGGTCCGCCCGGCGCGGCTTTGAACCGGCCGCCGATGGCAACGCCGGAGACCTCCTCGCTGAGCCCGAAGGCAGCGAGGGCCGCCCGCACCCGGCGCTGTCGCTCGCTCGTCACCTGGGTCGTCATCATGCATCCTCCAACTATGGATTCCCCCAGCTGTCTTCCCGGCCTGTCGAGCTGAGTCTAGGGACGCAGACCGAAGTCTTCAATCCGGTAATGTTATCGCTCCCTCGCCTCCGGCCACTCCGTCTCCCGATCCAGCGGCCAGATCGGGCGGCGCACGTGCTGGAAGTCGAAGCGCTCCAGGTTGGGGTTGGCCGCGCCGGCCGCGTCGACCTCGATGATGGCGCGGGCGATCGGCTCGAAGTCGGCGCGGAAGTGCCCGCGCGACTTGATCACCAGCAGCGGCTCGTACTCCGGCTGCACGTCCACCAGCCGGAAGTAGCCGCGGTCGTTGGCGGCGTGGCGCACCGAGGTCAGCACCAGCTTCAGGCCATCGACGTCGATGCGCGCGCTCGGCCCGCAGTTGACCGGGCGCCCGCGCACCACCGGCCCGCGGCCGACGAAATGGCCGTCGCAGAGGTGGCTGACGTGGCCGCGCACCTCGACCGGCGGGCCGTAGGCTTCAGCCGCGATCTTGCCGCCGATCCGGAAGCTGCCGACCTGGCCGACGCCGAGCGCCATCGCGCGCTGGACCGTCTCGGGATCGTAGATGCAGGCCACCGCGCCGCGCGCCCGCCGCCGCACCAGCTCGCGCAGCAGCTCGGTCGTGTCGCCGCTGCCGCCGCCGCCGGGGTTGTCGGCCACGTCGGCCAGCACCACCGGCTTGTCGCCTCCTTCGGCCACCAGCCGCAGCGCCTGCTCGACCGCCTGCGCCACCCCCGGCAGCTCCTTGAGGAACTCCGCGCGGTGCTGCCAGGCCAGCCGGCCCAGCTCGTCCGCCGCCCGCTGCCCGGCCTCGGCGTCGGTCGCCGTGACCACGATCGAGGTGCCGGCCTGGTCGAAGTCGGCGAAGGGGAAGCCGCCGAAGACCGAGACGTTGACGATCCCCGGCTGCGCCTCCAGCTCGCGCCCGCGCTCCAGCAGGCGGCGCATCGGCCCCTCGGCGGTGCGCA
>DASSHC010000287.1:0-9539 GCA_035693105.1 Thermomicrobiaceae bacterium | reverse complement strand
CTGGGCAACGAGCGTCTCAGTCGGTCGAATGGCCGGAGAGCGCGCCGCCGAGAGGAGTGAGGAGCGCCCGCTTCGGCGCCGGCAGGATCGTGGCGTAGGCGGCCAGGAGGTCGTCGACGCGCGCCTGCCAGGAGAGGTGCCGCACCGCCTCGGCGCGCACCGCCGCGCCGAGTTCGCTGGCCAGCGCCGGGCGCGCGAGCAGGCCCGTCAGTTGGCGCGCGAAGGCAGCGGCGTCGCCGAGCGGGGCGTAGGCGGCGAAGTTGCCCAGGATCTCGCGGTTGGCTGGGGCGTCGAACGCCACGATCGGCAGGCCCATCGCCATGTAGTTGTAAAGCTTGCCGTTGCCCTCGGTTAGCGACATCTTCGGCGCGACGGCAATATCGCCCAGTGCCAGATAGCGCTGCGCTTCGCGGTAGGGGATGCGGCCGGGGAAGCGCACGCGGTCGGCGATGTCGAGCTGCTGGGCCAGCGCCTGGTAGCGCTCGACGCCGGGGAAGCCCATCACCAGGAACTGCGCGTGCGGAATCTCCTCCAGCACCGCGCGGGCCGCTTCCAGCAGCAGATCAGTGCCCTGGTAGGGCGCTAGCAGTCCGAGGTAGACCACCACGGGAGAGCTATCGGCGATGCCGAGCGCGCGCCGCAGCACTAGCTTCTCCTCCGGCGCCAACGCGTCCGGTGTGAAGCGGCTGGTGTCCACCGCGTCGAGCACCGGCTGAATGCGCCCACGGAAGCCGCGCTCGCGCAGGCGGCGCTCGGCGTTCACGCTGCTGGTCACGATCAGGTCGGGCAGCCTATCGATCTGTCGCTCCAGGCGGCGCACGGCCGGCAGCAGCCCGCCCGGCCGCAGGAAGCGATGGTCGAGCATCTCCTCGGTCAGGCTGCCCTGGTAATCGAAAAGGAGCGGCCGGCGCAGCAGGCGCGCGAGCGGCGCGCCGATCAACGCGCCCTCGTGCAGGTGCGCGTGGATCAGATCGGGCCGCAGGCGCAGCCCAGCGCGCAGGCAGGTGGCGGAGAGCACCGCGTCGAGGTAGAGCTTGTGGCGCGAGGACCCAACGATGACGCGCTTGCGCCAGGGGACGTCGACCGAGCGCCGGATGTCGATTCCTGGCAGGTCGCTTCCATTATGGTAGGTCGCGAGGGTGACGCGGTGCCCGCGCGCGCTCAGCGCGTTGATCTCTTCCAGAATGCGTACGTGGCAACCGTAGTCCGCGAAAAACGAGGTGGGCGCGATCATCAAGATCTTGAGCGATCGCGCGGCTCGATCCATCACCCTGGCGTGCCCTTCCCTGGACAGCTGCCCGCCAGCCGGCAAAGGTAGCATGTCCTCCCGCAAGAAAACGAGCGGCGCCGCCGCGGGTTGCCGTCTTGACGTATGGCGAGACATCGTCAATAGTCCACGCGAGAGTGCGCGCGTTGGCGCTGGAAAGGGAGCAGTGGTTCAAGCAATGGAGAACCAAGAGTTGCAGCGAGTCATGATCGTCGTGGCTCACCCTGACGACATGGAGTTCTCGTCGGCGGGAACGCTGGCAAAGATGGCCAAGGAGGGGAAGCAGGTCCGGCTGGTGCAGTGTACCTCCGGCGACAAGGGGACCTCGCGGCGCGACATCAACTCGGAGCAACTGGCCGAGCTGCGCGAGGGAGAAGAGCGCGAGGCCTGCCGCCGGCTGGGCGTGCAGGAGGTCGAGTTCCTGCGCCTGAAAGACGGCGAGTTGATGCCCGACCTCAATTTCCGTGAGAAGGTCGTGCAGCAGATTCGTGACTTCCGGCCGGATATCCTGATTACGCACGATCCCTTCCGCCCCTACTCGCTGCACCCCGACCACCGGGCGGTCGGCATCACCGCGGTGGATTCGGTCTACCCGACGGCGCGCGACCCGCTCTACTTCCCTGAGCATCTGCAGTCGGGACTGGAGCCGCACAAGGTGGCGGAGCTGTGGCTCTTCGGCTCCGAGTATCCCGACACCTATATCGACATCTCGGACACGTTCGAGGACAAGATCAACGCCCTCAAGGCGCATAAGAGCCAGGTGGGTGAGGCCGAGACGCTGGCGGATCGACTGCGCGACCGCGCGGCCGAGGTCGGTAAGGCGCAGGGCATCCCCTTGGCTGAGGCGTTCAAGGTTATCAAGATGCGCCGCTAGCCCGAAATCTCCGAGCGGGCAGGGGCGCTACGACGGCCGAGCGGTCCTTTCCGGGCGCCTGATATCCGGCGCGAAGGGGGACGGCAGGCCGATTCATCGTGCCCCGAATTAGTCAACCTTCGGGTTGCCGATCTCCACTGTGGATGCTAAGGTAAGGGGGTGCCCGCGGGTCGCGTGGCGCTAGTCGAGATGAGGCAGTCATGGTTGTCGAGCCGGTCGCGATCAGATTCTCCGAAGACGGGTTGCTGGACCGGACGACGGGGCAGCCGTTGACCCGTGACGCCTTCGGGCGAGCGATGACCTACCTGCGCATCTCGCTCACCGACCGCTGCAACCTGCGTTGCGTCTACTGTATGCCGGCGATCGGGATGAAGTTCGCCCCCAGGCAGGAACTGCTCACCGACGAGGAGATCCTGACGGTGGTGCGCGCGGCTGCCAAGATCGGCTTCAGCAAGATCCGGCTGACCGGCGGCGAGCCGACCGTGCGCCCACACGTCGCGGACATCGTGCGCGAGATCGCGTCCACCCCCGGCATCGACGACGTCGCCATGACGACCAACGGCCTCCTGCTGGGGCGACTGGCGGACGATCTCAAGGCGGCCGGGCTGCGGCGAGTCAACGTCAGCATCGACAGCTTGCAGGCCGAGCGCTTCACCCGCATCACGCGCGGCGGCAAGATCGAGAAGGTTTGGGAGGGGATCGCGGCGGCGGAGGCGGCCGGCCTGACCCCGATCAAGCTCAACGCGGTCGTGGTGCGCGGGCAGAACGACGACGAGGTCGCCGATCTGGCGGCGCTGACGCTGACCAGGCCGTGGCAGATGCGCTACATCGAGGTCATGCCGCTGGAGGGCGTCGGCGAGGTCCACGACGAGGGGCTGGTCACCACCGCCGAGACGATCGAGCTGATCGAGCGCGCTCACGGCCCGCTGGAGGCGCTGGAGGCGCCGCTGGGCGACCCGGCGCGCATCTACCGCCTGCCCGGCGGCGTGGGCACCATCGGCTTCATCAGCCCGGTCAGCCAGCCCTTCTGCGCCTTCTGCAACCGCATTCGCCTGACGGCCGACGGCAAGCTGCGCCTCTGCCTGCTGCGCAACGACGAGGTCGACGTGCGCGACATCCTGCGCGGCAGCGGTAGCGAGGACGAGTTGATCGAGCGCATCCGGCTCGGCGTCTGGCGCAAGCCCTGGGGCCACGGCCTGGCCGAGGGCGACCGCGACACCGGCCGCGGCATGAGCCAGATCGGCGGGTAGACGCGCCCTCACCCCCAGTTCTGGAGAGCCCTCACCCCACCCCCTCTCCCGACGGAGCCGTGCGCGGGAGAGGGGCATAGATTTGCTTGTAGGGGCGGCCCCCCGCGGCCGCCCTGTCGCCCCGGCGCCTCGGCAACGGGGCCATGGACAACGTTGGGTGACAGACGTGAAGGACCGGCGGTTGGGCACGAGGGCAGGCACAGGGGCCTGCCCCTACCACGATCGCGCACATCTCGCGCCCTCCAGTTCCCACCCTTGCGCGCACTCAGCCAGCGGCGATACTGTCGGAACTCGGTTGCCGTTCTCCCGTCGGAGACCGAGCCGCGGTGCGCGGGCATTGTCCGCGAGGGGTTGAAACTGAGAGATGGCAAGATGAGCGTTACCAGAGACGACCGGATCGAACGTGCCGAGCGGCAGATCGAGCGGGACTTCGAGCAACACCTGGAGCGCACCCGGGCGCTCCTGCGTCAGCCATCGATCAGCGCCGATGGCACGGGGATCATCGAGACGGCCCAAATGCTGGCCGCCTGGATCCGCGAGCTGGGCGGGACGGCGGAGCTGGTCGAGACGCCGATGCATCCGGTGGTGATCGGCGAGATCGACGCCGGGCAACCCCACACGCTCCTCTTCTACGGCATGTACGACGTGCAGCCGGTGCTGGGCGAGACCTGGTTGGTCCCGCCCTTCGGCGGCGAGATCGTCGACCTGCCGGGCTACGGGCCCTCGCTGGTCAACCGGGGTGTCGCGAACCAGAAGGGGCCGCTCGGCAGCTTTCTGAACACCGTGCAAGCGATTCAGCAGGCAAACGGCCGGCTGCCGGTCAACGTCAAGTTCCTGATCGAGGGCGAGGAGGAGCTGGGGAGCCGCAACCTGCCGCAAGTAGTATCCGCGCGGCGCGAGCAACTTCGGGCCGACGCCGCCTTCTTCGCCTTCTTCTCGCAGAACCAGGCCGGCAAGATCATCGCCTACCTCGGCGTCAAGGGGATCCTCTTCTTCGAGCTGGTCGCGCGGGGCGGCGATTGGGGCGCGCCGACGACGCGCGCCGTGCACGGCAGCAACGCCGTCTGGTTCCACAACCCCGCCTGGTTGCTGGTACACGCGCTCGCCAGCATGGTGACACCGGATCAGAAGCACATCCTGATCGATGGCTTCTACGACGATCTCACGCCGCCCTCGGCCGCGGACGAGGCGCTGCTGGCACGACTGAGCGCCAGCTTCAACCCGGAAGACGAGCTGGACAAGAACGATGTGCGGCGCTTCAAGTACGACCTGTCCGGCGTCGATCTGCTGCGCAAGTACCTCTACCAGCCGACGCTGAATATCGACGGCATCATCTCCGGCCACACCGCCGAGGGAACCAAGACGATCATTCCGCATGAGGCGCGGGCCAAGATCGACATCCGCATGCCGCCGCACCTCGATCCCCAGCGCATGATCGCGCTGGTGCGCGCGCATCTCGACCGGCACGGCTTCGCGGACGTGGAGCTGGAGGTCGAAGACGCCTACACCTGGAGCAAGAGCTCGATCGACGATGCTCCGGTGCGCGCGCTGATGCGCACCTACCGCGAGTTGGGGCACGAGCCGGAGATCTGGCCGCATCTGGCCGGCTCGGCGCCCTTCTATCTCTTCACCGACGTGCTCGGCATCCCGGTCGCGCTCGGCGGGCTGGGCCACGGCGGCCGGCAGCACAGCCCCAACGAATACGCCACCGTGCAGGGCATCAAGGACCATGAGCTGTCGCTCGCGCGCTTCCTCTACCGGCTGGCCGACGAGCTCTCTAAGCGAGAGGGATAAGGGGGAGATCATGGCGAACACGATCGTGCCGGAGAAGCTGCGGCAGGCCACTGAGATTCTGAACGAGCGCGACATCGACCTCTGGATGCTGGTGGCGCGCGAGAGCGATCTGCTGGGCGACCCCAGCCTGCCGCTAGTGGTCGGCACCAGCGTGACCTGGGAGTCGTTCTTCCTGATCAGCCGGAGCGGCGAGCACCGCGCCATCGTCGGCAACGGCGACGTCGAGAACATCAAGCAGACCGGCGCCTGGGGGGACGTGCGCGGCTACGTGCAGGGCGCCCGCGACGAGCTGGTCGGCGCGCTGGAGCAAATCGACCCGCGTCAGATCGCGCTCAACTACTCGACCGACAACAACATCGCCGACGGACTGACCTACGGCATGTACCTGCGGCTGCAGGCGTTGTTGACTGGCACGCCCTACTTCGAGCGCGTCGTCTCGGGTGAGCCGGTGGCCTCGCGCCTGCGCGCCCGCAAGTCGGCCGAGGAGCAGCGCCGCATCCGGGCGGCGGTGGCGACGACCGACGAGATCTGGGGTGCGCTGGAGGAGCGCGTGAAGCCGGGCATGAGCGAGCGCGAGATCGCCGACTTCATGCACGCTGAACTGGACCGGCGCGACATCGGCTCATCCTGGGATTGGCGCTACTGCCCCGGCGTCACCGCGGGCCCGAACTCGCCGATCGGCCACGTCGGGCCGACTGATGTCGCGATCGAGCCGGGTCAGCTCCTCTCAATCGACTTCGGGGTGCGACAGGATGACTACTGCTCCGACATGCAACGCACGTATTACTTCTTGCGTGAAGGCGAACGCGAGGCGCCGGCACCGGTACTGCGAGCCTTCGAGGTCGTCTCCGGCGCGATCCAGGAGGCGGCCGCTATGCTCAAACCCGGCGTGCCGGGCTGGGAAGTCGACCAGGTGGCGCGCGAGATCTTCGCGAAGGCGGGAGCCGAGGAGTGGGGCTACGCGCTCGGCCACCAGCTCGGGCGCGCCTGCCACGACGGCGGCTGCCTGCTCGGACCGCGCTGGGAGCGCTACGGCGAGCGGCCCTACGACCGGGTCGAGGCCGACGAGGTCTACACGCTGGAGATCGGCGTGTCGGTGCCCGGCTACGGACGGGTCAGCCTGGAGGAGGACGTGGTCGTCACCCAGGACGGCTGCGAGTTCCTCTCGGAGCCGCAGCGCCGGCCGATCCTGATCGGTTGAGGCGGCGGTCCGCGATGCGAGTCTAAGAAAAGGGTGGAACGTGGCAGCCGATGCCCAGACGGTCCTGGCGCACGCCCGCGCGGCGGTCGATCGCTACCTGCTGGAGCTGGCCGAGATCGTCGATGTCGATAGCGGCACGCGCGACAAGGCCGGGGTCGATCGGGCCGGGAGCTTCCTGGCGCGGCTGCTGGCTGGCATCGGCTGCGAGCTGCGCTCCTTCCCAAATACGGAGCTCGGCGACAACTTCACCGCCACGCTGCGCGGCGACGGCGAGCGCCGGGTGGCGCTCCTGGGGCACTTCGACACCGTCTTCCCGCGCGGCACGGTCGCCGAGCGGCACTTCACCATCAGCGAGCGCCGCGCCTACGGTCCGGGCGTGCTCGACATGAAAGGCGGCCTCATCCTCGGCTACCACGCCATGCGTATCCTGGGCGAGATCGCGCGCGGCGCGTTCGCCGAGCTGGTCTTCGTGGCCAACGGCGACGAGGAGGTCGGCTCGCCCAGCTCGCGCGGGTTGATCGAGGCCGAGGCGCGGCGCGCCGACGCGGTGCTGGTGCTGGAGCCGGGGCGTGAGCCGGGGAGCGTGCTGGCGACGCGCAAGGGTGTCGGCATGTACGAGGTCGAAATCTTCGGACGCGCCGCGCACGCCGGCGCCGCGCCTGAGGAGGGCGCCAGCGCGGTGCTGGAGCTGGCGCACAAGATCATCGCGCTGCACGCGCTCAACGATCCCACCTCGGGCACGACGGTCTCGGCCAACCTGGCGCGCGGAGGCACGGCACGAAACGTAATCCCAGCCGACGCGCGGGCCAGCGTCGATCTGCGGGTGACGACACCGGAGGAGGCGGCGCGCGTCGACGCGGCGATTCACGAGATCGGCCGGCAGGCCAGGGTGCCGGGCACGCGCACGGATATCTCCGGCGGCCTCAATCGCCCGCCGATGGTGCCACGGGCTGGCACCCAGCCGCTGCTGGAGCGCGCCCGCGAGCTTGACCGGCAGCTTGGACTGGAGTTCGCGGCGCTCGGCAGCGGCGGCGGCAGCGACGGAAACTTCACCGCCGCGCTCGGCGTGCCGACGCTCGACGGCCTCGGGCCGGTCGGGCGCAACGCCCACAGCGTCGACGAGTACATCGAGCTGGACTCGATCCCCGCGCGCCTGGCCCTGCTGACCGGCCTCATCCTCGGCGTTCCCCTGCGGCCGGGCCGTGCGTAAGCGCTGTCTGACGAACTCGTTGGGTGCCTGGTGAAATGGGATCCCTCGACTGCGCTCGGGATGACCGGGTAGGGGATGAGGCGGACGACCAGGGCCTGCCTCGTCCGGTGGTCCCCGATTATTCCCTGTCATCCCGAGCGCAGTCGAGGGATCCGTCCTTGATGACTCCCATGCTCCTCGATGGCCACCGCATCCGGCAGCCGTCCGATTCGTCAGTCCGCGCCGAGGCGCTCCCGTATAATCGGGCGGCGAGTACCGCTCGCGGAAGGGAAGGCGCTGATGGCCGGCTGGTTCGAGGTGCGGGAGTTTCCGGACGGGGTCGTCGGCCTCGGCGAGCCGGGCCACGACGAGGACGTCAAGTCGTTCCTCGTGCGCGGCTCCGAGCTGGCGCTCCTCTTCGACACCGGCACCGGCATCGGCGACATCCGGCCAGTGGTGGATCAGCTCGTCAGCACGCCGGTCTTGCTGGTCAACAGCCACGCCCACTGGGATCACATCGGCGGCAACTGGCAGTTCCCGCGCATCTGGATCCACGAGGCGGAGGCCGACCGGCTGGGCGAGCAGTTGCCGCCCGAGCGCCTGCGCCGCTTCGCGGCGCCGGAGCGCTTCATCGGGCCACCGCCGGAGGGCTTCGACATCGAGCGCTTCACCATCCGGCCCAGCCATGCGGAGCGCCGGCTGCGCGAGGGGGACGAGATCGACCTGGGCGACCGGCGACTGCGGGTGATGCACACGCCTGGGCACTCGCCGGGCGGCATCACGCTGGTCGACGAGGCGCGCGGCATCGCCCTGGTGGGCGACGCCGTCTACGCCGGTCCGCTCTACGCGCACATCTCCGGGAGCGACCCGGCCGTCTACCGGACCACGTTGAGTCGGCTGGCCGATCTCGCGCCCGATCTGAGCGTGGTCTACCCGTCGCACAACGCCTACCCGCTGGAGCCGGCCTTCCTGCGCACGGTGTCGCAGGGCTACGAATCGATCTGGGAGGGGCGAGCGCCGGACGCCCGCCGAGACGGCATCGAGGAGCACCGCTTCGAGCGCTTCGGCGTGCTCCTGCCGGAGGGCTGGCGTGGCTGATCGCCGGCCGTTGCCGCGCTCCCATCTCCTGCCGGCCTTTCCCCACGCGACCGTCGGCCTTCCGGCCTGGCTGGTCGCGCTGCTCGGGGTGCTCGCGGCCATCGCCGGCGGGCTGGAGGTGGCGCGGCTGGTGGTGGGGCACAGCCCGCTGCTGGTGCTGGCGCTGTTGCTGGCGCTAGCCGGCGGCGTGCTGGCGCTCAGCGACGTGCGCGCGGGGCTCTGGCTGACGCTCGGCGTGGTCACGCTCCTCCCCTTCGCGGTGATCCCGATACGGGTCGGGCTGACGCTGACCCTCTTCGAGGCCGGCGCGCTCTCGGCCATCGGCGTCTGGCTGCTGCTCCTGCTGCTGCACCGCGAGCAAACCATGCAGACCGGGACCGCCGCCTGGGGCGTCTGGCTCTTCCTGGCGGTGACGCTCTTCGCCCTGATCCTCGGCATCGGGCGCGGCTATACGATGGAGACCTTCCACGGCTACGGCAAGTTCGTCCTGGCCGTCCTCCTCTTCTTCGTGGTCTGGAACGCCACCCGCACGCTCGACGACGCGCGGCGGGTGGTGACGGTGCTGCTGGCGGGGGCCGGGCTGGCGGCCTTCATTGGTCTGGTGCTCTACGCCGGGGGCGCGGGGCTGACGCTGCGGGTGCTCAGCCGCCTGATCCCCTTCGGCTATCCCTCCGGCAGCATCGTGCGCTACATCGAAGACAACCCGAACAGCGCCATG
Organism: Thermomicrobiaceae bacterium; assembly: GCA_035693105.1. GTDB lineage: Bacteria > Chloroflexota > Chloroflexia > Thermomicrobiales > Thermomicrobiaceae > DASSHC01. The sequence continues at coordinate 148 of DASSHC010000287.1, read as the reverse complement.
CGGCTGGTCAGCACCTCGGTCGACCCCAACTCCTTGGGTGGTCTGCTGGCGCTAGCGCTGGTGCTCGGGGTATCGCAGTTCATCGCGCGCCGGCCGGTGGTGTCGCGCTGGCTCAGCGGCTCGGCCAGCTTCTGCTGCGCCGCCGCGG
>DASSHC010000286.1:0-3119 GCA_035693105.1 Thermomicrobiaceae bacterium | reverse complement strand
TGTGGAGCACTTCCGGCTTCTCATCGGTGGGACGGTGCCGGATCTCCAGGCGGCGCGCCTGGTAGTCGGTGGTGTTGGACGTCGAGGTCAGCTCGCGGAAGCGGCCCTGGCCGGGCAGCCACGCCTCGCAGTCGTACTTCTTGGCCGCGCTCGCGCCGAGGTCGTCGACCGCGATGTTGACCACGCGGTAGGGCAGCCCGAGCGCCTGCATGATCGACTCCTCGATCGACAGCAGCCGCTCGTGCTCGTCGCGCGACGTCGCCGGGTCGACGAACGAGAACATCTCGACCTTGTCGAACTGGTGCACGCGGAAGATCCCGCGCGTGTCCTTGCCCGCCGCGCCCGCCTCGCGCCGGAAGCAGGGCGAGAAGCCCGCGTAGCGCACGGGCACGGCGTCCACGATCTCGCCGGCGTGCAGCGACGCCAGCGCCACCTCGGAGGTGCCCGACAGGTACAGCTCGTCGTCGGCCAGCCGGTAGATCTGCTGCTCGGTGTCGGGCAGGTAGCCCGTGCCGAACAGCGCCTGCTCGCGCACCAGCACCGGCGGCACGACCGGCTCGAACCCGTGCCCGCGCAGGACCTCCATCGCCCAGCGCACCAGCGCCAGCTCGACCAGCACCAGCGAGCCCTTCAAGTAGGCGAACCGCGAGCCCGCCACCTTCGCGCCCGCCTCCATGTCGACCAGCCCGCCGGCCAGCTCGAGGTGGTCGCGGCCGGACGCCCGCCCCGAGCCCCAGGACCGCAGGACCGCGTCCGCGTCCGCCGCGGACGGATCGGGCGGGTTGGGCAGCGAGCCGTTGAGCGCGGAGAGCTCCTCCTCGACGCCCGCCACCTCGGCCTCCAGCGCGCGCACCCGCCCGGCCACCTCCTGCATCTCGGCGATCGCCGCGCTCGCGTCCTCGCCCGCCTTCTTGGCCGCCCCGATCGCCCGCGAGGCCTCGTTGCGCCGCGCCTGCAGCGCCTCCATCTCCGGCCGCAGCGCGTTGCGCCGCTCATACAGCGCCAGCGCCGCGTCCAGCCGCTCCTCGGAGCCGTCGCGCCGCCGCGCCAGCGCCGCCCGGACCGGCGCGGGATCGCGAAGGATCGCCCGCAGGTCGAGCACGAGCGCCTACCCCGCGGGGCAGTCCGGAACCGCGCTGCCGCCCGGCGAGGCCGGGACGTTGCGCTTGGTGCCGGCGTAGTGCGAGACGAACTCGGCGAGCTCCTGCGCCGCCGGGCCGGTGGCGATGTCCTGCGGCATCGGCCCGGAAGAGAAACCACCGTTGCGGATCGCGTACAGGACGCAGTTCTTCTTCTCGATCCGCTGGTCGAAGTTCGGGCCGTCCTTGTACTCGCGGGTACGGACGTTGGTGGCCGACCCCTGGGTGCCGGCCGCGCTGAGCGTGTGGCAGCCGGCGCAGCGCTCGCTGAACAGCTGGGCGGCGGGCTCGTACCGCGCCGAGACGTTGATCCCCTGCTCGCCGCACGCCACGACGCCCCCCGCGAAGACGGTGAGCGCGACGGCGGAGAGCAGCAGACGGCGAGGCCTCGTCATCGGGTGCGACAGCATAGGGGACCGATGCGACGCCGCACGCTGCCCCTGCTCGCGCTCCTCATCGCCCTGCCCGGCTGCCTGAGCGAGGGCGCGACCACCCGAGCAAGCAGCCACGCGCTGACCGTGACGCTCGACGAGTACCTCATCCGCCCGCAGACCCTCAGCGCCCCCGGCGGCCGGCTGACGCTCACCGTGGTCAACCGCGGGCGGCTCGGCCACACGCTGCGCATCCGGGCCAACGACAAGGTCGTGCTGTCGTTCCTGTCGATCGCCCCCGGCGCGAGCCGCACCCGCAGCTTCCACCTGCGCCGCGGCCGGTACACCATGTTCGACGCGATCGCCAACTACGAGGAGCTCGGGATGCGCGGCAGCCTGATCGTCCGCTGATGCACGAGGTCGCGCCCGCCCACTTCCGCACCGTCATGGGCCACTTCGCCACCGGGGTCACCGTGGTGACCGCCACCGGCCCGGACGGCCCCGTGGGCCTGACCGCCAACGCGGTCTGCAGCCTGTCGCTGGAGCCGCTGCTGCTGCTCGTCTGCTTCGACAACGAGGCCCGCACGCTGCCCGTGGTGCGCGCGACCGGGCGCTTCGGGGTCAACGTGCTGGCCGCCGGGCAGCAGGACCTGGCCCGCCTGTTCGCCTCCAAGGCGCCCGAGGCGGCGAAGTTCGCCGGGGTCGAGCACGCCGTCCACGACGGCGTCCCGGTGATCGAGGGCGTGCTGGCCTGGGTGGGCTGCACGCTCGAGCGCCTCGTGCCCGGCGGCGACCACACGATCGGCATCGGCGCGGTCACCGCCGCGGAGTTCGCCGGCGAGGCCGAGCCGCTGCTCTGGTATCGCGGGGTCTACCGGTGAGCTCCTTCCATCAGACCTTCGGCGCCATCACGATCTTCGTCAACGCCGTCGCCGGCGTCCTCGGCGGCATCGCCTGGCTGACGCACCGCAAGGTGCCCGGCTTCTGGCCGCTGCTGCGCGCCGGTCAGGCGCTCATCCTCATCGAGGCCGTGACCGGCGCGGCGCTGGTGCTCGACGGCAAGGACCTCCCCCGCCTGCACCTCATCTACGGCCTGGTGCCGATCGCCGTCGCCTTCCTGGCCGAGCAGCTGCGGCTGCTGGCCGCCTCGCAGGTGCTGGAGCGCCACGAGCTGGAGGACTCCAAGGCCGTCGCGAGGCTGCCCAGGGACGAGCAGCACGCGCTCGTCGCGCTGATCGTCAGGCGCGAGACCGGCACGATGGCGGCGTCCGCGCTGGTGGTCACCTTGCTGGCCCTGCGAGCCCAAGGCTGGCTTTAGGTGTCATTCAGCACTAAGTAACAAGCGCGCACAAGGTGCTAAAACACCGGGACGGTGATCCGCGATTACCTGCCGGCGATCGTGTTCGTGGTCCTCGGGGCCGTCCTCGGGGGCATCTTCGCCACAGCCAATTCGCTGCTCGGCCCCAAGCCGCGCCACCGCCGGCGCTCGACCGAGGAGCCCTACGAGAGCGGGCTGCCGTCAGAGGTCAAGAAGACGATGCGCTTCGGCATCTCCTTCTACCTGGTGGCGATGCTGTTCATCCTCTTCGACATCGAGACGATCTTCCTG
>DASSHC010000285.1:0-4084 GCA_035693105.1 Thermomicrobiaceae bacterium | reverse complement strand
GAGGCGCCGGTGGTGGCGGCGCGCATCGGCACCCGCCCGCTCCCGGTCGACGGGCGCTCCTGCCTCGGCGCGGTCTCGGCGGCGCCCGGCTACTACGAGGCCGTCACCCACAGCGGCGTCACGCTTGGGCCGCTGCTCGGGCGGCTGCTGACGCAAGAGATTCTGCGCGGCGTGGTCGATCCCCTGGCCGCGCCCTTCCGGCCTGACCGCTTCGCCCGTCAATAGCGCACCAGCACCTTGAGCGTGCGCAGCTCGCCGGTCGCCAGGCGCGCGAACGTGGCGGGCAGCTCGCCGGCGGTGATGCGGCAGTCGAAGAGGCGCTCCAGGCCCGAGCGGCCGTCCTGGACGCGCGCGAAGAACCAGCGCGCGTGCGCGTGATAGTCGAGCCCGTCGCTGGAGCCGACCACGGCCAGCTCGCACGCGTGAAACTCCGGCGTGAGGGTCAGCGGCTCGACATTGCCGTCGGCCAGGATGCAGATGCGGCCGTCGCGGCGTAAGGCCCGCTGGAGGCGGGCGAAGGCGGCATCGCGGCTGGAGCACTCGAAGCCGGCGGCGTAGTCGTCGCGTGGCAGCTCGTCTGGCGCCCAGGCGTGCGCCGCGCCCAGCGCCTCGGCCAGCGCGCGCCGCTCGGGCAGCGGCTCGAGCACGTCGACCGTCCTCACCCCCTGTGCGCGCAGCACCCAGAGCGTCAGCAGCCCGATCGTGCCCGCCCCGCTGATCAGCACGGGCTCAGCGGCACTCGGCCCGACCTTGCCGATCCCCTTGGCCACGTCGCAACTGAGGATGCCGAGGAGCGCCAGCTCGTCCGGCAGCCCGGGCGGGGCCGGGATCACCTTCGTCGCCGGCACGATGGCCGCGTCGCGGTGCCCGTAGGTGGCGACGATGCGCTCGCCGACCGCCGGCGTGCGTACCCCCGCGCCGGCCGCGCGCACGAGCCCCAGGCTCTCGTAACCGGTCATGCGCGGATAGGTGGTTGGGCGGCTGGCGCGCTCGTCGCCGCGGTAGAGCGGCAGCTCGCTGCCGACGCTGACGGCCCCCGCCAGCGTCTCGACCAGCAGCTCACCTTCGCCCGGCGCTGCCAGCGGCTCCTCAACCCATTCAAGGCGCCGTGGCGCCGTGAGCAACAACGACCGCCGCACCCGCCACTCCTCACCGATGCCCGCTCACGCACCCGCGCTGGACTCTCCCAAAAGTACCAGTCCAGCTAGCCCAAAGCGTACACGCTGACCGGCGGGCATGGGTCGCGAGGCGATGCAGGGCCGTGACACGTCGCTGTACCTGCGGATGAAGAATCGGCTTCGCGCGTCGCGCCGGCCAGGCGGAACACCATGACCCTCCCTCCGTCGCTACCGCCGTTGCTTCAACACAGCTCCGTCGGTGACGCGCTGTGCCGGCATGTCACCTTGCCTCAGAGGCAAATTTGACATGGGCCTGATGGCCGAGTACAGTGTGAACGTCCGTTGCGTACGGACAGAGAGGGAGCGTTGGTGCAAGCGAAGAGAGCGGAGCGTATGTCTCGATCGCAGCGATGGCGCCGGGCGCTCGTGGCCCTGGCCGCCTGCCTGGCCGTCTGGTTGCTCAGCAGCGCATCGGGCGCCGCGGCGAGCTATGAGGTGCAGAGCGGCGATACTCTGAGCGGGATCGCGGACGCCTACGGCGTGCCGCTCAGCGTGCTGGCGGAGCGGAATCACATCGGCGATGTCAACCTGGTTTATGCTGGCCAGCAGCTTGTCGTCCCCGGTCAGGCGCCCCCGGCTGGGCCGCCGCCCGCAACCGATGTCTACCATGCCCAGGCCGGCGATTCGCTCTGGTCGATCGCCGCGCTGCGCCAGACGACACTAGCGCAGTTGATTGCCGCCAACCCCGAGATCGTTGATCCGAACCACATCGTGGTCGATCAGGCAATCAGCGTACCGTCCGCCGCGGCGCCGGCCCAAGCGACCAATGTCCCCGCGCTGCTGGAGCACTACGCCGGCGTCTACGGGCTCGACCCGGCGCTGGTCAAGGCTGTCGCCTGGCAGGAGAGCGGCTGGCGGCAGAACGTGGTCAGCCCCGACGGCGCCCTCGGCGTGATGCAGCTCCTGCCGAGCACCGGCGACTGGCTGGCGCAAGATGTCGTCGGCCAGCCGCTCGACGTGGCCGGCAGCGCCGACGACAACGTCCACGGCGGCGTGGCCTTCCTGCGCTTCCTCATCGACCGCACCGGCTCGGTGCAGCTCGCCGTGGCGGCCTACTACCAGGGCCCCGGCAGCCTGCAGCGCGACGGCATGCTGGCCGAGACGCAGCACTACGTCGACAACGTCATGGCGATCCGCTCCTACCTGATGCTCTACGGCGTGCCGCCGGGCGCCTAGCGGTCCTGCACCGGTGTACGCTCACCGCCTGTCCGCGATCACCGCGCCGCGGACCGTCCCTCAGCTGGCGGCCGCGGCGAATAGTGAGCAACGAGTGAGCAGCTTTTGGTCTGGCGCGCGACCGCGGGCTACCCTCATAATTTCTCCCAACCCACGCGGCGCCCGGCGGGGCGCCTTCAACGCTCGACTGTGGACGCGGGCCGTCCGGTTTCGCCGGGCTGCATTCGTCGCGACGCCCCTCAGAGAGTAGGAGGCCGTAATGACCGCGATGGAGCCAACCGCCACCAGGATTCCGGTCCCTGCCGATTTCCCGATCGCGTGGGAGCAGCCCGGTGACGAGAACCTGTTCTTCACCATGGACCGCATGCATTGGCCCAGCGTGATCACGTCGCTCGACGACTCGGTGATCAAAATACTGATCCACACCGGCTGGTGGCGTGCGGCCGAGGCGTTCGCGATGCCGATGCGCCTGCATGCGCGCCGGATCAACGGGTACCACTATGGAGCCATGGTGCCCCTTCCGCTCCCGCCGCCGGAACTGGCCGCGCTGGCGGAGCGCTCCGCGGAGCGGCTCCAGACCGCGGCGGGGTCGCTGGGGCGTGACTGGCACGAGTCCTACCTCCCCGAGATCAAACGCCTCATCGCCGAGACGGCCGGAGCCGATTTCCGTGCCCGCCGTTTGCCGGAACTGGCGCGCGACCTCGACGACGCCATCGCGCGGGCCGGACGGGAGACGGAGATCCATTTCAGAATCGCGTTCCCGATGATCGTAGCGCAGAGCCTCTTCGACGAGTTCTACCGCGACATCTTCGCCGAGCCGGACGCCCTGAACGCCCTCCGCCTGCTACAGGGATTGGACAACCTGACGGTCCGCCTCGGTCGTGATCTCTGGCAGCTCAGCCGCGACGCGCGCCGGTCGCCGGAGGTGCTCCAGGTCATCCAGCAGGCCGAGCCGGGGGCGGTTGCCGGCATGCTGCAGCAGTCGGAGGCGGGGCGCCGCTTCATGCGCCAGCTCCACGGCTGGCTGGAGATCTATGGCCACCGGGGCGATGGGCTGGGCATCTCGAGCACGTCGTGGATCGAAGACCCGACGCCGGTGGTGCTCATGCTCCGGGAGTATGTGGCGCGGACAGACTACGACCCGAACGCCGAGCAGGCCAGGCTCGCCGCCGCGCGCGAGGAGGCGATCGCCGCGGCGCGGGCGCGGCTGGCCGGCTACCCGGAGGCGGTCGTGGGGCAGTTCGAAGCGCTCCTCACGGCGGCCCAGGACGCGACCGTGATCAGCGAGGACCACGACTACTGGATCGACTTCCGCGGCCTCCACGAGCTGCGCCGGGTCGTCGTCGCCATCGGCGCGCGGCTGGCTGAGGCGGGCTCCCTGGCGGACCAGAACGAGGTTGTCTACCTCACGCTGGCCGAGGCGGGCGTGGCGGCGCGCGATCCACAGGGGCGCGACTGGTCCGCGCTGGTCAGCCGCCGCGCTGCCGAGCTGGCCCACTTCGCCACGCTGACCCCGCCGCCGGCCATCGGCACGCCGCCGCCAGGCCCGCCGCCGGATGACCCGCTCGTCCGCGGGATGGGCAAGTTCTTCGGCTGGCATCAGCCGGAGGCACCCGAGCCGGGGCTACTCAAGGGCGTCGGCGGGTCGAAGGGCACGGCGACCGGGACGGTCAAGGTGATCCACACGCTGGACGAGGCGCACAAGCTGCAGCCGGGCGACATCCTGGTCG
>DASSHC010000284.1:0-8976 GCA_035693105.1 Thermomicrobiaceae bacterium | reverse complement strand
GGCGCGGGCGCGCATCCGATCCACCAGGGCCGAGCCGGGCAGGCGCGCCAGCAGGGCGGCGGCCTCGGCGCGCACGCCCTGGCCGCGGTCGTCGAGCGCGGCGTCGAGGAAGGGCTCGTCCGCGAGCGAGAGCCCCTGCGCCAACGCCGCGACCGCTTTGGCGCGGAAGTCCGCCTTCTCGCTCTGCCAGCTCGCCACCAGCCACTCGCGGCCCTGCTCGGTGTTCTCGGCGCGCATTCGTCGCAGCAGCGCCAGCCGCCGCTCGCTCGTCCCTTCCTCCCAGATCGCCGCGGCGTCGGGCGGCAGCGCGCCGTCATCCTCGGCCCAGCGCCAGTCGGGGTTGAAGCGGGCGAGCCAGCGGCCCCGGGCGCCGATGACCGGGGAGAGCGCCGGGCGCAGGTTGCCCTGCCGCGCACCGAAGCCGAGCGCGGCCGGCAGCAGCTCCGGCGGCAGGCGGCGCCCCGCGCGCCGCAGCAGCGCCAGCGCCTCCGGCAGCAGCCCGGCGTGTTGCCCCGTCAGCATCGCCGCCAGCAGATCGGCCGCGCCGGCCGGGCAGGCCGGCGGTTCGCCCTGCGGGGCCGGCTCGGGCGCGGAGACATCCGAGAGGCCGCAGCGCCCGGCCTGGCGGTAGACCGCCAGCGCGCCCGCCGCCAGCAGCAGCCAGCGCTCGGGCTCCGCGCCGGGGAAGCGCGCCAGCAGGCCGTCGAGCGGCGTGCCGGTGGCGGGAGCCGGTTCACCCTCCGCGGCCGCTTGGGCCACGCCGGCCAGGGCCAGCGTCGTCAGCGCGTCCATCAGGCGTCCTCACCGAGCCGGTGGTAGGCGCCGTCCGCCACCACGCCGAGCGGCAGCACGGCCTCGCCGCCCCACTCGCCCAGCAGATCGACCGGCCGCCCGCCCGAGAGCGCCAGCAGGCGCCAATGCTCGCCGGGCGCGAGCGGGAGGGCCACGCCCTCGGCGTCGACGAGCAGCCAGCGCACGCCCGCGCTCGCCTCCTGCCGCGCCACGACGCCCCGCAGCGCGCAGGGCAGGCGCTCGAGCCAGGGCTGCTGGGCCAACGCGTTGGCGGCGCCGTCGAGGAAGGCGGCCACCGTGGTCGCGCCCCGCACCGGCCCGCTCATGGGAATCTCCTTGTCCTGCCGCCGGGCCATCAGCGCGCGCAGCGGGTAGGCGCTGGGCCAGTAGACCAGCTCGGCCGCCAACCGGGAGCCGGGCAGCAGCGTCTCGGGAAAGGCGGCGCGGCCATTGGCGTACTGCAGCACCAGCGCGAAGCGGCCCGAACGCGCGCCGAGCAGCCAGGTCGACTGCGCCCGCAGCCGCTCCTCGACCGTCACGCGCTGGCCGAGGATCAGCCACTCGTCTGCCTGCGCCTCGCCGCGCGCGACGACCTCCTCCCGGCTCAGCGTCCAGCCCACCGCCCCGCGCACGTCCTCCTGGAGCGCCGGTTCCAGCTCCTCGATACGGCGGTAGGACTCGGTCAAGAGCGCCAGCCGCCCGAGCTGGCCCAGCAGGCGCTCGGGCCAGTCGGGGGAGGAATTGGGGATCGCCGCCAGCCGGCGCACCCGCGCGGCCAGCCCCGGCGCCTGGGCGTCGACCAGCCGGGCCGCCTGCTGCTCCCAGAACGTGGCCGGCTGCGTCGCCACGCTGGCCAGCCCGGTGCGCACCAGATCGCTCAGCCAGCGGTCGAGCGCCTCGATCCCGGCGGCGACCCGCGCCCGCCGCTGGTCCGCGCGCCTCGCCGCCGCCCGATCAGCGCTCGCAGGCGGCTTCTCCGGACGCTTCTTGACTGGCGCGTCCGGCGCCCGCTGGGCTGCACGCTCGGCGCGCCTGGCCAGCCAGGCGCTGACCCACTCGGGCGGCTCACCCTCCGGCACGGCTGCGGGGGAAGCGGCGGCCAGCAGCAGCAGGCCGAGGCCGTGCTTGCAGGGGAACTTGCGGCTCGGGCAACTGCATGCCACTGCCAGATCGGCCAGATCGACCCGCACCTGGTAGAGCGCGCTCCCCTGGCACTCGCCCCAGAGCGCGCGCGCGCTGCGCCCCAGGCCGCGCCACACGCCGGCCTGGCCGAGCTTGCGTCCCGCGGCCACCGCGCCGGCATCGGGCGCCAAGGCCAGCACCTGTTCCACCGTCAGGCTCACCCCGCCACGCCGCCCTTCCCAACCCCGCTCGCTCCGGTGACGGTACCATATCAGAACGCCTTTTCTACACTCAAGAGCCGAAGGTCCGAATCAGCCCCTTGCGATCGGGTAGGCTTACCGACGGTTTGTAGCGATGGTCGTAATGGGGGCGGCGCATGGGAGTCGATCGCCGGGGCGAGGGGGATGCGGCGGCACAGCGGCGCGGGCTGGCCGCGCTCGCGCTCGCCGGGCTGGGATTGATCCTGGTCGCGGCGCTCGACCTGGCCGTGGCCGATCTGCCAGGGCACTTTCGCGACCCGCGCCTGACCCTCGCGAGTCTCGGCAGCGCGCGGGCGGTCACGCTCGGCACGCTCGCGGCGCTCTTGATCGCCTTCGGCTGCTACGTCGTCGCCTGGCTGGGCGTCCAGCGGCTGCGGCCGACGCGCGGTGCGCTGGCGCTGGTGCTGGGCGTGCCCACCATTGCCGCCGCGCTCCTCACCCCCAGCTACCCGCTCCTCTCGCGCGATTTCTTCTACAACGTGGTCAGCGCCCGCACCCTGGGCCGCTACGGCCAGAATCCGTTCCGCGTCCCGCCCGGCCACTTCCCCGCCGACCCGTTCCTCCCCTACGCCGACTGGCACCAGTTGACCATGCCCTACGGCCCGCTCTGGGCCCAGCTCACCGGCGCCCTGGCGTGGTCGAGCGGCGACGACCTGCTGGCGACCTTCCTGGCCTTCAAGCTGCTGGCGCTGGCCTCCTTCCTCGGCGCCACGGCCGCACTCCTCTGGCTACTGGCCGGACTCGACCGCGACCGGCTCCTCCCCGGCCTGGTGCTCTGGGCCTGGAATCCGCTGGTGCTGGTCGAGGCGGTGGGGAATGCCCACAACGACATCCTGATGCTCGCCCTGCTGCTGGCCGGGCTGGCGCTGACGCTGCGCGGCCGCGCGACGACCGCGCTCATCACGCTGGCGCTGGCCGTGGCGGTCAAGCAGGTGGCGCTGGCGCTGCTGCCGCTGGTGCTCGTCTACCTGGCGCGGCAGCAGCCCACCTGGCGCGCTCGACTGCGTGCGCTGGCGCCCGGCCTGCTGGCCGCGGCGATGCTGCTGGCCGCGCTCTACGCCTCGCTCTGGGCCGGGTTCCGCCAGACCGCGCTCAGCTTCGCCGGGCAAACGGAGTTCTACCGCGCCAGCCCGCTCGCCCTGGCCCGGATGCTCCTGCTGCACGTCACGCCCACGCCGGAACCGGCCCTGCGCCTGGCGGTGGCCATCCTGGCGGCCGGCGGCTATCTCTGGCTGCTCTGGCGGCTCGGGCGGCGGCCGGACGATCTGCTGTCTACGGGCTACAGCGCCTTCCTGCTGCTGATCCTGCTCTGGCCGGTCTTCGCCCCCTGGTACGTCCCCTGGCTGGTGGCGCTGGCGGCGGCCGGCCCGGCGCGGCGCTGCGCCTGGCAGGCGATCGTGCTCAGCGCCACGGCGGCCGCGTCGTACCTGGGCCAGTACGGCCCGCGCCAGCTGCTGGTCCACTCACCCGGCTTCTGGAGCGCCGCCGCCGCCCTGCTCGTCTTCGTCCCGCTGGTGCTGATGCTGGTGTGGCAGCGGGCCGGTTTGAAACCGGTCCCTACAGGCGATTCCTCATCTCCCCTCGCCCCCGCAGGGGAGAGGGGCTGGGGGTGAGGGCCTTCCGGGGCTGGGGCAGAAGCTCACCGCCCCCGGGCGCGCAGCGCGGACCAGGCCTGGCGCACCGTCTCGGCCTCCTCGGCGCTGGCCGGCTGGCCGCTGTAGCGCGCCGCGTTGTAGGCCCCCACGATGGCGCCAATGGCGTCGCCGGCGCTGGGGAAGCGCGCGGCCAACTCCGGCTCGTATTCCTCGGCCGTCTCGTCCGGCTCCTGGGCCACGCCCGAGCGCGCCCCCCACGACTGCATGCGGCGGTAGGTCTCGCGGATGGCGACGGTGTGCGCCCAGCGCGGGTCGCCGCGCAGCCCGGCCAGCGAGTCGGGCCGCCGCGCGGGGCGGAAGAAGCGCCGCAGCCGCTTGGTCAGCCCGCCGAGCGCCTCCTCCAGCGTGAAGACCGACTCGCGCCGCTCACGCGTCGTCTGGCGCCAGTGGCGGCGGCGGCGGTAGAGGTAGCGGGTCAGCGCCGAGCCAAGCAGGAAGAGGACGATGGCGGCGATCAGGTAGCGCAGCGGGTCCGACACCGAGATGCGTGAGGCGGCGAAGGCGCTGATCTGGTTCAGCGAGCGCACCAGCTGCGGCAGCCGGTCGCCGCTCATATGCCCCAGCCCCTCGCGCTCCAAAAGCCAGAGGAGCGGCGCGATGATGACGAAGGCCAGCAGCGCCACCAGTACCACCAGCAGACGTATCAGCATGCCGATGACCCAGAAGAGCGGGCTGAGCAGGTAGAGCGTCGTCTCCAGCACCTGGTGCGAGAGGAGCGCCACGCCGAGCAGGGCGATCAGCACGATGGCCACGATCGGCGCGGCGAAGGTCGCCAGCCAGTTGGGGCCGAGCGGGCTGCTGCTGCGGATCCCCTCCAGCCGTAGCCGGGCGAAGCCGACGGCGGCTAGCGTGGCGGTGAAGTAGCCGACGACCGCCAGGCTGGCGCGGCCGTCGAGCGGCGAGCCCACCGGCGCGGCGAAGAGGACCAGGAAGAGGCCGAGCGCGGTGGCCATGGTGCCCCAGCGCAGCATCTGGTAGGCAGCGTCGAGCGCCGGCTCGGCGCGCGTGCGCCCGCGCCACCAGGCGTAGGCCACCATCATCACCAGCGCCCAGACCGGACGCAGCGCGCCGTTCGGCCGCAGGATCAGCCCGTGGATCGCGGCGCGCGGCCAGTCGAGCCCGAACCAGGCAAAGCCAGGGAAGGCCGCGGTCTTGAGCGTGACCAGTAGGGAGAGGATCACCGCCACCAGGAGGATCGACTCGTAGCGCGAGCCGAAGACGCGCTCCAGATCGAGCACGTGCGGCAGGAAGTAGGCCAGGAGCATCAGCGCCAGAATCAGCCAGAAGGGAAACGGATCGTACGGCGGGTTCATCGCCGGCAGCAGCACACCGAGATAGAGGTAGAGGATGGCGCTCTCGGCGGTGATCAGCATCAGCGTCAGCGCCTCGGCGCGCCAGTCGATCAGGGCGCGCCAGCGCTGGAGGTCGAGCAGATCGCGCATCGTCTAGCCCCGGATATCCGTGATGCGCACGTAGCGCGGGCGAGTCGACGGCGGATCACCGAGCAGATCCTCGGGCAGCGAGTGCACCTCCAGCCCCGGCAGCTCCGGGTCCTCGACCTCGCCCACCTGCAAGAGCACGATCTTGCGGCGGCCCATCAGCAGCTCGGCCAGCGCCGCGCGCATCGCCTCGGTCATCACCGCCGAGATAAGCACCAGGGTGCTGCCGGCCGGGAAGCGGCGTGTCTCCTGGCGCAGCAGGCGCACGAAGCTGGTGGCCGAGAGGGGCGTCAGCTTGGCCAGCCCCTCCAGGATAGCCGAGAACTGGCGCGGCCCTAGGCCGGGGTGGACGCGCAGGTGCTGGTCGGAGCCGACCAGCACACCGTTGGCGTAGACGCCCACTTGCTCGCGCTCCTCTAACCCGTGGCCTGCCAGCGACGCGGCCGCTACGATGGCGCTCTCGGCGCGCAGGTAGTCGATCCCCTCCCAGGGGCGCTCGTAGGTGTCGAGGTTGAGGAAGATGCCGAGCTGCACCGCCACCGCCGGCTCGAAGACCTTGACCTGCACCTCCTGCAGGCGCGCGGTCGCCTTCCAGTGGACGAAGCGGAAGGCGTCTTCGGGGCGGTAGTCGCGTACGCCGACGGTGCGTGCCGGGTCGGGCATCAGGTGGAAGGCGGCACGCGCCTCGCCGAAGGGCTGGCGCGGCGGCAGGCCCAGCCGCTCCAGCGGCACGACACGGGGGTAGACCAGCAGTTGATCGGTGGCCTCGCGCACCTCATGACGAGTGAAGAAGCCGAAGAGGTCGCCCGAGCGCAGCGAGGAGGGGCCGATGCTGAAGGCGCCGCGGTGGGGGCAGTCGAGCTGGAAGCTCCAACTGATGCGCTCGTAGGGGCGAGCGGCGGTGGTCAGGCGCAGCACGGTCGTGCCCGGCCGCGCGCTGGGAAGCGCCTCCTGGTCGCGCACGCGCAGCCGGTCGGAGACCTGGTCCTCCAGCTCGATCCAGGGGAGCGGGAGCCACTTGCGGTTGGTCAGACTGGTGACCAGCTCCACCGACTCGCCGGGGAAGACGCGGCGGGCGGAGAGGCGGCGCTCGTACTCGATGTGGTCGAGCGCGTGCTGGCCCCAGAGCCGGCTGCCGCCCGCGGTCAGCAGGGTGAGAAAGGCCAGGACCGAGAGGGCCGGCTGGCGCAGCGCCATGCCGAGCAGCAAGAGGACCGCGGCGCCGTAGAACCAGATGCTGCTGAAGAAATGACTGCGCACCGGCTGCTCGACCGGCGGCGGTTCAGGCCGGTCTATTCGACGGGCACGGCGATCGATCGCATCACCTCCGCGATCACTTCGCGTACGTCGCGGCCGCGCAGCCGCGCCTCGGGACTGAGCACGATACGGTGCGCCAGCACGGGCAGGCTGACGGCCTTGACGTCGTCGGGGAGCACATAGGCGCGTCCCGAGAGCGCGGCGCGCGCCTGGGACGCGCGGAAGAGCGACAGCGTGCCGCGCGGGCTGACGCCGAGCTGCACCGTCTCGTGCTCGCGGCTGGCCCGGGTGATGTCGGTGATGTAGTGCCGCAGGTCGTCGTCGACGTGCACCTGGCGGCAGGCGGCGGCCGCCTCCAGCAGCTCCCCCGGCTCGATCACCGCCACGGCATCGTCGAGCGGGCTGCCGAGCTGGAAGCGCGCCAGCATCGCCAGCTCGCCGGCCTCGTCGGGGTAGCCGATCGAGAGCCGCATCAGGAAGCGGTCGAGCTGCGCCTCCGGCAGCGGGAAGGTGCCCTCCAGCTCGACCGGGTTCTCGGTCGCCAGCACCAGGAAGGGGCGCGGCAGGGGCAGCGTCTCGCCCTCGATGGTGACGGTGCGCTCCTCCATCGCCTCCAGCAGCGCGGCCTGGGTGCGCGGCGTGGCGCGGTTGATCTCGTCGGCCAGCAGCACGCTGGCGAAGATCGGGCCGGGGCGCAACTGGAACTCGCCCAGCTTCTGGTTGAAGTAGGTCAGCCCGCTGACGTCGGAGGGGAGGAGGTCGGGGGTGAACTGGATGCGGCGGAAGGAGCCGCCGACGGCGCGCGCCACCGCGCGAGCCAGCGTCGTCTTGCCCACACCGGGCACGTCTTCGAGCAGGACGTGCCCCTCGCAAAGGAGCGCCACCAGCACCAGCTCGACCACGTCGCGCTTGCCGACGACGACCCGCTCGATGCTCTCAATGATGCGGCGCGCCAGCGCCGCGACATCCCGCTCGGTCACGCCTGCCCCCGCTCCTCGGCCCAGATGCTCCCCTAATCCTACTTGACGGAAGCTGCCTAGTCGCGGGGGTCGCCCGCGCGGCATGATTGACGAGACGAACCGGCAGCCGGGAGGCAGAGCGACGGGGAGCGATGGCGCCCGCACCGGGCCGTTGTGCGTTGCGCGTTGTGCGTTGTGCGTTGTGAGCGAGAGGGGACCGTCCCATGAATGCGATTCGCCATTGGTTCGCGTCGCTACGCGAGCCGGGCGACGTGCGCCGCGCCGCCATCGCCGGCATCGTCTTCGGGCTCATGATGGTCGTGATCGTGATCGCCGCCTGCCTGGTCATCAACTTCATCGCGGGTTTGCGCTAAGCGCAGCAAACCAGCAAGCCTCCGGCAGCGCTCACCATTGGAAGGCCTCGCGCGACTGCATCGTGGCGCGCGTCCTCGACCTCGGCCATCCGCGTTCGCGCAACGGTCGCCCCGGCTCCGCGTCTCGAACGTTGCCGTTGTCGTACTCGTCAGCAGGTGGCTACCGCGGAGCGCCGCCGAATCCGATCTCGTTGCCGTCGGGATCGCGGTACGTGATCTTACGCACACCATTCGCGTAGGTTTCCCGCTCGGAGGGGTCGAGCCCCCGATCGGCTATCCCCGCGACAAGCGCATCGAGATCAGCGACGAAGAGCGTGAGTGCGGCGTGGCCGGCGTGCTCGGGCTGCTGCACAATGTACAGGTACCGATGCTCCGCCAGCTCCCACACGGCCTCCGTGTCATGTGGAACAAATGTGGGCGGGTAACCCAGCAGCCGTTCATACCATTGCAGCGCCGCCGCCTGGTCCGCGACCGAGATTCCCGCGAACAGGTCGAGTGCCGCGGTCTGAATCATGCATATTGCTCCTCTCTCCTCACACAGCCTCGGAGCATGCCAATCCCAATTTGAGAACTCCCTGACGAACTCTAGGAGATATACACGAGTTCCCGTTCGACGTTTGACCTCAGACGCGCACGCAACGATCCCGGCGTAGCAAGGTCGACCGGCACGTTCAACAGCCGCTCTCGCGCCATTTTCAGGTTGATGAACTCGAAGAGCCCCACCGGCCGCCGGTCGAACTCGTCCAGCAGATCGACATCACTGTCGGGGCCGGCCTCGTCGCGGGCGGCCGAGCCGAAGAGGGCCAGCGACTTGACGCCATAGGTCTCGCGCAACTCGTCGCGGTGGGCGGTCAGGATGGCGAGGACTTCGTCGCGGCGCATCGGCAACCTCCCTCTCAGCCGTGGTCAGCCTGAGTATAGCGGCCCGGCAAACGACCGGAGCCTGAGCGACGCTCAGGCTCCGGCACGCGGCTTGGGTGTGGCGCTCGACTAGGAGCAGCCGAGGCTGTTGCCGCAGTTGAGGCACTTGTAGCAGGCGCCGTTGCGCACGGTGATGTGGCCGCAGACCTCGCAGAAGGGCGCGTCGCCCATCATCTGCGACAGGTGCTCGCTCAGCC
>DASSHC010000283.1:0-5125 GCA_035693105.1 Thermomicrobiaceae bacterium | reverse complement strand
CGGTGGCCAACCAGGCGGTTGACGTGCAGGCGATCAACTGCGAGCTGGAGGGGTTCGCGCGGGATGCGCGGCCGGAGGCGCAGTACGTGAGCCTGGCGGCGGTGTTTCGCTGGTGCCGGTCGCGGGGGATGACGGTGCCGGCGGAGTACGTGGGCAAGGATGAGCGGGCGGGGATCATCGGGCATGAGGACGTGGCGGACCCGTACAAGGCGGGGCAGTGGGGCGGGGCGGACAACCACACGGATCCGGGGCCGGGGTTCAAGTGGGCGCACCTGGTGGAGCTGATCGCGAGTGCGCCGGCGACGAGCACGACGACCGCGCCGGCTGGCCGCATCATCAACGGGCACACGCTGGCCGGGGGCTTCCGGGCGTTCTACGAAGACCTCGAGCAGCGGCTGGGGGCGAACGACGCGCTGCTCTTGATTGGGTATCCGCTGAGTGACGAGCTGGACGAGGGCGGGGTGACGGTGCAGTACTTCGAGCGGGCGGTGTTCGAGCGGCACGCGGGGGCCCGGCCGGCGCGCTGGGACGTGCTGCTGCGCCGGCTGGGGGCCGACCTGCTGGACGCCCGGCGTGCGCTGGCGGTCGTGAACGGTGCGGGGAGAGAAGCGCGTGGATAACTTCGCCAATGGGATCGTCCTGCTCGGTGTGCCGGCGGCGGTGCTGGTGCCACTGGTCGTCGAGGGCCTGAAGCGGCTCGGCTTGCCGACGCGCTGGGCCACGCCGGCCGCCATGCTGACCGGCGGCCTGGTCGCCGCGCTGGCGCAGGCGGTCGATGCCTGGCCACAGCTCGATCCCCTGGTCCGGATCGTGCTCGCGGCGGTCGTCTTCGGCTTCGCCGCCAGCGGAGCCTACTCACAGGCCGCGGCGCTGCGGCCGGGCGATGCGGCAAATGAGCCCCACGGGTAGGCTATACTCAGCAGGCGAGCGAGCGCCTGCCCGCTCCCAGGCCGAGGAGGACGCATGGCGGGCCGGGTGATTGAGGGTCGAAGCAGACTCCGAAACGACGCGGGCAGCAGGTCAGCGGACGCGATCGTGATTCGCCAGGCCCGCCTGGCCGACCTCTGGTCGCTCTGGCAGCTGCAGCACCGCTGCTTCGAGCAGGGCCAGGCCTACGGCCTGCCGTCGCTCACCGTCCTCTACGCCTGGCCGCGCGCCTTGATGTTGGTCGCCAGCGCCGGCGAGCGCCCGGCTGGCTGCATCGTGGCCGACCTCCACGAGCGGCAGGGCCGCATCCTCAACCTCTGTGTCGACCCCGACTTTCGCCGCCGCGGCATCGCCAGCGCGCTGATGAATCTGGCCGAGGAGATCTTGCCGACGAACCATCTCACGCTGATGGTAGAAGACAAGAATCACGGCGCGCAGGCCCTCTACCGCCGCCTTGGCTACCTCCCGGTCGGCGATCTGCGCAACTACTACGGCCGCAACCGCCACGGCATCCTGATGGAGAAGCGGCGCGAAGAGCCGTAGGCGCTCCTGCCTGCCGACTGCACGTTGTATCGTGTGAGGACGGGTCCTTCAACCGCGCTCGGGATGACCGGGGTAGGTTTGGGGCGAACGACGACGGTTGGCCCCCTCCGGCTGGCTGCCTCATTTTCCCCGCATCCCGAGCCTCCCGTAAGGCCCGTCCTGCACAGGCCGCGCTCGTCGGCGCCATGCGCCTCAGCCGCCATGCTCCTCGGCTCGCTCGATCAGCGTCGCCAGCTCCTCGGGGAGCGGCGGCAGCTCGGCCAGGCTGGTCAGCCCGAAGAAACGCAGGAAGTCGGGGGAGGTGCCGTAGAGGACCGGGCTGCCGACCGCCGGCAGCCGCCCGACCGGCTCGACCAGTCCGCGCGCCAGCAGCGTCTGCAAGACGCCCGTGGAATCGACCCCGCGCACGGCCTCGATCCCCAGCCGGGTCACCGGCTGAATGTAGGCGACGATGGCCAGCGTCTCCAGCGCGGCCTGCGAAAGGCGCACGCCGCGCTCCAGCCCGAGGAAGCGCTGCAGCAGCCGGGCAAAGCGGGGCGCACTGGCAAGCTGGAGCGCCTGGTCGGCCCACTGCAGCAGCAACCCAACCGCGGCCAGCCGCTCGGCTAGCAGCGACGCAGCCGCTCGTGTCTCGTCGGGCGTGCAGCCGAGCTGCTGCGCCAACCGCGCCAGCGGCACTGGCTCCGGCGCGACGAAGAGGAGCGCCCCGAGCGCGGCGACGCGCTCCTCCGGCGCGATCGCGTCGAGCGGCAGTTGCTGGTCCGGCTCAGGCATCGGTATGGGGGTGGGGGGCAACGTCGATCTCGCCGAAGAGGCCCTCCTGGCGCGCCTCGACCGCGCGGCGGCGCAGCAGCGACAGGAGCGCGATGAAGGCCACCGCCTGCTCGGCGCGGCCGGCCGCTGGTCCCAGCAGCTCCGAGAAGCGCGCCGGGCCGGCGCCGAGTCGCTCCAGCAAGCGCCGCGTCATGGCCGCCAGCGAGATGACCGGCGACGGCTGATGGACCGTGGGCGGCGGCAGCGCGCGCGCCAGGCAGCGGCGCAGCGCGCCGGGCAGCGCGGCCAGCGGCGCGGCGATCAGGCGCTCGGAGACGCTCAGCTCGCTCAGCGGCGCGCGCCCGAGCGGCCAGGAGCGCAGGTTCTCGCGCTCACGGCGGCGCAGCTCGGCCGCCGCCGCCTTGGCGGCCCGGTAAGCGGCGAGCTGGCGCGTCAGATCGTCCGGCTCCGGCTCGGCCTCGACGGCGGGCGGGGCGGGGAGGAGCGAGCGCGCCTTGAGCGCCAGCAGCCGCGCCGCCGTCGCCGCGAAATCGGCCAGCACCGCCGGCGGCACGTCGCCTAACGTAGCGGTGTAGGCGACGAACTGCTCGGTGACGGCCACCAGCGAGATGTCCGTGATCGCGAGCTGGTCGCGCTCGATCAGCCGCAGCAGCACGTCGAGCGGGCCCTCGAAGACCGGCAGGCGCAGTTGGTAACCTGCCAGAAGCGCGCGCCGCGGCTCGGCCACCACCATCTAGGCCTCCTCGTCGATTTGCCGCAGCAGAGTGAGCGTGGGGTCCGTCACAGAGGCGTCGTGGTGGTGGGCGATCAGCCAGCAGGCGCGCGCGCTCGCTCCGCTGGCACGCGCCATCTCGGCGCCGAGCCGGGGGTGCGCCAGCGCCAGGTAGAATCCCCGCCGCCACGGCCGGTGGCTCGGTCGCGCCAGCCGCGCCAGCAGGTCCGGAGCGACGCGCCCGAGGAGGACGACCAGCACCCGCTGCCAGAGCCGCACCCGCGTACGCTCGTCCGCCTTGCCGACATCGTGCAGCAGCGCGGCGAGGACGAGGTCGGGATCCGCGCTCAGGGTGGCTGCCCTTCGGCCGGCGCGCAGCAGGTGCGCACGGTCGGCCGCGGTCAAACGCGCGACGAGCCCGAGCTGAGCCGGGCTCAACCAGCCGGCAAGCTCGGCGTCGACCGCGCCGGCGCGTTGTGGGCGCAGGTGGGCCAGCCCCTGCCGCGTGCGGTAGACGACGCGCGCGGCCACTGATCCGGCGGGCACGGAGAAGACGCTCACCGCCACGCGCCCACCGCTACAACGGCGTCTTGCCGACAATCACCCGGGTCAGCACGTCGAAGACCGGCAGGTACATCGACTGGAGCACCACCGCGCCGATGCCGCCGAAGAGGATCAGCGCCAGCAGGATCATCACACCGTAGCGCTCGATGGGCGCGAGATAGGGGAGCCAGAAGCGCGGCAGGAAGCCGACCAGGATCTTGGAGCCGTCGAGCGGCGGGATCGGGATGAAGTTGAAGGCGGCCAGCAGGATATTGACCACGACCAACTGACGCACCAGGATGTAGCCGCCCATGTCGGCGTGGATCGTGCCCAGGCGCAGCGGGATCACGAAGACGAGCGCGGCGATCATGTTGGAGACCGGCCCGGCCAGCGAGGTCAGCGCCATGCCGCGCTGCGGCCACTTGAGCCGGGCTGGGTTGACCGGGACGGGCTTGCCCCACCCGATGCCCCAACCGAGGAAGACGATGGCCAGGAGCCCGATCGAGCCCAGCGGATCGAGGTGCGCCAGCGGGTTGAGCGTGACGCGCCCCTGGTGCTCGGCGGTGTGGTCGCCCAGCATCATCGCCGACCAGGCGTGGCTGAACTCGTGGATCGTGATGCCGAAGATGAACGCGACCAGCGTCGCGACGATCGCGAAAGGATCGGTCAGATTGAACACGACGCTGGCCGCTCGCCCATCCTCGGGACCTCAGGCGCCGGAGTTCGGGTAGAGGTGGCAGGCCACGTAGTGGCCGCCGCCCTGATCGACGAACTTCGGCTCGATCTTGCGGCAGACATCCATCGCGTACGGGCAGCGCGTGTGGAAATGGCAGCCCGACGGCGGGTTGATCGGACTGGGCACGTCGCCCGTCAGGATGATGCGCTCGCGCTTCTTCTCGATGATCGGGTCCGGAATCGGCACGGCCGAGAGGAGCGCCTTCGTGTACGGGTGCAGCGGGTCGTCGTAGAGGGCGTTGCGGTCAGCCAACTCGGCGATCTTGCCCAGGTACATCACCGCCACGCGGTCGGAGATGTGGCGCACCACGCTCAGGTCGTGGGCGATGAAGAGGTAGGTCAGACCGAACTGCTCCTGGAGATCCTCCAGCAGGTTGATGATCTGCGCCTGAATCGAGACGTCGAGCGCCGAGACCGGCTCGTCGGCCACGATGAAGTCCGGGTTGGCGGCCAGCGCGCGGGCCACGCCGATGCGCTGCCGCTGCCCGCCGGAGAACTCGTGCGGGTAGCGGTTGGCGAAGTAGGGATTGAGGCCGACGGTCTGCAGCAACTCCTGCACCTTCTCGTTGCGCTGGCCCTTGGCCACCAGGTGGTGGATCTGCATCGGCTCGCTGATGATGCTGCCGACGGTCATGCGCGGGTTGAGCGAGGCGTAGGGGTCCTGGAAGATCATCTGCAGGTGGCGGCGCATCTTGCGCATCTCGCCACCGTCGAGCTTGGTCAGGTCGCGGCCCTCGAAACTGACCGTCCCTGCCGTCGGCTTGTAGAGCTGCAGGATGGCGCGGCCGGTCGTGCTCTTGCCGCAGCCCGACTCGCCCACGAGGCCCAGCGTCTCGCCCCGGTTGAGCGAGAACGTGACCCCGTCCACGGCCCGGACGTCGCCGATGTGCC
>DASSHC010000282.1:0-2349 GCA_035693105.1 Thermomicrobiaceae bacterium | reverse complement strand
TGGCTGAGCAGGTAGAGGCGGATGGCGTCGGCGCTGTGATAGCGCAGCACGTCGCGCGCCAACACCAGGTTGCCGAGCGACTTGCTCATCTTCTCGCCCTCGTAGCGCACCATGCCGACGTGGACCCAGAAGCGCGAGAAGGGCGCCTCGCCGGTGTACGACTCGCTCTGCGCGATCTCGCACTCGTGGTGCGGGAAGACCAGGTCGCCGCCGCCGCCGTGGATGTCGATCACCGGGCCGAGGTACTTCATCGCCATGGCGCTGCACTCGATGTGCCAGCCGGGGATGCCCGGCCCCCAGGGGCTCTCCCAAGAGGGTTGGCCCGGCTGAGCGGCCTGCCAGAGGATGAAGTCGAGCGGGTTCTCCTTGAGCGGGTCGTTCGGGTTGGCGCCGCGCTCTCCCGAGAGCCGGATCATCTCCTCATCGGGGAGACGACAGAGCTGGCCGTAGGTGTCGAAGCGCTCGACGCGGAAGTAGACGTTCCCCTCGCGCTCGTAGGCTTTACCCTGCTCGATGAGCGACTGAACCACCTCGATGATCATCGGGATTTCGCCGGTGGCGCGCGGGTAGACGGCCGGCGGCAGGACGTTGAGCGCGTTCAGATCCTCCTGGAACTGGAAGATGTAGCGGTCGCCCAGTCGGTCCCACTGCTCGCCCATCTCCTTGGCCTTGCGCAAGATGTCCTCGTCGATGTCGGTCACGTTCTGCACGTAGCGCACGCGCCAGCCGAGGTACTGGCAGTAGCGGTTGATCACGTCGAAGGTGATGTAGGTCATGGCGTGGCCCATGTGGGTCGTGTCGTAGGGGGTGACGCCGCAGACGTACATGCGGACGGTGTAGCCGTCCAGCGGGGTGAAGAGTTCTTTCTCTCCGGTCAGGGTATTGTAGAGCCGCACGCCGCCTCCTCCTACGCTCCCACCACGCCCACGCCGGCACGCGCACCGGCGCAGCCTATGCTACCACTAGATCGCCCGCTACAATGCGGGCGAGTTTGGCTTGCCTGAGAGGAGAGCGACATGGCTATCGCGGTCGGCGCCCAGGCGCCCGAGTTCACCGTGCTGGGGGCGCAGAACGCAAAGACCAGCCTCAACGACATCCTGGCGCAGGGGCCGGCGGTCCTCGCGTTCTACTTCTTCGCCTTCACCGGCGGCTGAGGCGACATGTTGTCCGAGCTGCAGGACAACCTCGACGAGTTTCGTCGAGCCGGCGCCCAGGTTTTCGGTCTCAGCGCGGATGCCTACCACTCGCAGCATGCCTTCGCGGTGCAGCGCGAGCTGGAATTCCCCATGCTCTCCGACTTCAATAAGGAGGCGATGACCGCCCTCGGCATCAAGATGGAGGACAGCGGCGGCTACCACGGCGTGTCGCGGCGCTCGATCTTCATCCTGGCGCAGGACGGCACCGTGGCGTATGCAGATGTGCCGACCGAGCGCGGCGTGCGTCCGGATGTGCCCGCCGCGCTGGCGAAGGTGCAGCAGCTCGCGTCGAAATAAGCGGCGGAGCGCGGGATTGGGGCGGTCCCTTCGAGATGGGTCGGTGCCATCGAGGACGGATCCCTTCACTGCGGTCGGGATGACAGGGTCAATAAGGGGCGGACGACGAGGAGTGTCTTCGCCCGGTAGGCCCCATCCCCTCCACTGTCATCCTGAACGGAGTCGAAGGATCCGTCCTGGAGCGGCACGAACGCCCCTTCGAAGAGAAAACAGAGGAGAATGCGCATGGACATGCACGTCGTCGAGCTGCGGGTGACCTATCGCGATACGGGACCGCGGCGGACGCACGAGAATGAGGCTTTTCGCGCGGCCGGGGTCTACGATCTGGGCGGCGAGGTCAGCTATGCCGCGCCCGAGCTGACGCCGGAGGAGATCAGCGCCGACCCGGTGGAGACCCTGGGGCGGATGGGCGGCCAGATCGCCGACGCGGTCGCCGAGGGCATCGCCGCGGGCCGCAAGGTGGTCGTGGCCGGCGGCAACTGCACCGCACTGCCCGGCGTGATCGGCGGCCTGCAGCAGGCGCTCGGGCCGGACGCCCGCATCGGCCTGGTCTGGTTCGACGCGCACGGCGACTTCAACACCCCGCGCACGACCCATAGCGGTATGCTCGGCGGCATGCCGGTGGCCGTCAGTGCCGGGCTCTGCCACGCCAACTGGCGCATCGGCGCCAAGCAGCCGGTGCCGCTGCCGACCGACCGCATCATCATGGTCGACGTGCGCAATCTGGACCCCGAGGAGGGGGATCTGGTGCGCGCCACCGACGTGGCGGTCGTGCCGGCCGAGCGGGCGGCGCTGGCCGAGGCCGTGCGGCGGCTGGCGGACGAGACCGACTTCATCTACCTGCACATCGACCTCG
>DASSHC010000281.1:0-6194 GCA_035693105.1 Thermomicrobiaceae bacterium | reverse complement strand
CGCCTTGCCTGAGCGCAGCGCCCCACGGCTGGGGGTGAAGTGGTCGCCCGCGGCGCGCGAGGTGTTGCCGCTGATCGACCTGATCGAGGTCAATGGTTGGGGGCTGGCGGCGAAGTTGCCGCCGGTTCCCGTGCTCTTGCACAATCTCGATCTCGACTTCAGCCTGACCACGCCAGGGATCCTGAGCGAGGAGTGGGCCGAGCGCGCGGCGGCGGCGATCGCACGCACCGGCAGCCCCTGGTTCAGCCTGCACCTCGGCTTCAGCGCCGAGCGGGTGCGCTTCGCGGGCCACATGCTGCCCGACTCCGCGCCGCTCGACCGCGCCGTCTGCCTGGAGCGGACGACCGCCGCCGCGCGCTTCCTGCGCGAGCGGCTGGATGTGCCGCTGCTGTTGGAGAACCTGGACTACTGCCCCGAGGGCGCCTACGAGCACATCTGCCAGCCGGATTTCATCGCGGAGGTCGTGGCGGGGGCCGAGTGCGGGCTGCTGCTCGACCTGGCGCACCTGCGCGTCAGCGCCGACTGGCTGGGCTACGAGCCGATCGACTACCTGGCGCGGCTGCCGCTGGAGCGCGTGGTCGAGGTGCATCTCAGCGGGCCACGGCGGCTGGGCGCGCGGCTGGACGACAGCCACCGCGAGCTGACCGCCGAGGACGAGGAGGTGCTGCGGTGGCTGCTGGGTCAGTGCGCGCCGCGGGCGGTGGTGCTGGAATACGATCGGGACGCCGCGCGTTTGCGCCAGCAGGTGGAACGGTTGCGCGGGATCGTCGCCAGTGCCGGCACGGTTGTTGCACCCGCACCGGATTGACAGGTGGCCAAGTGGGGGTATGATTTAACGAACTCGGCGGTTGCGAAAGACTGGAGGACAACGAGCATGACGGCGACTACACCAATCATCTCCCTGACGTCCGAGGCGATGAAGGAACTGCGTGATTACATGGAGGAGCAGGGGACGCCGGCGGCGATGTTGCGCGTCTTCGTCTCGCCCGGCGGCTGCTCGGGGCTCTCCTACGGTATGTCGGTGGAGGATGAAGCCGACGAGGAAGACTTCGTCGTCGAGCAGGAGGGCGTGCGCATCCTGGTGGACCAGTTCAGCGCCATGTATGTCGAGGGCGCCGAGATCGACTACATCAACAGCCTGATGGGCGGCGGCTTCACGGTGCGCAACCCGAACGCCGTCTCCAGCTGCGCCTGTGGCCACTCCTTCGACACGGGCGAGAACGGCGGCACCGCGCAGGGCTGCGGCTGCGGCCACTAGCGCCGGCATCTTCAAGGCAACGAAAGCGGGCGCTCGAAAGAGCGCCCGCTTGTTATCTGCCGCGCCGGGTTAGTCGGCGAGGTCGTACTCCTCGCGCGGGGCGAACGACATGCCGCGCGCGGGGCGCTGCCTGCGGTAGTGGCTCATGCCGCGCAGCCGCTTGAAGTCCGCGCTCGACAGGGGGAGTGGTGTCGCGTCGTGGCCGAGCTGCAAGTAGCCCGCCCCATCGCGAGCCTGTAAGAGCTTCCTGCCGGGGTGGACCGCGCTCTCGGCGACGATAGTCAGTTCGTTCATCTCAATCCCTGCCCATCACCAGTACGATGCATCACAGAGATATGTGATTGGCACAATCCGTGCCACTAGCGAGGGTTAAGCGTCACATTTTCGGCCGATCTGCCGCGATCGGGGGCGGGGAATTCGTCAGCCAGCGCCGCGGTCTGGGTGGCGAGCAGCGCCTGTATCGTCGCGACCAGCGTTTGGCCATGCCGGGTAGCGACGTTGTCCTGAGCCGTGGGCGCGACGAGGACCGGGATGTGGCTGGTGGCGGGGTCGTGCCGCAGACGCTCGACCAGGCGGTGATTGGCCCGGTCGCGCTGGGTTTCGACACCGAGGACCACGACATCCGGTTGTGTCTCGCGGAAGCGCGCGGCCATCAGCACCAGGTCGTGTCCGGCGAGCGTGCGAAAGCCGGCTGCCTCCAACTGCCAGACGACATGGGCGCGCCGGGTGAGGTCACGCGCGACGACGGCGATCAGAGCGCCATCGGGCTCCTCGTCGGCCACGCGCGCTCGCGCCTCCGGCGAGAGGGGCCAGCGGCGCCGACTGCGCTCCAGGCGCAGGCGACGGGGATCAAAGTGCAGCGGGCTGCGGCGGTGGGTGGTAGCCATGTGCGGCTCCTCTCGTCGTGGAGCACGGCGAGGGTGCGACTCAATGCGCGGCTATGTTGATCGCTCGACGCGAAACCGCTGAAACGAGGACGGCGACGCGGAGGAATCGGCGCTGGTGGTAGGGGGTGTCGCACACTACATCGTGGATCGATACATCTCGCTGCTAGCATACCCGGTTTGAGCGTGGTCTGTCAAGCGCTGCGCTGGCGCGGGGATCGGTTCAGCGGGTGGGCGCGCTCACTCGCCGGTGTGGCGCCAGCGGCTCTCGGCGAGGTCGTAGAAGAAGCAAACGCCCTCGGGGGCGGTTTCGAATTCGATCTCGAAGAGGCTGGCATAGGCCTCATCCGGCAGATCGTCGGCCAGCATGATCTGCGCGCCGGACACGGCGTCCACGACGACGTCCGGCTGATCGACTGGTCGCGATGGTGTGCGGAACCCCCACGACTTCGGGTCTCGCGCTTCAGGCCGCTGTCCGCATCCCATCTTTGACTCCTCTCCGGGCGGGAATCGTCGCGGGACTAGGCTGGGTGGCGCGCGAATGCGGAAGGCGATGAGCAAACTGGACGATGAGCGTGCCCCGACGCCGCGATCGTCCGGTAGGGAGCGCCGCGCTGGCGAGTCGGACCACGGCGCTCCCACGGATACCGTAGCGACCTGAACGGACAGTGTCAAGTTTGAAAATAGGGACCTTCGGGTCATGTGCGCCGCTGGCGGGCAGTGACGTTTTCCAGCGCGGCCGCTTGCGTGGTGTAGAATGTCCCCGCGAGCGCGACGCTCGGTCACGATGCGGTGCACGGCTGTCACCGTACGATCGCGAGCGGAAGAAGCGGCGACCGTTCGCACGCGGGGGAATGTCGAAACTGGCAGACGAGCATGACTTAGGATCATGTGCCGCGAGGCGTGCGGGTTCGAGTCCCGCTTCCCCCACTACAGTGGCTGCCGAGCCGGCAAGCACAACGTCGCGCGCAGGTTCTCGTATGCCAACCAGCGCTGGCGTGTCCCGCGCGAAGATTGCGTGATCCTGCCGCGCGAAAGGGGGGCGATGGGTCGCCGGTGGCGTGGGTTGACTGCGCCGCAAGTACTCTTCATGGCCCTGGCCGCGCTGCTGGTGATGCTGGTTATCGGCTGCGTCGGCGCATTCTTCTTCTTGAGCGTGTCCTTGAATGGCTCCGGCGGCTCGGCTCAGGCAGTGCAGATCCCATCACCGCCCATCATTCGGCCGACTCAAACCCCACAGCTTCGCTCAACTAAGACGGTATCTCAACGTTGTTCCGCGATGGCCGCGGCCGGGTGTCACGTCTCGCGCGGAACCACCTTGCGAGCACTGGCGCGGCTGGTGTCACGGCATTGTCGCGCCCGGGCGGCCCGTGTCGCTCCGCTGTCGTGCCCCAGGCGGCACACTTGGTGATGGGTCGCGGCACACGGCCGCATCTCGGATCAGGAAAGGACGCGATCATGGACCAAGCACGCGCACTGCGGACGTACCTCATCGGGGCGGTGATCGTCTGGGTCGGCATCCTGTTCGCCTCGGCGATCGTCCTCCAGGGCACCGACCAGTTCGCCCAAATGTTGCCGATCCTCGTCGGCGGGGTGGCCTGGTTCGTCGTTATCGTCCCGACACTCTTCCGGCGCCCGAAACAGCCGCCTCAGGCGTAAGCCGCGCCACGGCGCTGTGGGTTGGCATGCCACGCTCGCGCGGGAGCGACGGTTGGGGATGCAACGACCATAGGGTGCCCGACTCAGAATCGGAGACTGCCGTGCTCGCACGCACGACCACCCACCACCGGCTTCTGCTTGGGCTGGATCTCTGCATGGGAATCGTCGCCGTTACCTGCGGCCTCATCCTCGTCGCCGGGCAGGCGGAACACCTGCTGCAGCTGAGTCCTGACGTGCTGGCGGGCACGTCGTTCGGGAGCTTCCTGGTCCCAGGGTTGCTCCTGGCCGTGGCGGTCGGCGGCGGCTATTTGTTGGCGGCCGTTGGCCTCTTCCAGCGTCGAGCCTGGGGCGTGCCCGCCTCGCTGGCGGCGGGCGCCGTCATGCTCGGTTGGATCGTGGTCGAGGTGCTGCTGCTTGGCTGGGTCGCGCCGCGGATCCTGCAGCCATTCATCTTCAGCTACGCCGTGGCGACGATCGGCCTCGCCCTGCGCGATGGCGCCCTGCGTTGGCCGCGGCTCTGATGCCTGTTAGCCCGTGATCTCCACCCCGATCAGCCGTCCGATGCCGAAGGTGATGGCGGCGGCGAGGACGCCGAAGACGACCTGGCGCAGACCGGAGGCGAGCACGGCTCGTCCCGTGATGATGGTGATGCCGGCCCCGATGACGAAGAGCGCCAGGATGCTGAGGACGATCGCGGCGATTACCGCCGGGGTGCCCGAGGTGACGAGAAACGGCGCGACCGGGATGATGGCGCCGACCGAGAAGAGGACGAAGGAGACGAGGGCGGCCGTCCAGGCCGAGCCGCCCAGTTCGTCCGGGTCGATCCCCAGCTCTTCCCGCGCCAGCGTTTCGAGCGCCGCCGCGGGATCCTGGATGAGCTGCGCCGCCAGCGCGTCCGCGCTCGCGGCGGGAAGCCCCTTGGCGCGATAGATCAGCGCCAGCTCCCGCTCCTCTTCAGCGGGAAACGTCTCCAGCTCCTGGCGTTCGATCTCGATCTGGCGCTCGTATAGCTCTCGTGCGCTCTGCACCGAGAGCCACTCACCCAGCGCCATGGAGAAGGACCCGGCCAGCAGGCCGGCGATGCCCGCGACCAGGATGCCGCGCCCCGCCAGCTCGGCGCCGACTACGCCCATCACCAGGCTGGTGTTCGAGACCAGGCCGTCGTTGGCGCCCAGCACCGCCGCCCGCAGCGCGTTGCCGCCGGCCCCGCGGTGCCCCGTCTCGATCCGAGCCAGCGTGCTGCCGACGACCCCAGCCGGCGCTTGCGCACTCAGCGTGCGAAAGAGGCGCGCGTGCGCCCGCTCCTCGGCCGGCAGCCCCGCCGCGGCTGCCTCCTCTTGCACGCGGTAGCGCCGGCTGTCCAGCCGCTCGTGCGCCGCGACAGTAGGGAGGATGAAGCCGGGGCCGAACCAGCGCGCCAGCCGGATCAGCGCCCGCGTGCGCCAGGACGGCGCGAGCGCGGGAACGGCCGCGCCGCCGTGCTGCGTCAGGCGCTCGCGCCAGAGCGCCGCATGCCGCTCCTCGTCGTCCGCCATGGTGCGGTAGACCGCGGCCAGCTCCGGCGTCGCTTCCATGCTCGCGAGAGCCCGGTAGAGCGCCACGCCGTCGATCTCCGACTGGAGATTCGCCTGGTAGCGTGCGATGTCGCTCGGTGTCATGCGGAGTCTCCGGTTCCAGCAGCGGCGCCGGGCAAAGCGCCCACGCGACCGGCATGCAAAAGCCGCGCCGGGGAAAGAGATGCGGGCGATCGATTGCTCAGCGCGCTAGACACGCCGGCGATTGTGGCCGAAGTAGGCCCGGCGCGTGGCTACCCGCGCCGGAACGCTGAACGTATCTGGCCGGGCGGCGTTGTCTGATTGCGGAGGCGTGCTATTATCGTCCGCAAGATGCCCTCGTTCTGGTGGTTCAGGTGGTAGGAGGAGATACGATGAACCGCGTAGATCGGTTTGGTGCGCTCTATGAGGAGTGGCAGCGCCACGGCCTCGACCGGCGCCAGTTCCTGCGCCTGGTCGCGCTCGGCGCCAGCGCGACCTCGATCTCGATGATCATCGCCGCCTGCGGCGGTAGCTCGAAGAACACCTCGACCAGCGCGCCGGGTGCTCCGACCACGGCGGCCGGCGGCGGCGCGACCGCTACCATGGCCGGTACCCCACAGCCTATCGCGCAGACGATCGGCACCCCGGCGCTCAACCCCTCGACCATGCCAACCTCGGCGCCGTTCGTCGACAAGGCCTTCCTGATCGCGCTCAACGTGGAGCCCGACTCGCTCGACGTGCACGACACCTTCTCCAACGCTTCGCTAGGCACGATCAAATGCATCTACGAAGGTCTGGTGGGGCTCGACGACAAGATGCGTGTGGTCAACCAGTTGGCCACGTCGTGGGAGGCCTCCG
>DASSHC010000280.1:0-8451 GCA_035693105.1 Thermomicrobiaceae bacterium | reverse complement strand
GCTCTACACCACCGCCGCCTTCAGCCCCGCCGAGGTGCTGGAGCGCTGGCAGCGGGAGTTCGACGCCATCTACAACGACACCGGCTACTTCATCGTCACCTTCCACCCGCGCGCCGGCTTCGGCAGCGGTATCCCCTCGCGGGCGCGGGTCATCGACCGGCTGATTGCCTACATTCAAACCTTCCCCGACGTCCATTTCAGCCGCGTGGGCGACCTGGCGCGCTGGTGCCTCGACCCGACGCACGGCTTCATGACGCCCGCGCAGCGATTGGGAGGCCGCCGATGAGCGCGACGCCGCGCTGGCCCAACGGCGCGCGCTGCGCCGTGGCGATCACGGTCAACTTCGACGGCGAGAGCGTGGAGCAGTCCGTCCTGCCCGACCAGCCGCTCTGGGGCCGCTACTCGTACGGGCGCTACGGCGCCCAGGCCGGTATTGGCCGCCTGCTCGACACCCTGGCGCGCCACGACGTGCGCGCCACCTGCTTCATCCCCGGCTACGACGCCGAGCGCTACCCCGAGGTGATGGCGCGCATCGCCGCCGCCGGGCACGAGCCGGCCGGGCTGGGCTACGCCCACGAGGACTTCAGCGCGCTCGCGCCGGAGGCGCAGGAAGCGGCGCTGGCGCGAAGTGAGGCGGCCTTCGAGCGCGTCTTCGGCGCGCGTCCGCGCGGCTGGCGCGCCCCCGAGGGCCTGATGAGCCTGGAGACGCGCGCCATCCTGGCCCGGCGCGGCTACCGCTACGACAGCAGCTACAACGACGACGACCTGCCGTACGTCGTGCGCGAGGGCGAGCAGCGGCTGGCCGAGCTGCCGGTCTTCTGGTCGTCCAGCGACCGCAACTATTACGCGCTCTACCGCCAGCCCGAGGTGGTGGCCGCCGCGCTGATCGAGGAGTTTCGCGCCATGTACGCCGCCGGCGGGCTCTGCACCCTGATCCTCCACCCGCGCGGCGACTACGGCTCGGGGCGAGCCGTGCGCCTGGCGGCGGTCGAGACGGTCTTGCAGCGCATCCGCGAGGAGCCGGGCGTCTGGCTCGCCACCTGCGGCGAGATCGCCGGCTGGGCGCTGGAAACGGCGTGAGGGGGGGCACTCATCCCCCCGCCCCTTCTCCCTATTTTGGGAGAAGGGGAGACATGGGGTTGGCATAGTGGCGTACGACGAGGATAGGACGTGAGGCAAGACGGATCCCTCGACTGCGCTCGGGATGACAGGGGAAATGTGGGGCCTACCGGACTAGGCAAGTCGTAGTCGTATGCCCCTACCTCCCCCGTCATCCTGAGCGCAGTCGAAGGATCCGTCCTCACGCGGCGCTCAATCCTCAGCTTTAGGCAGGGACCAAGGAGGACTATGCCGAGCATGACACCCGAGATGCTGGAGCGGATTCGCGCCGAGGCGCAGGCGCGCACGGCGGCGGTGGCCGCGCTGGCGGCGCGCATCTGCGAGGTGCCGTCGCCGACCGGCGAGGAGTCGCAGCGCGGCGCCTTCGTCGCCTCCTTGCTGGCCGAGCGCGGCTACCAGACCGAGACCGACGACGTCGGCAACGTCTACACCCGGCGCGGCCGGCGCGGCGGTCCGCTGCTGATGCTGCTGGCGCACATCGACACCGTCTTCCCGGCCGGCACGCCGATCGCCGTGCGCCAGGAGGGCGACACGCTGCACGGCCCCGGCATCGGCGACAACGCGGTCAACGTGGCCTCGATGATCACGCTGCTCGACGTGCTCGACGCGCTCGGGGTCGAGACCCCCTGCGACCTGATCGCCTGCGCCGACGTGGGCGAGGAGGGACTGGGCAACCTGCGCGGCGCGCGCGCGGCCTGCCAGCGCTACCGCGACGAGCTGGGCGCCGTGCTGGTGATCGACGGCCGCCAGGGGAACATCACCAACGCCGGTGTCGGCTCGAAGCGCTGGCGGGTGACGGTGCGCGGCCCGGGCGGGCACTCCTTCGGCGCCTTCGGCGTGCCCAGCGCGATCCACGGGCTGGGCCGGATCATCGCCGCCATCGCCGACATCCAGGTGCCGAGCGATCCCAAGACGACCTACAACGTCGGCATGATCGAGGGCGGCACCTCGATCAACACCATCGCGGCGCGCGCCTCGGCGCTGCTCGACATGCGCTCGGTCGGCGTGCCGGAGCTGGATCAGCTCTCGGCCCGGGTCGAACGGATCATCGGCACCGCGCCTGATCCGGGGCTGGCCAGCGAGATCCAGGTGGTCGGCGAGCGCCCGGCCGGCAGCCGCCCGCTGACCGACCCGCTGGTGCAACTCGCCATCAGCGTGCTGCGCTGGCTGGGCTACGAGCCGGAGCTGCACGCCTCCAGCACCGACGCCAATATTCCGATCAGCCTCGGCATCCCCGCCGTCTGCGTCGGCGTGGCGCGTGGCGAGGGGGCGCACACGGTGCACGAGTTCATCGAGATCCCCTCGATCACCGACGGCCTGGCCCAGATCATCCGCCTGACGATCGAGGCCAGCGACCTCGTCGCCCAGGGCGTGGTGCATCCGGACTAGCCAACGAGCGCTTCACGATCGCGTGATAAACTTGCGCCAGCGGACACTTCGAGGAGGCAGTGATGGCAGCGCGGCGCGAAACACATAACATCCAGGTGGAGACGGAGCAAGATCAAGCTGGTGAGCGCCACGCGCGGCCATCGACTTCGCCTGCCTTGGCCCCGAGCGGCGTGCGCGCGCGGGTGCTCGAGATTGGCCAGCGCATCATCCTAGAAGAGCGTGAGGTTCTGGAACGCCTTGAGGCGTATGACCGCGGGGCGTGGCGCCGGCGCTGATCCCCATGCCGCCTGAGACCAATCCCGTTGAGTATTTGAGCGTGGATGAGCTGATCGCTCTCCACGCTCGCATTTTGGGGGTCCCGCAAGAGCAGGCGGAGCATTACGTCCAGCAGCGTGAACGCCTGGCCGCCGCGCTCGACCGGCCCGCGAATGCGGCCTACTACGAGGAAGCAGATCTCGTCCGGCAAGCCGCCAAGCTGCTCCATGGCCTGGTCATGGCGCACGGCTTCATCGATGGGAACAAGCGCGCTGCCTGGGTAGCCACCGCGACGTTCCTTGCTCTGAATGGCCTCAGGTGCACCGCGACCGTGACTGAACGGGCCGACCTGGTGGTCGGGATCGCCGAGCACGCCTACGACGAGCAGACCGCCGACGTCTGGCTTCGGCGACACACATCCCCTGACTGATTCAATTCAGCATTGTGGCACTACTCCCCCAAGGAGCGTAGCACGCTCCAGACGAGGAGGATCACCAGGAGGAGCGTCAGGGCACTGCCGAGGGCGAAGGCGGCGCTCGACCAGCCGCCGGAGAAGGGGCGCGACAGCGCCAGCAGCGCGGCCAGCCCGTTGATCAGCGCGGCCACGATCAGGCCCAGGATCAGGCGGTTGGTCAGCCGCTCCACCCGGCGCAGCAGGTGGTCGAAGCCCTCGGGCCGGACGCCGATCTGGAGGTCGCCGCGCTCGATCTCGTGGATCAGCCGGCGCACCTGGCGCGGCAGCTCGGTCCCCAGCTCGGCGGCGTCGAAGGTCGCCTGGCCCATGCGCCGCGCCCAGCGGGCCGGCGAGTAGCGCTGCAAGAGCAGCCGCTTGCCGAAGGGGCGTGCCACCGGCAGCGCCTCGAACCTGGGGTCGAGCATCTGGCCGAGCCCCTCCGCCATCACCAGCATGCGCAGCAGCAGCGCCAGGTTGGCCGGCAGTTGCAGCCGGTGGCGCCGGATAATCCCCAGCGCGTCCTCGATGACCGCGCCGATCTCGATCTCGCCCAGCGCCCGGTTGATGTAGTGCGACACGATGCGCTGCAGGTCGCGGCGCAGCACCACGCGGTCGACGCGCCGGGCCGCGCCCAGCTCCAGCAACTCGTCGACCATGCGATCGGTATCCTGACTGACGACCGCGATCAAGAGATCGATCAGGTGATCCCGCGTCGTCTCGTCCAGCGTGCCGACCATGCCGAAGTCGATCAGTCCGATGCGCCCGCTCGGTTCGACGAAGAGGTTGCCGGGGTGCAGGTCGGCGTGGAAGAAGCCGTCCTCCAGCGCCATCTTGAGGACCATACGCGCGGCATCGTTCGCCAGCGCCGCACGGTCGACCCCGGCCTCCTCCAGCGCGGCCACGTTGCTGATCTTGATGCCGCGGATGCGCTGCAGCGTCAGCACGCGCTGGCTCGTCAGCTCCCAGTAGACGCGCGGCACGCGCAGCCCCGGCACGTTGGCGAAGTTGGCGGCGACGTGCTCGGCGTTGTGCGCCTCGCGCTCGTAGTCCAATTCGGCGCGCAGGGTGGCGGCGAACTCCTCCACCAGCGCCACCAGGTCGTACTGCTCGGCGAGCTGCGAGCGGCGGCTGGCGACCGTGGCCAGGTTCAAGAGGATCGCCAGATCGACCTCGATCTGCTCGACCGCCGCCGGGCGCCGCACCTTGACGACGACCTCGGTGCCGTCGCGGAGCCTGGCGGCGTGCGCCTGGCCGATCGAAGCGGCCGCCAGCGGCGCCTCCTCGAAGCTCGCGAACAACGCTTCAAGTGGCCGGCCCAGCTCGCCCTCGACCGTCTCGCGGATGGTGGCGAAGGCGATCGGCGCGGCGGCATCCTGCAGCTTGGCCAGCTCCGCCTGATAGGCGGGCGGCAGCAGATCGCGGCGAGTCGAGAGGATCTGGCCCAGCTTGATGAAGGTCGGGCCAAGCTCCTCCAGCGCCAGGCGCAGGTGCTCGGGCCGGGTGTAGGCGCGGGCGCGCGGCTCCCGCCCGAGGAAGCCGCGGTACTGCGGCAGGAAGCGCTCCAGCCCGAAGAGGTCGATCAGGAAGCCGAGCCCGTGGCGCGCCAGCACGTCCGCGATCTGGCGATAGCGGCGCAGTTGGCGGTAGCTCCGGCGGCGGACTGGCAGCGATTCTCCCATAACCTGATGCTACCGCACGCGCGCCGTCTTTGACCGGCCCCTTGACCCTGACGTTGCGTCAGGCTCTATGCTCGTGGGGAAAGGAGGTGGCACGTGAGCGGGTGCAGGCACTACCGCATCGGGGAGTTCGCCCGATTGACCGGTGTCTCGGTACGCACGCTGCACCACTACGACCGCATCGGCCTGCTGCGCCCTTCGGAACGCGGCGCGTCGGGCTACCGGCTCTACACCGAAGCGGAGCTGCTGCGCCTGCAGCAGGTGCTGACGCTGCGCGCCCTCGGCTTCGAGCTGGCCGAGATCGGCGCGCTGCTCGATCAGCCCGATTTCAACCTGATCGCCTCGATGCGCATCCAGCGCGACATCCTGCGCGAGCAGATCGCGGAACTGGAGCGGGTGGAGGCCGCCCTGGGCACGCTGCTGCGTGACCAGCAGGCGCGCGGCGTCTGGGACTGGCAACTGCTGGCCGAGACTTCGGCCGCGCTGGAGCGGCGACTACGACGGAGAGGAGTCGACGTGAACGAGTACTACAAGCCGGAGGAGATGCAGCGCCGCATGCGGGAGCTGGCGGAGGAGAACGACATCACGCCGGAGGAGATCCACCAGGTCGAGGAGGGCTGGGCCGCGCTCATCGGCGAGATCCGCGCCAGCTACGACCTCGACCCGGCCAGCCCCGCGGCGCAAGCGCTCTACGACCGCTGGCAGGCGCTCCTGGAGCAGACGATGCGCGGTTTCCGCCAGGATGAGAAGCTGGTGGCCACCATCTCCGAGGGCTACCGCCAGGGCCGCTACGCCCACATCGACCGCGCCCCCCGCGCCGAGGACTTCGCCTTCATCGAGCGCGTGGGCAAGGCGCACGGCGCGGAGTGAGCGGGTGAGGCACCAGACGCACCTGGTTCACCTCAGTGGCGACGAGCAGCTTCAGCCGCTCGTCGCTTTTGGTGCTCGACGTAGCTCCGCAGCACGGCGTTCATGCGCGTCTGGTAGCCCGACCCCTGCGCCTTGAACCACGCGATCACGTCGGCGTCAAAGCGCACGGTGAGCTGCTGCTTGGGACCGGGGATGCCGGCCTGGACCGTGCTCCAGTCCGGTTCGCCCTCTTCCTCGTAGTCGATCGATGCTTCCAACTCCTCCTCGGTCATGGCATCGACGCGCGCCCAGTCGCTCTGGCTCTCACCACGACGGCGCATTTGTTCGAGCTCTTCACTGGTATAGCGCACGATATGCTCGTCGCTCTGCATCACGAGCCCTCCTTGCCGAGATCAAACGAAGCCGCTCCCCACGTTGTGTCCAGACGACTGTCACGACGTGATCTTCAATAATTCCTGTCGTCAGGTAGCGCTCTTCGTTTGGGAAGACGCTGCGAATGGTGCATACAGGCCGGCCATCGAACAGAAGCTCGGCGTCAATGAAGTCGATGCCATGCTTGATGAGATTGATCCGGCGCTTCGCCTCATCCCACTCGAACTCCATTCGCCTCCCCCTCGCCCTTAT
Organism: Thermomicrobiaceae bacterium; assembly: GCA_035693105.1. Lineage (GTDB taxonomy): Bacteria > Chloroflexota > Chloroflexia > Thermomicrobiales > Thermomicrobiaceae > DASSHC01. Next base: position 2,064 of record DASSHC010000280.1, on the reverse strand, counting down.
ATAACTACATTTGTAGCTACGTATCAAGCGGTGTCGCGCACGAATGGCTTGCTCCCGTGGAGTCGCGGCGAGGCTCCTTGGACGCGCGGCCCTTTACATACCTAGCACTGCAATGTAGACTACGGCTCGGTGGATCCAATTGCGTGTATTCGCACCGCGCGACGGGTAAGACCATGGAGATCAACAAGGACCTGATCGCCGCGTCCTCGACCCCGATCGTCCTGGCGATCCTGGCCGAGGCGGATAGCTACGGCTACGCGATCCTTCAGCGCGTGCGGGAGTTGTCCGGCGGGCGCATGTCGTGGACCGACGGCATGCTCTACCCGGTGCTGCACCGGCTCGAGCGGCTCGGCTTCGTCGCGGCGCGCTGGGAAGTCGCGCAGAGTGGCCGCCGTCGCAAGTATTACCGGATCACATCCCAGGGCCGGGCTCAGCTCGCGGAGGAGCGCACGCAGTGGGAAGCGGTGGACGCGACGCTCCGCGGCATCTGGGTGACGCTCTCCCTTCCCATCCCCGCCAGTCAGGCGCCGGCCACGCCGCTGCCGCAGGGATCCTGACGATGCCGGCTCAAGGTGGGTCGGTAGCGCTCGAGGAGCAGATCGACCAATGGCGGAGCTATCTCCGCCGCCGGCAGGCGATCCACGCCGTCGATGTCGCGGAGCTGGAAGACCATCTGCGCGAGCAGGTCGCGGTTCTGGGCGATGCCGGGCTCGCCCCGGATGAAGCCTTCCTGGTGGCGGTGAAGCGCATGGGTAGCCTCGACGCCCTGTCACGCGAGTTCGCGCGCGAGCACTCGGACCGCCTCTGGAAGCAGCTCGTCGTCCCGTCAGATTCCGGGGATGCGCGGGCGCGCGTCCGAACGGATGCCATCGTCGCCCTCGGTCTCGCGGTGACGGCGGCCGTAGTCATCAAGCTGCCTGCGCTTTTCGGGATGGACCTGGATCAAGACGCCGGCTTCTACGTCCACAACCTGAGTCTCTTCGTGCTGCCTCTCCTGACCGGCTACTTCGCCTGGAAGCGGGGCCTAGGCACCCGCACGCTCGCCTGGCTGGCCGCCGCGTTCGTCGGGGCCGCTGTCTTCGCCAACGTTTATCCCTTCACCCCGAACGGCTCCAGCGAGGTGCTGACGGCGCTGCACCTGCCGATCGCGCTCTGGCTGGTGGTCGGTATCGCGTACGCCGGTGGCCGCTGGAGTCAGGTCGCGGGCCGCATGGACTTCATTCGCTTCTCCGGGGAGCTGTTCATCTACTACGTGCTGATCGCCCTCGGCGGCGGCGTGCTCACGGGGTTCACGGCGCTGATCTTCCAAGCCATCGGCATCGACATCGAGTCCTTTTTCCAGTCGTGGCTGCTGCCCTGCGGCGCCGTCGGGGCCGTCCTGGTCGCCTCTTGGCTGGTGGAGTCCAAGCAGAGCGTGATCGAGAACATGGCGCCGGTGCTGACGCGCCTCTTCACACCCCTGTTCGCCGTCATGCTGGTCACGTTTCTGGGGACGCTGCTCTGGACCGGACGCGGCGTCGACATCGAGCGGGACGCGCTCATCGCCTTCGATCTGCTCCTGGTGGTGGTTCTTGGCCTGCTTCTCTACTCCATCTCTGCCCGGGATCCGCTGTCGCCCCCCGGCCTCTTCGATGTGCTGCAGGTCGTGCTGGTGGTCAGCGCGCTGCTGGCCGACGCGGTCGCGCTCTGGGCCATCGCGACGCGCATCACGGAGTTCGGCTTCACTCCGAACCGCGTAGCCGGCCTGGGGGTGAACGTGATCCTGCTGGTCAACCTGGCCTGGTCCGCCCGGCTCTACATTCGCTTTCTACGCGAGCGCGGGGCGTTCAGCGGCCTCGAACGCTGGCAGACGGCGTACCTGCCGGTCTATGCCGTCTGGGCGGCGCTCGTCGTAATCGTCTTCCCGCCGCTGTTCGGCTACCGCTGACCGGGTGTCGAACGGAGCGTGACCTGCTGTAGGGGCAGACCCTTGTGTTTGCCCTCGTTGAATTGTCGCCGAACGTTGTCGCTGGCGCGTCAACATCGCCCCATTCCTCGTTGCCTCGCCGCGTGGGCAGCAAGGCA